>CAKZVF010000066.1 GCA_937921995.1 uncultured Pirellulaceae bacterium
TTGAACAAAGAGTATTAGTTAATTTTGACCTTCGGTTAGCTTCCGCGGCTTGGCTGGGTCAAATTTGAAAGGTGAACAGATGTCAGAAGAAGCAGTCATGGAATTTTCCGCAGCAACTAAAGAAATGGGCGACAAGATCGCTGGTTTGACCCTTAAGGAAGCTCGTGAGTTGAGCGAGTACTTGAAGGAAGAGCACAAGATCGAAGCTGCTGCTGGTGGCGCTGTTGTCATGGGTGGCGGTGGCGGTGGTGGTGGCGAAGAAGCTGCTGAAGCCAAAACAGAGTTCGACGTGATCCTGACCGGATTCGGCGACAAGAAGCTTGACGTTGTTAAAGTCGTCAAGACGATCACAGGCGCTTCTTTGATGGAAGCCAAGAAAATGGTCGAAGGTTGCCCAGCAACGCTTAAAGAAGGCGCCGCAAAAGAAGAGTGCGACAAGATCAAAGCAGATGTTGAAGCCGCTGGTGGTAGCATCGAACTTAAGTAGTTCGGCTAGCAGATCGGATCAAAATAGGGTTTGTCCAGAACAACCTTCTGGGCGGTTCCTTGGTGGATTATCTGATTCTCACTGAGCTCTATGGCTTGGTTGGTTCCCACGAACCAAAGAATTAGATCGATTTGCGACACGGTTCAACAGGCACATCGATTCGAGGCTGGCCCAGTTCGTCTGGTGCCAGTCTTGTTTCACTTAGTCTCCCTCAAATTTTCATTTTCGGCATACGGCGACAATTCTTTCGCTGAAACCGATTAAAGGCCAGTCGGCCACCATTGCCAAATATTTTGACCCAAGCGTCGGAATTTACGGGTCGGATGGGGAAGATCAGGGGCAAGAGGTGAAAATAGGTGAGTTTTTAAACGCTTTGGCCGATACGGCAATTTTTGGGCCAAAAGGCTGTTTGTCTCCTAAAACCGGTGTAGTAATTTGACACGGTATTGGGTTATAACTATGGGCTGTTGGTAACTTGGGTATTCGAGCAAACTTTGTGTCCGCTGCTTGTTTGGGATTTGCGATCGAACTCAAGTCAGACGGCGTTGCAATATTTGATGAGCTTTTGCCTAAGATGCGTTGTTTAGTTGCCGCTAAACCACGTTAAAGAAGAGGGAGGCAAACTTCGTGCCATCGAAACGAATTCGATGTAAGCGCAAGTTTAAATTGAAACTGAAAGCCGGTGGGGTCGACCTTAGCCTCCGCTTACTTTTAGACCAATCAACAATTCGTGACAACACGAGTTCGGTCGATTGGGACCAATCAAGAGATGATATTTTTTTGGAGCTGCATGCGTTTGTCCCGCACACTTTTTCGATTTCACCCCGCAATCAAGTGTGTTAGACGCGTTGCGCTGTTAGTTCAATTCTTACAAAACGGCGACCTGTCCAGTCGCTCCGTTTTTGCCTAAATCTGATTCGGAGATTCTGCGCATATGGCAACCCCTGTAGAGCGAAGATTACAGCCTGAAACTGTTCGTGTGTTTGGTAGCGGTCGTGATTATCACGTGCCACCAGATTTAACGAAAATCCAAACCCACAGCTATCGTGACTTCCTCCAAAATGAGGGTGATCCCGAAAAACGAAAACTGCAAGGCATCGAAGGCGTCTTGCAGGAAATTTTTCCGATCGAAAGCTATGACAAAAAACTGGCGCTCAGCTACGTGCGATACGAACTGGGTAAGCCTCGGTTCACGCCCGAAGAGTGCCGTCAGTTGCGCTTGACTTACGGTCAGCCTTTCCGCGTCTGGTTGCGTCTTGAGAAAGAGCAACCGGTTGAAGAGGAAGTGTATCTGGGCGACATTCCGATCATGATGGGCGGCGGTGAATTTATCATCAACGGTGCCGAACGTGTCGTCGTCAGCCAGTTGCACCGTAGTCCCGGGATTGACTTCGTGTTGGAATCCGACACGACGACCAATCAGAAAATGCCATCGTGCCGCGTCATTCCCGAACGTGGTAGCTGGATCGAAATCAACGTCACCAAGAAGGACGCGCTGACGGTACGTATTGATCAAAGCGGTAAATTTTCAGCGCTGACGTTGCTACGTGCGATGGATCCGAAATTCAGCGAAGACTCAGACATTCTTCGCGCGTTCTACGAAACGATGAAGGTAAAAGTTCTTGACGGCCGCAGCGTCGCGAAGCTGGAAGGAAAAATTGCCGTCGACGATATCTGCTATCCGGGGACAAGCCAGCGTGCGGGCGAAATCATCGTCGAAGCAGGGAAGAAGATCACCAAGGAGAGCGCTGAAGCGATTTGCTCTTCGGAATTGAAGGTGATCGAGATCATGCAGGCTCCGAAATCTCCGCTGATCTTCAATTCGCTGGCCGAGGACAACACCTCCAGCCACGAAGAAGCGCTATTGCGAATTTACCAGCGTCTGCGTCCGGGTAACCCGCCAGCGCTGGAAAAAGCACGCACGTTATTCCACGAAAAGTTCTTCGACACCAACCGTTATCGCTTGGGGCGGGTCGGACGATTCCGCATCAACCGAAAATTGGATCTTGGCGTCAGCGAAAAAGAGATGACGCTGCGTCCGGACGATATCCTGGCATCGATTCAGTACATTCTGGATCTTTCGACGCCCGGCACCGATGCGTTCATCGACGATATTGATCACTTGGGCAATCGCCGTCTCCGTACGATCGACGAATTGGCGTGCGATGAGATGCGAAAAGGTTTCTTGAAGCTACGCCGCACCGTTCAGGAGCGCATGAGCCTCAAAGAAGTTGACGACATGACGCCGCGTAGTTTGGTGAACCCCAAAAGTATTTCCGCAGCGATTGATTACTTCTTTGGTCGTGGCGAACTTTCACAGGTCGTCGATCAAACCAACCCACTGTCTCAGTTGACTCACGAACGTCGTTTGTCGGCACTTGGCCCTGGTGGTTTGAACCGGAAACGTGCCGGTTTTGAAGTTCGCGACGTTCATATTTCTCACTACGGTCGTATCTGTCCGATTGAGACACCTGAAGGCACGAACATTGGATTGATTTCGTCGTTGGCGATTTACGCCAGCGTCGATGATTATGGATTCTTGGTGACGCCATATGCCGTTGTGAAAAAAGGCAAGGTCACCGACGAAGTCGCTTGGCTTCGCGCCGACGAAGAAACCGAAGCCTACGTGGCTCCGGCGGATACTCCGATTGATGCTTCCGGTGCGATCATTCCTAACAAGCACCTGGCTGGGAACATCATCGCCCGTTTCCGTGCGGACTTTGAATTGGCGGCGCCTGAGGATGTGACCTACATGGACATCGCACCGGCTCAAATGGTGGGTGTGTCTGCGGGTCTGATTCCTTTCTTGGAGCACGATGACGCCAACCGCGCGTTGATGGGCTCGAACATGCAGCGTCAAGCCGTGCCGTTGTTGGTGGCTGAGCCTCCGATTGTGGGAACAGGCATGGAGCGTCAGGTTGCTGAAAACTCAAGCATGATCGTGAAGGCAAAACGAGCCGGAAAGATCACCTATGTTGATTCGACCCGCATCGAAATCGGCAACGACCTTTACCCGCTGAAGAAGCACGTGGGCTTGAACGAGCGAACCTGTCAAAATCAAAAGCCTTTGGTGAAACCCGGTCAAAAGGTCGAACGCGATGAGATCATCGCCGACGGTGCGGCGACCTACAAAGGACAATTGGCACTGGGACGTAATGTTCTTGTTGGTTTCATGTCGTTTGACG
>CAKZVF010000067.1 GCA_937921995.1 uncultured Pirellulaceae bacterium
TTTCTGTCAGTCATTTGTTTCTCCTTAGTAAGGCGACGCAAATGAACGAGAAACGGCTGTGTCCGCACTCATAGGCATTTGCGCGCACAGATTTGCGCATAGAAAAAGGCACGTCTTTCAACGTGCCTGATAGTGTTTGAATTGTGCTTGTGCTATCTGATCAACTGGAGAGATGAGGTCCACGACAGACGTAATCGAAAGCCAGCGATTGCCACAAAACCCGTCGATTGTCGATATCTTTCAAATTTTCAGACCGATTCGGCAGCGACAATCGTGACCTCAACGCCGTGTTCGTCCAGCATCTTTTCAATGGGGGCCATTGCGTCGTCTATCCCACGCTAATCTCCTCCATAGGTGACTACGAAATTCCTTAACATCGAGATCGTCTTGCGGCCGCATATAGATAGAGCGCGACAAGCCCAGCGTGCAAGAACCTTTCTTGTGCCGCGATGTTTTCAGGGGCGGCAACGGTCTCGCCGACCAGCCGCGAACCCGTCTCCGTCGTGAGCAATGTGCCAAATGCCGGATGCAAACCAAGGGTTAAGCCGTGTAAGAGGTGGATGTCTCGCGAGTGTCCGGGAACCGCAAAACGATGATCCAAATGCCAAAGAGCGTGGAATGCCTTGCTGAATTTTTGGTTCTGCTGGTTGACTATTAAATGCGGAATTATTTCGAACCAAAGTGCTGAGTAGGCCTGATGAAATGCAGCTTTACTCTCGTAGCTTAGGATGTTAAGGACATCTTTTTTGACTTCATTGCTGCGTCGGCGTCCGAATCCGTCGCACCATCGCAGCCATCGTTGCTCCATCAAGTCTGTTGCGGCGACCGCGTCATCCCACCATTGAGACTTGGCGTCATTCAAAAGTTCCGATTCAAATTTGCGGTACAGAGCAAACGTGCTATCAGGAAAGTCCGGGAACTCCACGGCTTCGCGATTCCGATTGCAAAATTCAATAATGGAAACCCGTTCGGAATCGCCTGTTGCGAGCCGGGCCTCTAGCTCAACTGAGTTAAACTCTGATTCTGTCGGACAATTCTTTGGTGCCATCACGCTCGCATCGGGAAAGATATCTTGCGCTCGATTGCCTCGAATATTGGGAAGCAATGATGCAAGTAAGTGCGTTTTTGCTGGCCTGCTATCACGGTCGAAAATCCGGGTGCAAACTAGTTGTCGATAAAAATCGAGAACGGCAGTATGGTTACTCGATTGCTGATTACGTAAACCGAACAGCCCCGGCTTGGGTAGCCAAAACTGATTGAACTGATATCCGGCTAGATTGATCTCATGGCAGCACAGACTTAACGTTCCAATACTTGAAAATTGCTTACCGATCTGAGACAACGAAAATTCCACCTGTGAAATTGCCATTATTGTTGCTCCATTGATTCGTCAGGGGTATACTTTTCACCGGTTCTCGCTCGCCTGCGTTCTATCGCCCTGAACAAGATCCGACCGAACTCCGTTGCTCGGTCAGCCGCAGACATCGTTGATGGATCGGGGCGAGCATCGGTGCGATAAAGCGCCGGTAGCGTCGATTTTTCCTCGCTTTTGACGTTTCTGAGCCTGTTGCCCGTAGTTTTTTTTGCATCCATTAGCAGGAATCCATTTAGGTTTGGATTGATGCACGTGGTGGACATTGCAAACGGGGGTGCGTCGATTTTTGAAGCAATAAATTTTTAAGAGCGGAGAAATGACCAAGATTCCTACCTACAGGGTGTTTGATCCAATTGCGGAAAGCGACATCATTATCCTGCAAAACAATTACCCAAGCGGTGTCCGGGACTGGGTTTTCTGCCGGGAGAACAAAGATGGCTCACGGGATGCAGTAAATCCAATCGAGTTGCTGGGATTGGATCGAGCCTGCGAAGTACTCAACAAGGTTTGTGAAAAAAGCCAGTCGCAAGCCGTGACTTTTTCCCTATCTCGTCTACTTGTTCAGTGTTTGAAGTACCGCAACAACACACGTCATCTTGTCGTTGAGCCTTGGGACGAGACGAACTTGACTGGTGGAAGCTTTCTCAAGAATCGAACAGATCTGGCGCGAGACTGTAGCGTTGAGCAAGCAGAGCGATTCAAACTCGTGATGGCGGGCCAAGTCGAGGCTGAGAAATCTGCTGAAGAGCAGTACTGGGGAGCGTTCTCGGCGCTACCGATCGTTCCAGATAAGTTCAAAGATGAACTCCTTTGGGAGTTCGCGAAGCAGATGCTTGCAAAGATTGAGGGCAACGGTGTTGGTGACGTCACCGTTAACATTTCAAGCCTAAGGACGAGGGTAGAAAGATGGTGGAAAGACGAGTTCTTCGACTTCGAATTGAAATTTGGCGGTAAAGAATTAAGGCCAAGAGATCGTCGGGGGATATTTAAACGACTAATGTCTGTTGCCGTCCGACAATCCTCGACGATGATGTGGCAAATAGCTTTCGACATTCTTGCAGGTGTTCTAGGTTCAGAACCGACGTTCTCGGAGCAAGAGAAGAAGCTGTTTGAAATCAGGTATGGCAGCTATGAATCACTTGGCAACATCAATGTCGGGTTCCTGTATGGTGACGGAGATTTGCACGCCGATTTGCTGAACGCACTTGGCAAGAGTCTTGTGATTGCATCGGTAGCAGATGAATATGAAAAAGCGGAGGAGGATTTGTATCGCAGCGTTCGTCTCTTGGGAGAATCTCGTGATTGGGAGAAGAAGATTGCAGCGAGAAAGAGAAAAGAGTCACGCGACAGAAAACAAAGAAAATTACCGGGGAAAGGGAAGCGAAAACAGGCCAAGTATCAAGCCGACAGAAAAACAAGATCACCTGACGCGGAATCCTTAAAGGAAGAGTTACTGGAGGGATTGCGATCCATCGCAGATACCTTGAAACCAAAGCACAGCAAACGAGTCAGGGCGTTGATTGATTCCAATGGATGTCGCGCAGAGGCCGCTAAGATTTGTGGCGTATCTACTAAGACCTTCAATCGGCAATATCGACAATCAACCAAAGCCCATGTGAACAAAGCACTTGCCGAGCTTGGCAAAGAAAATGAGATAGATTACTAAGATGGCAAAAAAGAAAAGAAAGCATGAAAAACCTCGCAAACGTGCGGCAATCTACTGCCGTGTAAGCACGTTTGACCAAAACAGGGGCGACTACAGCAGCCTTGAAGATCAAGAGCAGCGCTTGCGCCGTGCTGTGGAGGACGATGGCGGCGAGGTTTTTCAAGTATTCAAAGAGGTTGCCAACTCTGCAAATCTGGAACGCGACGAACTTAAAAAGATGCTTGGGAAACTAGACGACATCGACGTCGTGTACGTGACCAAGCTTGATCGTTTGTCTCGTAGTATGAGCGATTGGTGCCGACTGAATGAATTGCTCGAAGAGAAAGAATGTGCGCTTGTCTCCGTCACGCAAAAGATTGACACCACGACTACCATGGGACGCTTCTTTCGTGATTTGCTGATGCTCTTTGCTCAGTTTGAACGGGAGATGATCGCGGAGCGTACCTATGAAAAGATGGCGGAACAGGCTAAGCAGGGACGTTGGAGCGGTGGTCGTCCGATATTGGGCTATGACGTTGCCGACAAAAAATTGATAGTCAACAAGAAAGAGATAAAGCTTGTCCGAGTGATCTACGACAAGTATCTCGAACTGGCCTCGATTTCACGAACTGCACGCTGGCTCAATGACAATGGCTATCAAACGAAGCACATAAAATATCAGAATGGTCGTGAGGTTAAGCCGCGAAAGTTTCGGCGCGCCGACATCCAACGAACGCTCAACAACATCACCTACATAGGCAAACTTCGTTTTGATGGAATGGAGTTCGAGGGGGAGCAAGAGGGAATTGTTGACGAGAAGAAGTTCGTCGAAGTGCAGAAGTTGCTGGATGCGAAGAAAGACAAGCCCCGCCGTGGCGATCAGTCTCAGCAAGTCACACTACTGCTGGGACTTCTCAGGTGCGGGTACTGCGGGTGCGCGTACACCGCCAGTTTCGTTAATAAGAAGATGAAAGATGGGACCAAGCGGCGATACTACTATTACAAATGCACAACCAAATCTCGGGCAACTGCGAAGGGGTGTTGCGGAGCTGATCTGAAGTCAGAAATGATCGACGAGACCGTTGTTGAGTTCATTCAAGAATTTGCTAAGAAGCCGAAGTTGCTAAAAGCGGTGATTGAAGCATCCGCCGAGGCAACACGTGTCGGTGTGAGTGAGCTTGAAAAAGATCGAGCCAAGTTGTCTAAGAAACTCACGAAGCTGGAAAAAGACTCAATGACGCTTGTTGATCGTCTAGCGGACCCTGCGATGAGCGGAATCTCAGCGATAAAGACCCGGCTGACAAAGCTCGAAAGTGAACAGCAAAATCTCAAGTCAAAAATCACTGATTTGACTTTGCAGATCCGTGACCGGAGAGACTTGGATATTTCAACGGAGGAGGTGGAAGCCGCCTATAAAGACTTCTCTGGACTTTGGGAAGAATTGGAGTTTGACGAACGCCAGTACGCACTTCGTTTGCTACTGAAGGAGATTACGCTGACGTTCAAGAAGAAGGAAAAGGAAGGCGAGATAAAGATAGAGGCTTGGGGCCGAAACCCCAAACCTCTACAAATTTGCTTGGAAAAACGCAAATCTAAAAAGTTGCGTAACCAAGACGTTAGGCACCCCGAGCAGGATTCGAACCTGCGACCTACTGATTAGAAGTCAGTTGCTCTATCCAGCTGAGCTACCGGGGCTGAAGTCAACTTGCCACAGAAATTTCTTTCTGTAGTAGGTGACCGGTGTGCGTATTTTAGTGGTTCGCGCTTATGCTGGATACCCATTTTTATGGGCACTTATTTCGCCCCGTATTGTTGGGCGTTGATGGCGGCGCTATCTGTCGTTTTTTCCAGCCTGGTCCTTATCTTGAGCGTCGTTAGGGACGTCCTCCAAAACATATTGGCGAAAAGATGTCTCGTCATCGTCGTCCCAGCCAATCAATCCGTAGTGGGCAGAAAATCCCCAGTCTTCGGGCGATTTTAGGACCTGCTGAGGATCCGGACTGACATATCTTTTTTCTTTCAACGACTTTGGGTCAAGCTTATACCACTGCATTCCGGCAGTGATAATCTGCCCATCTTGCAAAACATGATAGTAGATCCTTGGAAGGGTTCGCCTGCCAGATCGAGAAATCTTGATTCCCTTGGACGTATTGCAAAGCTCTAAGCCCCGGTCCTTCTTCATCGTTTCGGTTAGCTTCTGTTCAAAATATGGCTTACACAATCTGATCTGACCCTGCCGAATGCGAAAAACCTTTCCGTCCAAACTGAAAAAGGTATTTTGATTAGATACGAATCCTCCGCTGCGGTTACTTGAAAGTCCATAATGATAGAGGTCCGTTGAGACTTTGCGTTTGTCGATATCAACAACCAGTGGGCGGTGTTCGCGATAGTAACCGTCTCGTCGGCGACCCACTAAGAAATTTTTAGGCTCGCCGTTGCCGGGGTCAAATCGACAGATCCATCCAGGCAAGAATGTAAGATTCGTGTTCTGCCAATCGGGCTCGCCCTCGGGGTTACCCGTTGGATCAGTCGCTTTATGGAAGACGTCCACGATAGGGCGTTTGTTTTTTAGGGTTATCGTTGCACACCATGCGCGAAAGGTTTTCCCAAACGAACCGACGGCCAAGATTTTACCGGGGGCAATGTCGATCATCTTCAAGTCTGCGTTGGCCGGCGGTAGTCCATGACTTTCATTGATTGACGGTGAGAGCGTACCTGTTTTCAAATCGAGTATCTTGATTCCATCGTACAGCGTGCTGACCCAAGCGTATTTCCCATCCCAAAGGACATCCAAAAGAAACGCCTGACGATCAGAAAATACGATCTCGAGCAGTCCTTTCCGGCGCATGATCATGATCTGCGCGGGCGTCATCCAAACATCAACATCACCACAGCGGGTCAACTGCAACGGACGCTGATCTATAAACAGTTTGGGAGCTTCCTCTGCGCTATCGACTTTGGGAATCAGGCTTGTGCGTTTTCTTTCGCGGCTTGGTCTTGAAGGAGTGTAGAGATCAACCCGGTCGGATATTTTTCCCCGAATACTCCTGGTTTTAAATTTCAGCGGAATTTCGCGCACGACGCCAGCAGCGTCCGAATAATCAATTTGCGCGATGCCTGGAGGAAGCTGCTGTGAAGATTCCACTGCAGCAGCATCTTTGGCAGGGCGTCCGCGGATATATTTGCGGAGTATCATCCTGAGCTGTCTGGGTATGGTTTCTTTGCTTCGATTGTGTTCCTTGTATTCGGTCGAATACGGCAAACGGTAATAGTCAGAACAGAGTTTCTCAATTTCGTCCTCTAGTTCAGCTTGGAGGTTTCCAACCAGTTTTTCGCTACTTTTGTTTGATTCTCGTTTCAGCTTTAAGTAACGATAGTATTTTTGATTAATCTCAGCGGATCGGGCAATAATTCTGGCAGTTTCGTTTCCACAGTTCGCAAGGCGGTTTACTAAGTTTTCCCAATCTTGGTTCTTGGCGCAGTCTGCGTTCTGCATGTGAACATGTGTAGGATTTGAATAGTTTTCTCGATGTCTTCCGAAAAAATAATGGTAATCCTGAAGCAGAGGTCTGCCTTCAGGGATCTCTTTTGAAATGATCTCATAAACGCGATCTAGGTCAGCGGGCGAGCGATATTGCCGATTCATGTTATCGGTGACAGACCTGAATAAAATATAGTCCCAGACGAGCACCAAATCCGTTTCGTTCTTTATTTTGGGAAGCGAAGGGTAGCCTCCTCCCTTGATCTGATAAGACGGGTCCCAATCCAGCGACAAGACGAGAGGCTTGACGCGCCGAATAAAGGATTGCTCGGCGGATTCCAGTCCAGTCGCGATTTCTTTGTATCGTCTGATTAAGGACAAACTGCTATTGCCCCCGCCTGAAGCGATAAAAGCACCCTGGGTCGTGCGAATCCAATTGGTTGCTTCATTGGCAGACACCAATCGGTTGCGAATTAAGTATTCCAGATGTGACAAATACGTCAGATAGGCCTCTTCACGCCGATGAACATCAGTGACCAACCGAGCGTCATCAAGTGGTGAATCACGAACGGTGTAACCGTCGAAACTGATCGTGGAACAGATATTTAAATAACAGCGGATAGCCCTGCGGCGGACTTCAATGTTCTTTGGATCCAACAGGATCGCCGCTTCGCACAAAGTGGCGCTCAGTTGCCACTGGCCTCTGTGAAAGAACTGATTCGACTGCTCTTCCAGCCATCGCAGCTGCGAAAACCCCAACGGGTCTTCCATGACAACCGCATTTTCGACCACCAATTTTTTTGGCAGCGTTTTGGTGAGAAAAACCTGCGCTTCGTCCAACGACATTGGCTTGCGTGAACCCGACACGAGCGAATCTTTAAGCTTGTCGCCAAGCTGATCAGCGCTAATTTCAAATTTTACGGTGGGAGGTTCTTCCGCAGAATACTCTGCGCTGGAAATTGGAGAAGCGAATTCAAAGCTCCCACTGACCATCACCACCGCGGATTGTTTCAGGCTCAGATCCGACTTACGGGCCAGTTCGCGCTGTACCGCTCGTGCCTCTTCAATTTCTACGACGGCGATGCCGGGGTACGCCAACAGCGCGCTTTTCAACAGGTTTTGGAAACCGCTTTGGTAACGATCCCATCGGTGCGTTAAATTTTTCGATTGAAAGGGAGGCACGCCTATGATGCGTTTTATACCCTCGGCAAACCTACGGCGAGTCCGCAAGATCTGGGACTGACATGTTTTGACGATGCTTTCAACGTCCGCCGCTTGGTTTCCTCCTGAGTCAGATTCGATCGCCAAGTTTGTCTTGGTATCGAAGATGCGTGTGCCCAATTGGCATTCGCATACGACGACGCGCAGAACTTCCACATTGGTCAATTTTTCGGTTGAAATGATTGCCAAAAAATCAGCGTTGATCTGCTGTCCGATTGCCAACCGATTTTTGATGTTCGACGGATCTGAGAAATTCGTCAGCGCTAGTTCGGCGCTAACTTTATCAATTTGATCTCGTTCGACCAAATCAATATCAGCCACCTCAGACAACTGCGCAGTCAGCAGATCGGACACCCCTAACGCTTTCAGGTTGGGTGAACAAATGATGGCCCATCGTTTAAGGGAGGGGCCAGATTGTTGCGCGAACGTTTGGTTTGGACAATCGCCGAAGTATCTAATCAAAACGACTAAGAATACCCAGAACGACAAACGGAACGGCCATCGACGCCGCAGACCTCTCTGGAAACCAAGCGATAAAATTCGAGAGGTCTCCTTGGAAGGCGTGTGAAACATAACGATTCCTGATCACTGTTTCTGCGAGACGACTTTTGGGATTAATCGTTCTGCGATATCAGCCGCAGCCATTTGTAAAGCTTGTTTACCTGCGATCTGTTCCGCTAGGTCTACCGCCAATCGTGTTTGACGGTCAATTGCGACCACGCGACTGGTTGCCGTTTCAACTGCCTTAATTTCGACTCGTGCTTTGACGCTGACTAAATTACCTCTGCGAGTCGAAAATTCGCTCATACCTTCACCAGTAATGAGCAGGTCGGCGTCTGATTTATCTCCTGTTTCGGAGTCGATGATCTCAAAACCACATTGCTCAAGGATCTTAATTATCTCGGTTTCTGCGGCTGGGTCGATCGTGGCTTCCCCCACATGCTGCTCGGTTACCGAGACATAGGCCTTGGGCAATTCAGCTCCTTCGATCTGCGCTTTGATCGCATCAATTCGAGACGCTTCGTTGACAGGCTTGGCGACTAATTCTGATGACCTTTGCTTAATCGCGTCGATGACTTTGCCCGAGAGCGCTGAAACAAGTTGATCAAGGTTGCGCTTTGAGTCACCTTTGGCCGAAGCTCCGATGACGCGCGACGTTTCGGTGCCGATGATTTTTGCGACAACATGAATCGCGTCATCAACTTTCAGCACGCTGCCAGTGACCAATAGTTTTGCCCCTGTCATTTGGCCGATTTGGGTCGCGGCAGACGGGTTGACGATCCCCGAAACGTTTAACTCTAATTCAGACAATACACTGTCAATGTTTTCTCGGTCGACAAGATTCAGGTCCGCGTCTTCGAACATTTCCGCCAAAAGCAACGCAGATACTTTTTCCCCCATACCGCTGACATCTTTTCCACGTGGCTGAAAGGGAAGAATTGCGATCGGGTAGTTGATGATCTTGGGGCCGTCACTGACCGTGTTAGCTTTGGGGTCATTGCCCGCTTCAGAACCCACTTCTAAATTTGTCTCCGTCTCCGGATTTGACTCCGTTTTGTCATTGGATTGCTCGGATTGGACAGCTGCAGTCAGCGTTTTTTCTCTGACGTCAGCAGTTTCCTTTTCCTGCGCGGTACAGGTAGCAGCGGCCGTTGTTAGTAGAGCCAATGTATAGAAAAAAGTGGCCCGCCAAGTGACATTGTTGGTCATCGTTCTCTCCGACAGCGAATTAGTGAAATTTGTTTCGAGCGTTGTTTCGTCTCTGGCATGGCCTGAATCCGTCTTGCTATTAGGGACTCTCATTGGGCATGCTTTTTATTTGAATACGTTTGGATCATCTTCAACAGTAAATGCCTTGGCATCGGTCCGGAGTTCCAGCGATTCACGATACCCAAGCCGCATACTACCAATGTGGCTTTCTTCTTTGCAGCGGAAGTCACATTTGGATATTCTATTTCAATCCAACACCAGCCAGAGGCAGGGTCGGATTTTTCGAGCAAAATCGTGTTGGCGTTTCGGGACAATTGCCAAGCGTGGGAAACGCTGTTTTGTGCTGACCAGAAATTCGTGTCGAATCTTTCGTCAAATTGTTTGGTGATGTCTTGCCGCCTGAGAACGACCCGCTGTTGCGGGGCCTCGGGCATCGAAATAGAGGTAGACTCAGATTCTTCATCATCTGGAGCCAGAAAGCAAACTGAAATCCCCTTTTCCAATAGGGGAGCCAATGTCGCAAAGAAATCTTCGTTCTCTTCAATGGCAAGACCTTCACCAACGATGACTAAACCTTCTTCGATCGCTTCAGCAGAATCCAAAGAATCCAGTTTCTGAAAAGGGATGGATGCAGCTTCAAAGACTTCTAATGTATCGCCCACAGGATCAAACAAATAAAGGTTTGCCTGTTCTAAGAGTTTCTGCTGATTTTTGAAAGGTTCGGCAGGGTAAAGATAAACCGGTTCATAAACGAAGCGATCGCCCGAAGTCAATTCGAGTGTCAGTTCAATCACGGCATTGACTTCGATGCCTGTCAACGAAAATTCGATCTTGAGTTCATCTTTGTCCGTACGCTCAGCGGTGCCTTGGGCAAGCGTGCGATGGCTCTTCTTTAGCTTCCAAGAAACCTTTGCCTTTGGGGCATCACGAAGGTCGCGATAGAGCAGCTCAACCCTCTGGTCCGGCATTATGCACGACCAAAACTCAGAACGAGCAGCGAAAGGTTCGGCTAGTGGCTGCCATGCACTGGCCGAACTAAAAGGCATGTGCAACAGGACTAGAAACCCAATGACCAACCGCGATATCATTTCAAAGTCCTCTGAGTAGCTGGTGAGGACGCGATTATAGTCTATTCAAAACTGCGTATGAGATTCTGCCGAAGCAATGTTCGGATTTTCAAAGGCCAGTCATTTTTGGGCGTCAGACTCTACTGAGCCAACAATGATATCCAGCCATCGTTAGTACGCGTTCTGCCGTGAAAAGACGACCAGGAACGTTTTAAGGATGATTTTCATGTCCAACCAAATCGACCATTCCCGAATGTACTGGTGATCAAAGAAGATACGTTTCTCCATCTTGTCCAGCGTCTCGGTCTCGCCTCGGCAACCGTTGACTTGAGCCAGTCCCGTCATGCCGGGTTTCACTTTATGCCGCAACATGTATCCGTCGATTTGCTTGCGGTAAAACTCATTGTGAGCATTGGCGTGGGGGCGTGGACCTACCAACGACATGTGGCCGGCCAACACGTTGAAG
>CAKZVF010000068.1 GCA_937921995.1 uncultured Pirellulaceae bacterium
AAGACGCCCAAGGTTGGGGAACATGTGCTTCAATGGTTACTCGGCGTTGGCTTCGCTGACGTTATCGGATTCCTCTTGCGCATCCGATTCTGACGCTTCGGCTTGACCGTTGGAGAGCGTTTCCTTGTCAATATGTTTGACGATGCGTTTTGCTTTGCTCTCTTTCCGTTGTTGGAAAACGGAAGGACCGATCAGTTCGGCAATTTCTTTGCGATCAAGTTCTTCGCTCTCTAGCAGTCCCTTCGTCAATTTTTCAAGCTCCTCTCGGTGCTTGACCAACAGCGCGTTGGCGTCGCTGGCCGCTTTGTTGAGAATCTTGTGAACCTCTTCGTCGATGACCTCCATCGTGTGTTCGCTGAACTGTCGACCCTTTTGCATCTCTCTACCGAGAAACGGATCTTCGTCGCTCATCTTATAGCTGACAGGCCCCAATTTCTGGCTCATCCCCCAGTGCGTAACCATCCGCCGCGCCATCGAGGTCGCTCGTTCTAGATCGTTTTCGGCGCCCACGGTCATCTCTTTGTAGATAATCCATTCCGCCGCGCGACCGGCCATCAGCATGACCAAGTGCTCGTTCAATTCTTGACGCGACATACTCACGCGATCTTCATCGGGCACAATTTGAGTCACCCCTAACGCGCGACCGCGCGGGATAATGGTGACCTTGTGAACCGGTGGCGACATTTCTTGATACCAAGCGGCCAGAGTATGTCCCGATTCATGGTAAGCCGTGCGTTCTTTTTCTTCGTACGTGAGCACTTCCTCACGCGCTGCACCCATCAGGACTTTATCGTGCGCAAAGTAAAAATCGCTCATTTCAACTTGCGTTTTATTATGTCGACCCGCCCACAAGGCTGCTTCGTTGACCAAGTTTTGAATATCGGCACCGGTCATTCCGGCGGTTGCTTGGGCCATGATATCCAAATCAACATCGGGGCCCAGCGGAACCTCGCGGACGTGAACCTTGAAAATCTCATGCCGGCTTTTCTTGGTGGGACGCGGCACGACGACGTGGCGATCAAAACGTCCCGGACGCAACAGCGCGGGATCCAAAATGTCCGGTCGGTTGGTCGCGGCCAGAATGATGACCGAATCGGTTTTATCAAATCCGTCCATCTCGCCCAGAATTTGGTTCAGCGTTTGTTCTCGTTCATCGTGGCCACCGCCCAAACCGGCACCACGTTGTCGACCGACGGCATCAATTTCGTCGATGAAAATGATCGCGGGTGATTCGGCTTTAGCCGTCGCGAAAAGGTCTCGCACGCGGCTGGCACCGACGCCGACGAACATTTGAATGAATTCACTACCGTTGACACTGAAGTAAGGCACGTTCGCTTCGCCGGCAACAGCGCGAGCCAACAACGTCTTCCCGGTTCCCGGTGGTCCATTGAGAAGAACACCTTTGGGCACGCGTCCGCCAAGCCGTTGGAACTTGGTGGGGTCTTGTAGGTATTCAACGATCTCCATCAAGTCCGCTTTGACGCTCTCGAGACCCGCGACGTCGTTGAACGTGACGGGTTTGTCTGAGGCCTCGTATTTTTTCGCGGGGCTTTTGGCGAAACCGGAAAGGAAGCCTCCGCCACCCATCATCGGATTGTTGGATCGGCGAGCAAAAAAGATCATGAATAACAGGCCCGCCATCAGCAGGAACATCAGCAACGACGCATAAGTGCCCAACCAATCGTTCTGCGGATTGACGCGGACAGCAACGCCTTTTTCGTTCAGCTTATCCAACAGGCTCTTAACGGCTTCCTGGTTCCTCGGAAGTTCAACCGTGAACTCCTTCTCAAGTAATTGGCCTTCCTTGATCGGGATCAGTTTGCCATCTTCGCCGCGGATGGGTTCGGGCCGAGGAGGATCGATGAAACGACCGTGAGCCGTGAAGTCGATCAGTTCCACTTCTTCGATGTTGGTCTTGATCGGTTCGCCGTTGTCGTCTTTTTTCTGTTCACCGTAAAGGTCTTTGCCTTCAACCAAATTTTGAAAGTACGAATAGCTGATCTTTGAGCGATTGGGATTGAACAACATAAACGTTGCCATCATCACTGCGGTCACTACCAGCAGTACCACCCATGCATTCCAAACCCGAGGCGGTCGCGCCTTTTTGTCTTGACCGTCTTGATTGTGGGATTGATTATCGTCCATTGAGTTCCTCATTAAGGTCCGTCTGAACTGGCTTTTGCCGGTTGAGCGCACCTTAGGTTGTTGTTCAAAGCTGGAGGTTGCTTTGTTGGTTGTTTGATCTGATTTCGTCTCGCGCGGCACGCCGAATCCCTGACGCATCTCTACGCGAAACCGCGATTGTAAACGACTTTTCGATTCTTCGAAATGTCGTGTTCGCCCGAAAATGCCGCTGTTAAGCTCAATATTAAGCGTTGCCCGGTCCAAAGTGAACAGGACACCGACAAATCACGCTGCCTTATTTAAACCGGCCTCGTAAACCGCCTGCAACAGGAAAGTTTTCGGTGCCTCTGTGCCTGGCGCGACTGTTAGTCCATTGTGATCCCAATCACGGATTCAATGGATCACCGCCCAATAGTTAACCGCACTGCCCCTTCAACAATACCTCATAATCACGGCAAGGTTTTTAGATTCGTGGATCAATCTGATTTGCAAAATGGTGAGTGCTCCAAACGGCAAGGCGGACGGGAAATACGAGGCGGTGATTGAATGAGCCGTTTTGGCGTTTAACGACGAGCCGGAAGGCGACCGCGTTTGGCTGGGCGAAACGCTGACGCCTGCCGGCTAGTCGTTAAACTGACCAAGGATGGTGCCGTTTGAGGTATCGCCCATGCAGCTCAGGCTAAATTTGGCTCAGGCTAAACTTCAAGTTCCGGTTGAAACAACAACCCGCGGCCATTCAATCGAACGAGCAATCGCAGCCTCTAGCTCGACTTCAGATAAAATAGCAGCTCTTCCATCGGGATGTTCGCTGGTAACCCGGCCAACAATCGCGGCGTTGGGTCACCGCTATCGGAGTCATGAGATTGCTGCTGGATGTAGTGTTGTAGCGTGGCGATCTTGTCGGCGCTGAGCAACCACTGACGCCGTGATTCCATGCCTTCTTCGGCGGCCCGAATCGCGTGAGAAAAAATCGTTGCCGTGTCCAAGTTGCGGACTTGTTGTACATGTTGTCGTCGGTAGCCCTCGCTTAATAATCGCCACGTCCAGTAATACGACGGTTTAATTTTGTCCGTTGCCGGTAAATCGGTTCTTAATGTGTGGGAAGTATCCGGTTGGTCAGCACGCCCCGGAGATTCGGTGAGCTGATCATTTGTGTCTTGGGTTGTTGCGGTAATGCTGTCGTCGGTAAGGCTGGGGGCGGTGAACAAGGTCCTACCGCCGTCGTCAGCCATGATTTCGTGTTCTTTCGGCGAGACATCAACGATTGCCGAAGTCTCTACATCAATTTGATCGTCGCCCTGGTCGTTCGGTGGTTGCAGTTTCGTTTGTTGTTCCGTCTGCTGAACATGTGAGTTGCCGCGCTGATCCTCAAACTGATCTTCTAAATCTTCAAGATCGTCATCCGCGTCGCTGCTGACGTCTTGCTGGGACAATTCTTCGTCTGAGTCTTCGTTGGTTGGCTGTTGTTCTGCATCGGCGCGATCGCCTTGTTCTGGCGCTGCCAGAAAAGGCGATTTGCCGGCCAGCTTCGTCGTCAGCACTTTGACCAACTCCGGCGTGAGATTCTTACTTAAGTCGACGTAACTTTCACCCGAGAGCAAACTCACGCCCGTTGGCGACAGCCGAATCGTCGGGCGATATTTTGTCGTTTCCAGTTGCTCCACGAATCCAGCGGAGATCGCGAAATCCAAGAGCCCCACAATGTCCGACTGACGCAGTGGCTTGAGCAGCCCGAACGTGCTCAGTCGATCCAAGCCCAACCCGCTGACTTTTTTTGCTTTGGAACCTTTAAGCATCGAAGCGATGATCGTTTTCCCCAACCGCCCATGGGTGCGGGCGATGCCACTGAGCGTCACCTGGACGGCGTACAGACACGCGTCGGCGGTCGCCGAACGTTCTTGAGTGACGTTCAGCTTGATCGCAGTTCCGCAGTTATCGCAATTGCCACATCGCCGCCGATCTGGATCGCCAAAGTACTCCAAAATCTCCAGTTGTCGGCACCGCTTGGTCGTCGACAATTGAATCACCGATTGCAGTTTCTGCAGTTCTGCCTTCTGACGACGGCCGAGTTCCTCAAAGTCGATGTCCAGCTCCGCGAAGGCCTTTTCGCGGGTTTTTAAATGGACCGCGCGGCCGCGAAACGGCGGCACATAGGTGACCGCATCCAGCTTCACGATTTCTCGAATCGCGCGATTAACGGCCGGCCATTCCATATCCAATCGCTTGGCTAAACGAGGTGGCTGAAACATCACCAATTCACCGCGAAAATTACCGACGATTTTTTCCAGTTCCCGCATCACAAAGCGCTGAACCGAAGCCTCGCGCGGAAGCATATCAATCAGTGTCGGCAGTTCCGAATCGATGCGGATCGCCGCCGCGTTTTGCTTGGAGTCCAATCGCTCGATCGCGCCGGCCTTCTCCAGCAAATTCTCGCACGTCGCGATGCCAGAAGTGCCCGTTTGCAGATCCAATTCGTCCTTGATCTCCTGCAAGGTCATTTCGATGGGATCTTTGGGGATGGATCTAAGATAGTCATACACTTCCTTGATCGTTTCGCGCGACGGGTAACTGTTCTCGATGAAGAACTCTTGAATGAAGCGGTCTTGATAGGAGAACAGCATCAAACACTCCGACGGCTTTCCGTCGCGCCCTGCCCTGCCGGCCTCTTGATAATAGGCTTCGATACTGCCGGGAAGATTGTAGTGCACGACGAAACGTAAATCGCTTTTGTCGATGCCCATCCCGAACGCATTGGTGGCGACGATGATCTCGATTTCGCCGGTCATAAAATTCTCTTGGACCTTCCGACGTTGTTCGGTAGGTAACCCGCCGTGATAAAACGCTACGCTGCGGCTGATTTTATCGCCCAGCAGTTCCACCAGGTGTTCGCAGTTCTTGCGCGTCGACGCGTAAACGATTCCGCAACCGGGATGCGTTTCAAGGAACTCGACCAGTTTTTCGTCTTTCTCAAAGTTGCCGTTGGGCGATTCGACTTTGAGGAAAAGATTGGATCGGGCAAAACCGGTTACGAAGATCGCAGGATTGTCAAATTGCAAGATCTTGGCGATGTCATCTTGGACGATTTTCGTAGCGGTGGCCGTCAACGCGACCGTCTGCGGGTTGCCGATCATCTTTCGGAACTTCCCCAGCCGCGCGTAATCCGGGCGGAAGTCGTGGCCCCATTGGCTGATGCAATGGGCTTCATCGACGGCCAATAATTGAATGTCGACTTTATCCACCGCCCGCATGAAGCTGTTGCTGCGGAGGCGTTCGGGGGCGATGTAGACCAATTTGTACTGTCCGTTGATCATCCCGCCGATGCGCGATTGCTGTTCGGCCGGTGCGAGGCTGCTGTTGATGAAGGTGGCCGGGATTCCGTTGCGGTTGAGCCCGTCGACTTGGTCCTTCATCAGCGCGATCAGCGGAGAGATCACGATCGTGAGGCCGTCGCGGGCGATCGAGGGCAGTTGATAACAAAGGCTTTTTCCACCGCCGGTGGGCATGATGCAGAGCGTGTCTTTGCCGCTGATGATGGCATCGATGACAGCCCTTTGGCCGGGGCGAAATTCAGCCAGCCCAAAATTCGGCAGCCATTTTTCCGCATCAACGGTTTGCGCGGTTTCCGTAGTCACGATGCGTTCAGCCAGGGCGAGGAGTTTGGGTCAGATTCGATCGCCCGATTATAGAGAAGATACAGAAGCGATGAAAGCGATGCTGAAAACGGCAGCCTACGACCGTTGCTGGCTACAAAAACCGCTCACGGCGAATCACTGCGTGGCAAGTTCGTCGATGAACCCACTGATATCAAGGAAATCCACGACGCCGTCTTGGTTCATATCCGCTTCGTCAAGGAATCCGCTGGCTGTTAGAAGGGAAATGAAAGGCGAAATGTCTTGGAAGTTCACCACACCATCCTGATTCACATCGCCAGGAAGAAACGTCGGTACAAACATGGCCAGCCCCGGCGAAGGTGCCGCCGCGATCCAGCTTGTCGCAAGATTCCCGTCACTGCCGGCGTCGTTGATCACCAGCGATTGCCCGGAACCGTCCGCGTTGGGCCACGGGAAGGTGTCACTGTAAGTAAACTCCAGAATGTTCTCACCATTGGCATCATCGACGCGGATGGTTTCGCCGCCATTGCTCAAGCTGCCATCGTACTGGCCCGCGATTCTGAACGTTGGGACCGAGGTGTAAGTGTTGATGAAGGAAACGGCGTCTTCCACGATGACCAAGTACTCTTGCGGCGCGAGTGTGATTCCCGCTGGAAACACAAAGGGCGTGTTGAAGCCATCGGAAACCGTAACGCCGGTAAGATCAAGCGTGACGCCGGCGTCGTTCTGATTGAAGAATTCAAGAAATTCGGTTCCCGTCTCTGCGACCGATGGGTTGTAGTTGACTTCGGTGACGCGTAAGAAATCCTGATTGTCGGTATTGGGAAATACCGGCGTGTTGAGCACGTCCACCACTTGATCCGACGCCGTGACCAAGTTGATTGTTTCACCCGAGTTGGCGATCTCTCCGTCGTAGCCGCCTTGGATCAGTAAGAACTGACCATCGCTGGGGCCAGTGGTCCGTGCCTTAAATGCGGGAATGTCCGCGACGACGTATAGGCTACCGCCGGCCGGGATGACCGTCCCCGCGCGGAACTCATGGGAAATTCCGCCGGTCAACTTCCACTGCGAAATGTCGGCCGATGTATTGGTGGGGTTGTCGATGCGAATATACTCTTCGGCTTGCACACCTGAAAATGGCGTGACGATCAGATCGGTCGTGCTAAAACGAAGCTGCGGAATTCCCGTCGGCGTGCTGGGGACTCCATTACGATTGTTGATTAAGTCACGTCTCACGCCGACGTAATCGTTTAACAATTGGTCAACGGCTTGCGATGAATTGAAGGGGTAAGCCGCCGCGAAATTCGACTGCAGCCCCCACTGATTTCTATCCTCAATCGCTTCGGCGGCTGTTAGGTCTTCCAGGAAGGTGGCTTGAGCAGCGAAATAACTATCTGCGGTGTTTGTCCCCGGCACACCGTAAATTTCATCAGACAGAGTCTTCAGTCGCCGGTTGAACATCTCGTTAAATGTCGCGTCACTGTAGATTCGCCGGAATAAGTCGTTGAGGCCGGGGGTGATTGGGCTGGTTGTGAACAACCGGTTGTCAAAGTACGGAGGACTGGTGCTGGCGATCCACTGGTGCCCAAAGGACAGGTCTTGATCCCAAGGAAGCGGCGTCCACAATCCAGTCCCTTCGGTATCGATGTACCAATACATATTCTTGTGGCCGAAATCGGAGTTGCCGATCAGCGCGTTGACGGCCACGTAGTTGATTAGGCTGGCAACATCCACGTTGTCCAACATCCAACCCGAGAGCGCTGATCCGTTGAGTCCCTGAACGGCATTGACGAGTTGTTGAAGATCGCCGTTGCCTTCGTATTCGCGGCTGTCCTTGTCGACTTGGTTGGTCGAACTGTTGAGCGGGTTGTTGACTTTGTAGAGCGCCCCGTTGGTGTCCAAGCCAGTGCGGTCGAGAAATTCTTCGTCGCCTTCTTCGACCAAGTCATACAGTCCGTAGAAGACTCCGTTTCGCTGCACGTAGACGGAGAATGCCTCCAAAGATGCCGGATGGCCTGACTGTTCCCAGATGTCATAGGCCAACGTATTGCGGATCTTTGTTTGGTCGGCGTAGTTGGTCAGCAGGTTGAAATCGCTGGCGCGTCCGACGGCACTATTGATCAGAAATTTTTCGCCGGTGTTGGAATCGAAGTCAAACGACTTTTTAGGAAATTCGTTGCCGCGTGTCGACTGGCCATGAGCGTTGGTGTCGATGTTGTCGTAGAATTCACCGTTGAAGAACAACGAACCGCGAGCACCCGCATCGGTGAATGTACCCGCGGTGTTTTGCACAAACCATTGCAACACGGGCAGGTCCGTCGTCAGGCTGGGGTCGGTGACGACGGTGCCAAAGTATTCGGCCGAATTCAACGGGTCGGCAAACCTTGGGGCGCGGGTTTGGTTTCCGGCGGTATCCGAGGCAGTGAAATACCACCGAAACAATTGACCCGCAGCCCCAACATTGCTGACCGTTGCTGAATAAATGCCGTCGCCTGCGGCCGCGTCGCCATTAGTGCCATTGTCGTTGGCAACCAAAGTGATCTCTGATCCGAAATTGTATCGGTAATGCAAACGGACGCTGTTGGTATCCACCGGCGAAGTTAGATCGGAAACTTGCGCGAAGATTACCAGCGACTCATTCGCGTTCACCGAAACGCCGTTTTGCGTCACCGATTCGATCACAGGACCCGGTGATGTCGCGTTGCTGTTTCCAAAACCGGGTGTCGGAAAAGCAAGGTAATCCGCGGCACCGCTGGCAACGTTACTGGTTAGACGCGGGACCATGAGGAAGTCGCTGCTGCCGTTCGCGTTGAGCGCGTGGATCGCTAAAACGTTCGTGCCGTTTTGCAGTAGGTTGATATTGTTGTTCAGGGAAAACGGAACATAGTTCACCGCCAACGCATCGGGGTGCTGGCCGGTCGCGCTTGAAAGATAATTCGGCGAACCAGGCGCGTTGGATTGTGCAATCACCGTGTCATTTAGATAGGCAATGAATCCGTCGTCGTATTGAAGTTCCAGCAGCAGACTGCTGACCGCGCTGACGTCGGTGATGTCGAATTCGGTGCGGAGATAAACACTGGTGGTGCCGGATGTGACGTTCTTGGTGAAGAGATCTGAGTAGCTGGTGCTACTGCCGGGGTTGTTCTCATACCCGATCGCGCTGGTGGTTAGAGAGAACCCGTTTGCTGCGGCGTCGAAGCTGATGCCGCGCCAATCGTTGTCGACCGAACTGTTGATCGGTTCAAGGAAGAAACTGGTGCTGGTGCCGTCGACGAGTGCTCCGGCAGGCAGGCCGTAGGAAATGTCGGGCACCTGAGCCGGGTAGTCGGCTCCATTGCTGCCAAAGGACGACAGCAAATTGCCCGCAGGATCATAGAGCCCGACGTAGTCGCCGCCGGCGCTCAATTTAAAGTTGGTGTGGTGAAACCCTCCAGGGTCAACGATATCCTGACCCGACGCAAACACGACCAAGTAGTCGTTGGCGGCGATGGAGATATTGCCTTCGAAAGTCCAAGCCGATGGATCGGTCGGATCGTCGGACAAGGTGTAGCCATTGAGATCGACGGCGGTGCTACCATTATTGTGCAGCTCCACCCAGTCAGGCTTTGATCCAAAACCGTCCTCAAACGAGTTCGTGTTGGACGCCACGAATTCGGAAATAACAACGGCCAACATCGCCCGTGGTTCTAGCTTCGCGTAATCAGTCGAACGTTGCGAACAGCGTTTTGACTTGCGGGCAGGTTTTCGGAGATGACGTCGTGGCACAAACAAGAGAATTCTCCA
>CAKZVF010000069.1 GCA_937921995.1 uncultured Pirellulaceae bacterium
CGTGCTTTTTCCGCATCCGCTATGTCCGATCATCGTGAGGAATTCACCTTCGCGGACCTCCAGGCTGACGTCGCGAAAGACACAAAATCCTTTTTCGTCGACACCGACTTCCGAGTGACCGGCGCCTCGGGCTTGTGGGAAATATTTTGTGCAGTGATCGACAACCAACGCCGTCTTTGGTTTTTCAGTCATGTCCGCAGTCGTCGTCAATTCGGGTTTAAGGTCAGGGTATTGAATTTTTGGTGAGCTCATTTTTAATCGCCTTGCGATGTAGGATGATGGTGGATGGTTGGGATGACGAGCTTAAGAAGCGTAGCTAACTTTCTTCGCGACGATGGTCATCACCGCATCCATTAAGAATCCGACCACGCCTACGACGATGATCGCAAACATGACTCCCGAAATATCAAGGTTGTTCCATTCGATCCAAGTCAAATAGCCGATGCCAAGTTCTCCCAACAGCATCTCTGCCGGAATCACGGCGACCAAAGCACTACTGAATGAGATCCGCAAACCAGCGACGATCGCCGGACCGGCCGCTGGCAAAATGACCGTGAACAGTCTCCGAAACCAGCCAAACTCCAGCATCTCGCTAACGCGCAGGAAGTCTTTATTAATGGAACTGATTCCAAACGCCGTATTGGCAATGGTCGGCCACAACGATGCCATGAACACCACTAAAATCGCGGTGATCGTTGGCTTTTGGACCGTGTACAGCAGCAGCGGCATCCACGCCAATGGAGAAATGGGTTTTAAGAGTTGCAAAAACGGATTGAGCGCTTTGAACATCAAGGGCGACATGCCGATGATGACACCGACGAAAATGGCGACCACCGAAGCGGCCACAAATCCGATGGAGAACCGAAAGACGGTGTACCAGATCAAATAACCAATGCCGTGGTCGTTGGTTCCTTTTTTATGAAAGGGATCTGATATCTCTTCTTGGACCTTCGCCAACACCGCCGCCGGTCCCGGGATGCCTTTTCCTTTATCAGCGTTGTAGGTGTAGTTGCCCGCGTCGTCCTGAACGATGTCGCCGTTGAACTCCATGACCATCAGTTGGTCATCGGTTAGTTTAGCGCGGTCGAACTTTGGCTGCATCGTGACGATATGCCAACCGCCGATGATGGCGATCGCCAGCAGCGCCGTGATAATTTTGGGTTTCCAGAATTCAACGTTGTTCATGGTTCTGTCTTGTTGGATTGGGTTTCAAAGAGTGGAGCGGCGTGGCTAACTCCTCGCGGCACTTGCTTTCGTCCGGCGGACTGGATCTGTTAGCGGCATGGCGCTAGCCGCTGGTTCGTTGAGCAACGTTTTCACGATGTGTCTGGTCAAGGCTCGGCTACCCGCGGCTAGCGCCATGCGGCTCAGTTTATAAACAGAGAAAACGGCCCGGCTTTAAAAAAGCCGGACCATCGAACTCTCTTGGACTACAAATTGCTGATCTTGAAGCTCTTGAGGTATTCGTCGGCTTTATCGGCGTCAAATTCCTTGCCCATGATCATGTGTTTTTCATACGTGACAGGGTGATCGGCGTAGCCGAATTCTTTGGTCAGCGCGGCACACTCGTCCGCCATGTAGACTTCTTCAGCGATTTGCTTGTAGTCGAACTCCGTTTCCACATGCTTCCAGCGCTTCATCTGCGTCAGAATCCAAACGGCCATTGAGTGCCATGGGAACGGATCGAAGTCGATACGCTCAGGATCGTTTTGAATACCGCCCAAACCGTCCACGTACTTTCCAGTCAACACCTGCTCCAACACGATCTGTGGTTGGTTCAAGTAGTTCTTAGGCGCGATCGCTTTGGCGATTTCTTTGCGGTTGGCTTTGTCCGAAGCGTAGTGGGTTGCTTCCACGATGGACTTAAACAATGCCATGAAGGTGTTTGGATAGGTCGTCGCGAATTCCTTAGATGCCGCGAAAGCACAACAAGGGTGGCCTTCCCAGATGTCTTTAGACAGTTTGAAAATGTAACCCGCGTTCTCGTACACCGCCCGCTGGTTGAACGGATCCGGAGCAAGGTAGGCATCGACGTTTCCGGCTTTGAGGTTGGCGACCATCTCCGGTGGCGGAACGACGCGGATCTGAACGTCTTTGTCAGGATGAACGCCGCCCTCAGCCAACCAGTAACGCAGCAAATAGTTGTGCATAGAATATTCAAAGGGCACGCAGAATCGGAACCCTTTGAAGTCCTTAGGTTCTTTGACGCCTTTGTGTTTGTTGGCCACCGTGATCGCTTGGCCGTTAATGTTCTCCACCGCCGGCATCAGGAAGGGAACTTTAGGTGAACCCGCACCAAGGGTAATTGACAGCGGCATCGGTGAAAGCATGTGCGCCGCGTCGACCTCTTTAGTGATCGCCCAGTCACGCACCATCGCCCAACCGGCCGCTTTTCTTACTTTCGCATTGAGCCCATGTTTTTTGTAAAAACCCATCGGCTCCGCCATGATGATTGGCGTCGCACAGGTGATCGGAATGAAGCCAACGGTGAGGTCGGGTTTCTCAATTTTTCCCTTCAATGCATCCTGAGCCATCGCTTTGGCGTCATCTAGAGGAAACAGTTCTTTGATCGCCGTCAGCGCTGCACCCGCACCCGCGACTTTCATAAACTTACGCCGGGCCACATCGTTGCCACCAAAGATGGCGCGAACAACAGCCGATTCGACGGCGCGATCCAACATTGCTTCAGGCGAGTCGGGAATGTCATCAGGCTCTGTCAACGTGCCGGCAGCGATCGGCATTGCATGCTGAGCAGACGAATTTTTCGCAGCTTCGATCGCAGCGTTGATGACGGCTGTTTCCTTCGGAGTGTGGTTGCATGAACCACCGCAGCAAGAAGAAGTGTGAGTTAAATCGGTATTGGAATCGAATGGATTCGATAAACTTTTGACGGACATTTGGGTCTCCATGAAATTTGAGGACAGCCCTGCCTGCGAAACACTGCGGGGAGAAACTGCTGTATGTGCGAGCGGAAAGCACGCGAAAAAAACAGAACATCGCATCGAAGGCGATATGCTGGTACGTGGGCCCAAGAGTGCAGCGCCATTGCCGCATGAAAGCCTGTTGAAGAATGTCAGCTGAGTAAAGAAACCGCCCGAGAAAGACTCCCGCGTTTCAACTCCCGACCTTCCTTCTCTACGCACCTGCTATGCCACAAGCCTCCGAAGCGATAGGTTCGAAACTAAAAATCGAACTCGGAATTCGTTACGGCCCCGTTAAAGACGATCATTGCGTGACTCAAAAGAAATCCTTTTGCCTGTCAGCAAACGATCACCGGTCAGATGAAGGCGAGTGGTTGTGCTACTAAATTGCGCAGCCCGAGTACAAATGTTTTGCTTCACGTAATGTTCACATAGAAAATGTTTCAAATTACTTATGCGACATACGTGGCTTAAGAGGAACAGATTTGAGCCGATAGCGCTAAAAGTTGAGGTTTGACATCAATGGGGAACGTGGTTTGCGTCTACGTTCTGAGCTCTAAATTGAATCGCCTTCAGTTATGTTTGTTTTGTGCAGGCGCTCCGGTGATGTTGGCTCAACCGGCGCATCAAACTTTTTCGAATGATTTTTGTCCGCTCATGGGAAACAACCTAATTGGAAATTCAAAGATCAGGGTAGCCGTTGTCGATGATTCGCCCCAACGATCTCAGGCACTGGAAGAGCTTTTGCACTCGATCGGTTACACGCAGGCCTTTGTCATCGACATGGAACTCGACGTCGTTGATCAGATTCTTGAACTCAAACCGGATGTGGTATTGGTCGAAATTGAAAGTCCACGCCGGGATATGTTGGAGCAGTTGTCCACGCTCCGCGATCGGCGGCCAACTCCCGTGGCGGTGTTTTGTCAAAACGGTCAATCCCAGAGTATTCACGCGGCCGTTGAATCGGGAGTCTGTGCCTACGTTGTGGAAGGAATTCAGCCGGAGCAGGTGAAACCCGCGATCGGTTTGGCGATGTCAACGTTTCGCGCCTTTAACAAATTCCGCCTACAGGCCGAGACCGCCAAACAACAGCTGCATGATCGAAAGCGTATCGATAATGCCAAACGTATATTGATGGCCAAACGCGATCTCTCTGAAGAAGAAGCGTATCAAGCGATCAAAAAATTGGCGATGGACCGGCAACGGAAACTACCCGATGCGGCCGACGATATCGTTGCGTTTTTGAATGCGTTTAATAGTTAACCCAAGATAGCTGCGGCCGCAATTTTGGTTTTGATTGGCTTCGGGCCGGTCACCAACCCGTTTACCCCTCTTGATAAATTTACCGATGTCTCAGAAACCACCGCTGCCTCCTTTCTCTACTGAAGATGCCATCAAAAAAGTGCGTTTGGCAGAAGACGCTTGGAACCGGCGCGATCCAGAAAAGGTCGCCCTTGCGTATACCCCCGACAGTCAGTGGCGAAACCGGTCGGAGATCTTTTCCGGACGCGACGCCATCACCGAATTTTTGACCCGCAAGTGGGCAGGGGAGGGCGATTACCGCTTGATCAAGGAATTGTGGGCGCATGGTGAACGACGTATCGCTGTGCGGTTTGTCTACGAATGGCAATCGGAGTCCGGGCAGTGGTTTCGCGCTCACGGTAACGAACAATGGGAGTTCGACGACGATGGCTTGATGGCTCGCCGCGAGGCCAGCATCAATGATATTCCCATCGAAGATTCCGACCGCAAGTTTCACTGGCCGCTGGGCGTGCGTCCCGACGATCATCCGGGGTTGAGCGACCTGGGGCTTTGACGACTCGACCTCCCATCCTAATGCCAGACAGAAATTTCCAATTTCCAATTTCGGAATTCGAAATCCAAAAACACGTGTCCCTCAATCAATCATAGGTCTCGGCCGGAGTCTTCACCTCCCATTTTGCGGCCTCCCTTTCGCGATCGGTTTTTGAGACTACACTTTCGGGTTGTTAAACCTCGAACTCAAAAACACTGGCGAAACGATGACTGATGAAACCAAGGCCACGGAGATCCAAGGCTTGATCTTCGACTGCGATGGAACGCTGGCCGATACCATGCCGCTGCACTTTCACGCCTGGCGATCTACGCTCGACCGCTACGGCATCGAACTCAACGAAGACCGTTTCTATTCACTCGGCGGCCAACCGACGGTGAAGATTGTCCAGTTGCTCGCCGGGGAGCAGGGGCTCGATTTGGATGCGGAAGCTGTGGCCAATGAAAAAGAAGAAGCTTTCCTCGTCCGTTTGTCGGAGGTAAAACCAATCGCCCCCATCGTCGACATCGTCCGCGCCAACGTCGGAAAATTGCCGATGGCCGTCGCCTCAGGCTCCCACCGCGCGGTTGTGTTTGACGTGCTGAAGATCATTGGGCTGGACGATTTGTTCGATGAAAACACCGTCGTCGGAGCCGAAGATACGGCACTGCATAAACCCAACCCCGATGTGTTTCTGGAGGCCGCGCGGAGAATCGGCGTGGCTCCAGAAAAATGTCGCGTTTACGAAGACGCCGAATTGGGTATCGAAGCCGCACGTCGCGCTAACATGCAGTGCTTCGATGTGCGGGATGTCTTCACGCCGGCCCGGGTGACGTAAACGGCGTTACAAGGTTGCCAACCGCTTCAGTGCTTGCTCGCGCGTTTCGATCTCGCCATCGAGCTGGCCGTCGCGCACCGATTGCAAAATGGTTTTGAAGTTTGGTCCGGGTGCAATCCCCGAATCGATCAAATCTTGTCCGGTGACCAGCGGATCAGGATTTAGTTTTTCCTTGGGTAGTAAGATTTTAGCCCGGGCGAATTCAACGCTCGCCCGAATATTTTCGCCAACCGCTTCCACGACATCCAGCGCGGCAGTTGCATCGGCGTGAATTAGCCACGGTTGCACTTCCGACCACTTCCTTTGATGGCAATTGGATAGCACAGGAATCGCGTTAACGATCCACCGGATCGAACTGGTCAGTTCGTTACTGAGTTTCCACGCGTTCTTCAATCTAGCCAGCAAACCGCGCTGTCCCTCCAAGGCCGATCGCACCAGAATCGCGATCACTGCTGCCACTTGATTTGAATGGCCGTTGGAAATCCGCAGCCGATTCAATTCTTCCAAACGAGTCTTTTCAGATTCGGGGTCTCCCAGAAATTCCTGCGGGAGAACTTCTCCCCAGAGGTTTGACTCAATCAGCAACCGATAAGCGGTGACGAAACTTGAATGGCCAAACATTCTGACCAGTTCTGCACCAATCCGCTCAGGGCTAACCGCGTCTATTTCGGGCGCCCTTTTTTGGACGGCTGCCAACGTATGGGCTTCGATCGAAAACCCATACGTTGCCGCAAATCGTACACCCCGCAGCATTCGGAGCTTGTCCTCTTCGATGCGAGCCTCGGCATCGCCGATGGCGCGAATCTGTTTCAGTTTCAGATCGTCTTGGCCGCCAACATAGTCAATCACGGTATCGGTCAGCGGATCGAAGAACATACCGTTGATCGTAAAATCGCGGCGCTCCGCATCCTCGCGCGCGTCGGTGAATTCGACCGAATCAGGACGGCGGCCATCGCTGTACCCACCATCACGCCGAAACGTGGCGACTTCGATAGGCTGTACTGATCGAGGCCCCAAGACGGTGATGACGCCGAAAGACTCGCCGATTGGCAGCGTTCTTTTATGACCGAACAGATCACGCACTTGATCGGGCGTGGCGTTGGTGGCGACGTCGTAATCCTTGGGCGTTCTGCCCAGCAAATCGTCGCGCACGCAGCCACCGGCGAACAGGGCGGTGAAACCAGCAGCCTGCAGTTTTCTCGTGACATCGGCAGCGAATTCTCGATCAGTTTTCATGGGCAGATTGTAACGCAAATGTAGCTGTATGTAGCCTTTGGGTCCCCGAAAGTGCGCCCGAGCGCAACCGCCCTCTGAGGCTGTGAATTTTCCTAGCGGTTTTGATGGTTGCCCAATAGCGCCCACTTAAGATTTTGATCTGTTTAACCACTAGCCGGCAGGCGACGGCTTCTTGCCCCACCAAACACGGTCGCCTTCCGGCTTGTCGTTAAACTGTGTTATCCAGGCATTTTCCTAAAGCCGAATTCAAAACTCGGGGCCTCGACATTCTGACGCCGACAGTCGAAACTTAAAGAATAGCAACCGGCCCTCGTGGTTCGCTTTATTGTTTTTCTGTTTTAGCCTTCACAATACAACCTAAGATGACCCAAAATCCCGAGATCGAAATTTCTGTCCAAGCCGTTTCTGACTTGCTCAAACAATCTGATGAAGGGGAGCAGCAGTGTCTTCTGATCGACTGCCGCGAACCTAGCGAGTACGAACATTGTCGGATAGAGGGAGCGCAGTTGATTCCGATGAACGAGATTCCGAATCGGCTGTCGGAGCTAGAATCACACAAAGACCAAACATTGATCATTCACTGTCATCACGGTGGCCGCAGTCTGCGGGTGGTCGAATACCTGCGGGCCAATGGTTTCCCGACGGCTCAAAACATGACCGGCGGAATCGACGTTTGGAGTCAAGAGATCGACCCATCGGTTCCGCGTTATTGATTGCGGCGGCTCAAGCCGATGAAAAACTTGTCGGCAACGCCAATCCAGCGGGAGTTTGCGTCTTGAGTAAACGAGCCGTGATGGTATAAAACTAACCGCCGTTTGGGAGCCTTTTAA
>CAKZVF010000070.1 GCA_937921995.1 uncultured Pirellulaceae bacterium
GTGTGAGTCTTTGTCCGATATCAGGGCAAAGGATTGCATCTCGCTGCCGGTGCCGGCGGTTGTCGGAATCGCAATCAGCGGCAGCATCGGGCCGGTCGCTTTGCCCACGCCCCAATAGTCTTGCATCTTGCCGCCGCAGGAAAACAGAAAGTTAATTCCCTTAGCACAGTCCATCGAACTTCCGCCGCCGAGCCCAATTAAAACGTCGGGCTGGTATTCTTTGGCGTCCGCCAGACCGCTATCGACGTTGGCGGTGGTTGGGTTCTCTTGAGCTCCGTCGAAGACATGGAAGTCGATGTTGAATTGCTTCAACGATTCGAGCGCCGCATCGACATGCCCTGCGGCGACGATGCCTGGATCGGTAACCAGCATGGCCCTCTTGCATTTCAATCCGCGCGCCAGTTTCCCCAGCTGCGCAATCGCGCCTTCGCCGCGCACCATTTGGGTGCGATCCGATGTTGATGTTGGTGGCATGAAGGGCAATCCTGAGCGGCAGATGGGGTGGGCTTTGAAGGTTCGTCCTGAATTAGATTCCGCGTTTAAACTAAGGCGGGCCGTCAGCTTGGAAAGCTGAGCGACAATGTCGCTCGGTTCTCCGAACCGAAAGCGGGCCTAACGCTTCAGCTCAATTTCGGGTGGTATGTTTCGGGACGATTCTTTCAAAACACTCTGAATAAAACGGAGCTCAAACTAAAGCGGCCATTTTCTGCTCGGTAACCTGATAGGCACGCGATCGGAAAAGGAAGTCGATGATATTGCCTTCGTGGGGCTGCAGCCAATTCAAACGGTTGGTCGGAATCGGTCCGATATTCAAACGGTCGATCGTGACTGCGTCAGACAGTTGATCGATCCAAGCCTGATCTTCGGTGATCGCAGTGCCCACCAGCGTCGGGCCGGCGGCCTTAAGCATTTTGTCTTGCGGGCATTTGACGACCGTCGCAAAGGGGAACATGAATTCCTTGCTGGCGATGGGACACTCGGGACTTTCGGCATGAGCGACCACCGGACGGAGGTAGGAGCAGCGCTCTTTCTCCACCAATCGGTCGCCGAATTTAGCAGTGCAATCGGTGACGCCGTCGGCTTCTAGATCGGCTTTGACCATGTTCCAGACCGCTTCGCCCATGCCCGCGGCGGTGAACGCTGCAAGTCCCGCGTTTTCGTCTTCGGGGCCCAGCGCTTCGACGGGGCCAATTTTCTCTGCCAGTGCTTGTGCGATTTCCATCGTGTGACGCGACGCGTAGATCGCCGAACAATTAATGCAGCTGCGGCCGCCGTTGATGTAGACGCTTTCGACCATCATGTCGATAAACTGTTCCCAATCGTCAACGCAGTCGTCGCCTAAAAAGATCTTGGAGAAACCAGGACCGTGGACTTGGACGCGCGGGTTGCCAGAAAATTGATCGACCGTTTTCTGCGATCCAAAAATCATGCTGCGCGGACATGAATCCATCAACGCCGAACCTGCATCGTGTCCGCCGGGGTACAAGGAAATCGCTTCCGGTGGGATGCCGGCTTCTTTGTAGGCTGACGCGACACGGTAGGCGGTCCAAGGTTCTTGAGAACCGGGTTTGAGCACCAATCCCATCTGCAATGGAATCGCCGGCAACCACAATGTGTGCACGCCGGGAGAGTTGGAAGGAAGCACCGCACCGAGCACCGGTGTTTGGGCTTGGTAGCTGACCATCACGCCGCGCGACTCAACACCATAACCGCGTGACAGAATGTTCAGGTCCAATCCGCGCGTTAGACACCCAAGAATCTCTTCCATATTTCGCATCACGAAGCTGTTTTTCTTCATGTTGCTGCGGCACATGTGCATTGGCAGTCCCGTGGAAGCCGATTGGTGGTCGACAAATTCCTCAGCGGTTTGAGTGCCGTCTCCCAGGGGCAGGGTCGCGTTTTCGAAAAGGTCAGCCGCAACACTGATTTTCTCGATCAATTCTGCGCAGGAGAATTGGCGGAGCGCGTCACGTGCTTTTTGTGCCGTCCGCATGTCGCGCGTTACAAGTCCGCCGTTGGCCGAATGGACGTTGGCAATCGTTTCGCCAGTGTTGAAGTGGACGACTTCGGTGGTTTCGAGTGACTCGTAGGGCTTGCCCCAACGAATGACGGGAATTTCTAACACGCGGTTTCTCCAGGTTGATTTTGATTTGGGCGATTGGTTTAACGACGAGCCGGAAGGCGGCGGTGTTTGGCGGGGCGGAACGAGGTCGCCTGCCGGCTTGTCGTTAAACGGGCTCCAAAGCAGTTAATAGACTAATATACGCCTACGGTAGTTGATGATGCGATTTCATGAAACGGTCTCACGCCGCTGACGCCATCCCAAGGGTAGGTTTCAAAAGGAGCCTCACGTTCTCCTTCGTCACGTTCGAGGAACCCGGGGACGAAGAATTCGGGAGTCAACGTCGTCAATTTTACGCGTCCTGTTTCGCCAAATCCGACGACCGAATTGTGATCGTCAAAGCTGACGACTTCGGTCACGGCGCGGGGCTGGGGGGCGTAGTACGAGATCTTGTATTTGTCTGCGGCTGTGACCGGTTTGCTGCAAGCCAACCCCATCAACGTGTTGCCATAAGTTGGCGTCATGAAAATACCGCTCTCCTCCGCCGGACCGCCAAATAATTCTTCGACGCAAAAGCGGGTCCACTGCGGCGTGAATTCGGTACCGCCAGAAAAGATTCCGGTGATGCCGGTGTCGGCCAGCGTCATCCCGCGTTCATCCAACCCTTCACACAAGGACTCGATCAATTTCGGCGTGGCGAACATGCACTTAATATTGTGATTGGCCGTCAGAATCGTGATCGCTTGATCGATGCAGTGCTTTTTGTACTCCATCAGATGGTCCATCCATCCCTTCTTGATCAATTTCACGACCCAGCGCGGATCGAGGTCGATGCAGAAGCTGATGCCGCCGCGAAACTGAGCCAAATGTTCAACCGCCAAACGTAGTCGGCGAGGCCCCGAGGGGCCCAGCATCAACCAGTTGCCGCCGCGCGGAAAGTACTGATCGGGCAACGTGTCGGAGAAGATCTCGTAGTCGTCGCGAAAGTCATTGACGACGACGCGACTTTTGGGAACCCCGGTCGTGCCGCCAGTTTCGAAAACGTAGGTGGGCTGGTCCTGCATGTCGTTCATCTTCCAACGATCGACAGGACC
>CAKZVF010000071.1 GCA_937921995.1 uncultured Pirellulaceae bacterium
GGAAGCCGCCTACGGACTTGGGGGCACCAAATTTGATGTGTCTTTAAAAGTCGTTGTGCCAGCGGCACTATCGGGAATCATTTCGGCGTTTCTATTGGCCGCCGCCCGGGCAATCGGCGAAACCATGATCGTCGCGATGGCTGCGGGCGCGTTGGCGAAATTGACGTTTGACCCGCGACAACAGATTCAAACAATGACCGGACATATGGCTTCGACCGCGACCGGCGATATCTCCAATTTCGATGTGCGGTATTATTCAATCTATGCTGTTGCGTTGGTGCTGTTTTTCATCACGCTGTCGCTGACGGTGATCGGTAATATCGTTCGCCGTCGATTCCAGGAGGCGTACGATTAACAAAACACCGCCACCAGATTTCAGTGAATTTCCAAAAACGTCACCGCAAAAACGCGTCAATTCCAATCGGCTGTTTTGGTTGCTGTGCGTTTTGACGTCGACTGCGTCGGTGATCATTCTGTTGATCCTGATGTTGTCGATCTTTTATAAAGGGCTGCCGGCGTTTAATCCTCCTCAGGATGACATCGTCGCTGAACTGAGTGAAATTGAAACCAAATTGTCTGCTGTTGCCCCCGATAGCGCCGAAGCGCGGGAGCTGACCGGACGAGAAGAAGAACTGCAGAAGCTTCAGGCAACGATTAACAAATCGTTCCTCAGTAAGCCCCCTGCCCCGGGATCGCGCGAAGCGGGTATTGGTCCGGCATTGATGGGGTCGATCTGGGTGTGCGTCGGTTGCAGTGTGTTCTTTTTACCGCTGGGGGTCGGGACGGCGGTCTTTTTAGAAGAGTTCAAACCGCGAAACAAATTCCTGCGTTGGCTCTCTGACATGCTTCAGCTGAACATCAGCAACCTTGCCGGTGTTCCTTCGATTGTCTACGGCATCCTTGGGATGACAGTGTTTGCGACCATGTTCGGTTTGTTTGGAAGCCCCAACGAACCATTTTTTGAACTGGGAACCAAATTCAAACGCCAGTATGTCACCGAAGGAATGCAGGTTGTATTTATCCCAGTAAGTGCCCGAGAAGAAGTTCCGACGCTTTCCAACGGCATGACGGCAATCAAGTCCGATGGTTCGGAAGTTCAACTGAACATCATCGGCGACGACGATGAATTTCCTGAAGACGATGAAACGTTGAACGTGTCGCTGTTGAGTGATTCCGAAGGTGGCGTTGTGGCGGAGAACGCTTGGTACTCATTTCGTTTGCCCTTTGGACGATCGGTACTGGCGGCCAGTATGACTTTGATGTTGGTGATCCTTCCGGTCGTGATCATTTCGACTCAGGAAGCCCTTCGCGCTGTTCCGACTTCGCTACGCCAAGGCGCCCAAGGCCTCGGTTGCACGCCTTGGCAAACGGTCCGCAATGTCACCCTCCCCGCCGCGATTCCGGGAATAATGACGGGGTGTATTTTGTCGATGAGCCGCGCCATTGGCGAAGCGGCGCCGATCTTGATGATTTCAGGAATCGTCGCGATTTCGATGGGGCCGCAACATTTAATGGATGACTTTTCGATTCTTCCTTTGCAGATCTTTTACTGGGCCGGTCAACCGGTCAACGACGCGGACCCGCATAATTTTCAGCATGTTGCTGCCGGAGCGATCATCGTTTTGTTGCTGGTGCTGTTTGCCTTTAATTCCGTGGCAATTTTATTGCGGCAGATCGCGCAAAAACAACTCTCGTGAGGCACAATACTTATTATCATTGGTGTTTAAATTGACTGATCAGATAATTCAACCCGAGTTAAAACCGGCGATGCCGCCCAAAACCAAACCCAAGTTCCTATCCCGTCCTTCAAACTCAGAGTCGGAACAAGTGCATCCAAATATCATTTCGATGGATAACTTTTGCGCGTGGTACGGAGACTTCCAGGCATTGCACAACCTGAAACTGGATATCCCCGAGAATCGCGTCACCGCATTCATCGGCCCCAGCGGTTGCGGCAAGAGCACGTTGCTGAAGTGGATCAACCGAATGAACGACATTGTGCCGGGCGCTCGTGCCAGCGGCAAACTCGTTCTGCCGGACATTGACATACTGGCCCGTTCCACGGACGTCGTCGCGCTGCGTCGCCGAATCGGGATCGTGTTTCAAAAACCGAATCCATTTCCGAAGTCAATTTTCGATAACATCGCATTTGGTCCTCGGCTTCATTTTGCCAAACTGTCCAAATCCGATTTGGATGATCTTGTCGAGTGGGCTTTGAAAAAAGCCGCGCTATGGAGCGAGGTCAAAGACAGGCTCAACAAATCAGCATTAGGATTATCCGGCGGACAGCAGCAAAGACTGTGTATCGCACGCGCCATTGCCGTCGGTCCCGACATCCTTTTAATGGACGAACCCTGTTCGGCCTTGGATCCCGCTTCGACGGCGCGGATCGAAGATCTCATTTTCGAACTGCGGGAGCAGTACTCGATTGTGATCGTTACGCATAACATGCAACAAGCGGCACGGTGTAGCGATCGAACGGCTTTCTTCTTCGAAGGCAAGATCATCGAAGAGGGGGAAACCGAAGATGTGTTCACTCGGCCCCAGGAACAACAAACCGAAGACTACGTCACTGGAAAGTTTGGATAGGGTATGTCAAAGCATCTGCAAAATGATGTCGACCAGTTGCACCGTCGGCTGATGGCGTTGTTTGGAATCGTCGAACAAATGGCCGATAAATCTGTTCGAGCCTTGTGCGAAAATCGCGTCGAACTTGCTCAAGAAGTGATCGACACCGATCCCCAAGTCAATCAAACCGAAGTCGAAATCGAGGAAGACTGCCTGAAGATCTTGGCACTGCACCAACCTGTTGCGGCAGATCTGCGTCGCGTTTCCACCGTTCTAAAAATCAATTCTGACCTCGAACGTATCGCGGATCTGGCTTGTAACATCGCCGAACGAGCGCGTTGCATGCATCAGCACGCTTACTTCCCGATTCCCGATCAGTTAACTCCCATGGTGCGTCAATCGACCTTGATGGTTCAGATGGCGCTCGATTCGTTTGTCAGTTCCGATGTGGAGCTGGCTAAAAAGGTGATCCAGCTGGACCAGTCGGTGGATGATTTTAACTTGGCAGTGATCAATGAATTAACCGAATTGATGCAGCAGAACAATCAGTACGTGGAACCGGCGCTGCATTGCTTTTCGGCGTCTCGTCATGTTGAACGCATCGCCGATCACGCAGAGAACATTGCTGAAGATGTGATTTACTTGGTCGATGGAGACATCGTGCGGCACCGGCATGAGGATGCCGAAATTGGAGCCAAAGGTGCGTCGAGTTTAGAAGATTAGGATGCAGGTCAGTTTCAGGGAACTAGGTTAAAAAAGTGGCAAAACAAAAGCTCTTGATCATCGAAGACGACCGATCGCTGGCCAGCGTGGTCGAGTACAGCTTTGCCAATGCTGGATACGAAGTCTTTTGCGCCCACGATGGGCAGGACGGCATCAACCAGGCACGCAGCAGAATGCCGGACATCATTTTGTTGGACTTGATGATACCGATTGTCGATGGAGTCGAAGTTTGCCGTCAGCTTCGCGCGGAATCATTAACGCGCGAGACGCCGATCATCATGGTGACGGCCAAGTCCGAGGAAGTGGATCAGCTGATTGGATTCTCAGTCGGTGCCGACGATTATGTGATCAAGCCGTTCAGTGTGCGTGTGCTGTTGGAGAAAGTGAAAACGCTGTTACGCCGCCACGCGCGTTCGCAAGGTCCGGGATTGGAGATTGTTTCCAATGGTCCTATTGCGGTGGACCGTGGTCGGCATCGGGCAACGGTTGACCAAAAGTTGCTGGAACTGACCCCCAGCGAATTTCGTCTTCTGGATACGTTGATCCGCAATCCTGGCCGAGCGTTTGATCGGCGTGAGTTGATCAATTCGGCTTTAGGCGCCGACACGTTGGCGCTCGAACGTACGATTGATGTTCACATTCGTTCTTTACGAAAAAAACTGGGCGTCCACGCGGACGTCATTCAGACAGTCCGTGGCGTCGGCTATCGGTTTCGAGAATCAAGCTATTCCGGCGTCAGTGAAGCATCTTCTGAGTCTGGCCTATAACCGCTCCGGCACTGTTCCCAGAACTGCGGACCTTAAAGTTAGCGGTTGAACCATTTAACCGCTGCCGTTTCATTATAAGGCATGAATGAATTCAGAAAACTCAGGGAGGCAGCAGCGGCCAAGCTTGACGCTGCGATTAAATCAGCCAAAGCAGAACACGCGGTCACGATCCAGAAGATTGCCGAGCTAGAAGACCGCATAAAGGGCAAGCGTACGCCGCGCCCCAATGCAAAGCCCAGGACGACGCTGGCGGATACTATCTACTCCGTTCTGCCAAGACGACCGCACTACCGTTGACGACGTTTGTGGGCTGGTAAAGAGCGCTGAACCGGATCGTGAGCGCTTACGGGCTACGATCATTAAGAACGTCAACAGGTTGCTCCACGCTGGATCAATCAAGCGGATCAGATACGCCAAGCCGCGGAAATCTTGCTGTCGTCGCTCTGGTCGATTACGACGCACCAGAAGCGAAAACAATGCTTGACTGGGCTAAAGGGGTGAGGGATGGGAGAAGCTAGAACCAGTCAAGTTAATGGTCAAGATGACAGACAGAGGCAGGATATGAGATATAGGTCCCGCCGAATTATGCTGTTAGAAGCTTGGAGAGACAACTAAAACGGGGCTGGTGATTAATCTAAGCGTGAATGTTCCTAGTGACTGATTAAAGGATTTTGCGGAAATATTTGGTTGAACCATTAGGTGTCTAGTGCTTTTAATCACGAATCTAAGCTTGTAGTAGCACTTGGCAAAACGCCCAACCTTAACGAAAATGCATTTAAACGCCGGTACAAGCTGACTAATCCGAATAGACCTATAGTTCAGGGGGAACTAATTCGATACCATTTGCATCCAATTAGGTATCAATTAGTGTAGAATTAGGGAGTGCCGAAATGACAAGACGTCAACAGGATGTTCGGCTAAACGATATCGAAGGAATATGGATTGAAGTCAAAGCCAATGCGCATTGTGCAGTTGGCTGTTTTTATGCGCATGGAGAATGATTTGCAGAAGCCAATTTTGCAAGCCTTGCTAGTGGCTGATCGTGTCTATACAGACCGAGACAGCGGAAAGAAAATAATCGCTGGCGTGCTGCGAAAGATTCGCTATTTCGTAAGTGATGTGGCGGCAGGTGGCGATTCTGCTGGAGACACTAAAAGCGAAGTTGATGTTGAAAAAACAAAGTCTAAGCTTGCGCTGGGAGGCGTAAGCTCAACAGGACCTACGCCATTCATTTACTTAAGTCTTACTGAGATATATGGCACCCAAGATTTTCTAGTTAGATATGTAAACATTGAGACTGACACCGCAAAATTTGAACGGACCATCCAAATAGCTTCGGATAGTCCAATCGAAACAATAGAAAAAGTTTTCCCTTTGCCTGAACTACCTGTCGGTGATAGTTCCGTCTATGCCGTAGAGTTGATTTGGCAAGATGAAACGCTTGGCTCGTTTCGGATTGTTTTTGAAAAGGTAGCTAATCCGCAGCACGGAGATAAAAATGATAACATCTGAAAAGCAACAGTTAAACCAACAAGGTTGGGTAATAATTCCTGAGGGGACAATCAAGCGATTTAGAGCAGTTTTTGTTCACGATGAGGATGGAGGATATACTGTATTTGCAGCGAATTTACCGGGTGTTGTGAGCGAGGGAGAAACTGTTTCTGAAGCAACTGCTAACATTACGGAAGCGTTTGAGTTGGCAATTGAAACGTACAAGGACCTAGGCAGGCCAATCCCTTGGAAGAAAGTTCAAAGTGAATGTAAAGCTTGTATCATAAAACTTATACCTGTAAATGTTTAAATGCCAGCGGTCCCTAGTAACGTAAAAGCTAAAGATGCGATTAAGGCGTTTGAGAAATTTGGATTCCAAGTCAATCGAAAAAAAGGCAGCCACATAATTCTGGTCAAGCCAGATTATGAATTTGTCCTATCAGTTCCTTCGCATGCAGGGAAAGATTTAAAAAAAGGCACTCTTCGGTCATTGATTAGAGATGCAGGAATTACAGTGCAGGAGTTCATTGATGCTTTGTGAACCTTTCCAAGTTTTTCGCATCTTCAAGATATGGAAATTGAAACAATGATCAATCACTTCCGGACTACCTTCCCGGAGAGTGACCTGCGCCTTGGTCCGCACCATCGGGGACAGTGCCAACGCTCCAGCGTTTTTGTGTTAGCGGCAAGGAGCTAGCTACATTACGCCGGCTTAAACAGCAGCGCGAGAATGTCTTCAAGGATCAGATAGAGGCACGGGACCAGCAGCAAGATGATGGCGGTGGAGAACAGGATTCCAAAACCCAGTGAGATCGCCATCGGGATGATGTACTGAGCCTGCAACGACTTCTCAAAAATCAACGGCATCAATCCGCCGAACGTGGTCAGGGTCGTCAAAAGAATAGGACGGAATCGTCGAACGCCGGCTTGTGAGATCGCCGTCAGCGGACTGTCGCTTTCTTTACGGCGACGGTTGGCGTAGTCAATCATGATCAGCGAATCATTGATCACGACCCCCGAAAGCGCGATGACACCCATCAGGCTGACCAGCGAAATATCGTAACCCAGCCACATGTGCCCCAGCACCGCACCGACGATACCAAAGGGGATCGCAACCAGCACAATGATCGGTTGGATGTAATCGCCAAACGCAATCGCCAGCAATGAATAAATCACGGCCAAGGCCAGCCCAAAATATCCCCATAACGTTGTCGTCGCGCGGCGGAGTTCGGCATCTTTGCCTTCAAAGGACCACGTGATGCCAGGAAAGTCTCGCCGAAGCTCGGGCAAGGCCTCGCTGCGCACAGCGGTGATGACCTGCGAAATAGCCCGCTTGGGTTCGATGTCCATCGAAATGCGAATCGCCCGGCGACCGGCGCGGCGATTGATGCGCGAGAACGCGGTGCCCTTATTTAGATCGGCCACGTCCAACAGCGGCACTTCGGCCCCGCTGGGCGTGCGAATGATCAGGTCTTCCAAGTTATGGATGGCTTCGCGTTGTTCCTCCGGCAATTTGACCCGCACTTCCACCTCGTTGGTGCCGCGCAACAACCGCAGCGCCAGCGAACCAAAAAAAGCGCCTCGTAATTGTTCGCCAAGATCCTCATCGGTCAGCCCCAACGCTCGGCCTTGGGGACGCAGCGTGAAATCGTATTGTGTTTTGCCCTTGTTATAGTTATCGCTGACATCGCGCACGTTGGCGTATTGACTGGCCCGCGCGACAAAGGCTTCGGTGGCTTTTTCAAGGACGCCGATGTCGCTGTGGCTGAGCGCGATGCTGATGTCTCGCCGGTGACCACCGGGGCCGCGTTCGGCTTCGAACGTGACCTGGCTGACGCCCGGAAGATCACCGATCGAATCCCGCCACAGGTCGATGACTTCGTTGGCCGTCATATCGCGCTGATCCGGTGGCTTCATCACGATTTCGACGTCGATGAACTCTTGGCCACGGACATTGGTTTTGATCCCTTCGGCCACTTCGTAAAGATTGTGTTCTTCGAACATCCGCAAGCTGGCTTCGGTGACGACTCGGGCAATTTCGGCCGATTGGTCTTGCGTGGTGCCCGTCGGCATTCTGACGCCGGCTTCGATCTCGTCGGCGGAAACTTCGGGCATCAAAATCATGCCCATGTGAGCGCTGGTTGCATAACCACCCACGATCAAAAACAGTCCCAACGCCAAAGCGCTGGTTACATATCGGAATTTCAAAGAAAACATCAACACAGGACGGTAAAGCAGAACAACCATTCGATTGAAGAATCGGCTGAACGCCTGTTGGGCGCGTTGCGGCCACGAAAACAATCCCCGTTTGCGAACCACCGGCCGCGAATGTGCCAGATGCGCGGGCAAGATGAACAGCGATTCAATCAGTGACAGCGTCAGCACAATAATGACAACGATCGGCAACGGGCCCCAGAACTTTCCGGTCTCTCCGGGGATAAACATCAGCGGTACAAACGCCACGATGTTGGTCAGGATACTAAACACGACCGGTGACGCGACCTCGCGCGTGCCATCGACGGCCGCCGATTCCAGATTGTCGGTGGACTGCCTTTGTTCGTAGACGTTTTCGCCAACGACCACCGCATCATCGACCACGATCCCAAGCACCACCAAGAATCCAAACAGCGAAATCATGTTGATGCTGACGCCGACCAGCGGCAGGAACAAGATCCCCGCGATAAACGAAACCACCATGCCCATCATCACCCAAAAGGCCAATCGGATCTCCAGAAACAGAGCCAGGATGACCAGCACGATCACCATCGCCATACCGGCGTTTTCCATCACCAGATACAACCGACGGCGGAACTCTTCGGCGTTGTTGCGATCAATTCTCCAATTGACGCCCGGTGGCATCACGCTTTCGAACTCCGCCATCGTCTGGTGGACGACTCGGGCAATATCCATCGGCGATTGCGTGCCGACGCGGAAAATGTCGAGGTCGACCGACGGTGTTTGGCTGAACTGCGAATGGAACCCGACTTCTTCAAAACCATCGCGCACCGAGGCAATGTCTCCCAAAGTCACCGCCGGGCCATCGCGTCCGTTGACGATTTCAAGCTGAGAGAATTCATCCGCCCACTGCTTCCGGGCTTTCACGCGCAGCAGAATTTCTCCGGCGCTGGTTTGAACGGCTCCTGCAGCCACGTCCTGGGTAGAGGTGCGAATGATGTCGGCCACGTCCTGCAGCCTGAGCCCGTATTCGCGGAGCTGCTGGCGAGGGATTTCGATGTGCATGACGTACTGAGGCACGCGCCGCAATTCGACCTGAGAGATCTCTTGTTTGGATAAAAGTGTGTCGCGCAGCTGTTCGGCCAGTTTTCGCAGCGCCCAAATTTCGATATCGCCATAGATCGAAATTTGCATCACTTCGCGCTGGCGGGATTTCAATCGGACTTCGGGTTGTTCGGTTTGCTGGGGGAAAGTTTGGATCCGTCCGACGGCTTGATCCACGTCTTGGAAGACCTTCATGCGATCCTGGCCGGCGACCAGTTGGATGGAAACCGAACCGCGCCCTTCGCGAGCCTCGCTGTCGATCTCTCGAATTCCATCGACGCTGCGGACGATGCTTTCAATCGGTCTTAAGATCCCCTGTTCGACTTCCTCGGGTGATGCCCCGGGATAGCCGACGGAGATTTCGACCACATCCAGTTCCGTTTCGGGGAAGACCTCTTTTTGAACGGTGAAAGCGCCCCAGATGCCGCCCCCCAGCAACAGTACCATCAGTAGGTTCGCCGCGATCGAATTACGCGCCATCCAAGCGATAGGGCCAAAGGTGATTTTCGCTGGCGACTTTGTTTTTTGCGGTTGGCTCACGGCGATGCCTCGGCGACAGGTTCGCCTTTGATCTCAACGCTATCCACCGCAGTTGCCTCGTCTTTCGGTTGAGCCGAATCTGTTTCCTCCATCGCAGGATCAGCAACCTCATCGCCAACACGTCGCAGTTGTACCCCGTCGGCGACGGTGGCGAGTGTCGTGGTGACGACTTGGTCGCCCGTTTCGAGTCCGTCGCTGACATAGGCATATTTCGAGTCGCGGAAAACGATCTTGGTGGTGCGGATCTCAAGTTGATTGTCCTTCATGATCCACACCGTGTCGCCGTCGTGGACAAGATCCCGGTCCAGTCGGACGGTGTTTTCGATGGCAACGCCCTCGATGTTGGCTTCGATCAGCGCATCCAGAATCAATGGCGGCGCGTCCGATTTCTGTCCCAGCGGATCGTCCACCGAAACAACGATCCGCGCCAAACGTGTTTGTTGATCCAGCGATCCGATCATGCGCTGGACGCGTCCCTGCCTTTGTACATCAGGTCCCCAAGCATCCGGATTTTGCAGCGTGACCAACGAACCGGGTTGATCGCCGGACGGGAACTTGATCCAACGCAGGTTCCGCAGCGGGATCGTCGCGATGACCCAATACTGCTCGATTCCAACCAACTGCCCCAGATCGGTGCCTTCGCTGACTTGCGATCCGACGTTGACCGACCGCCGTAGAACTTGAGCATCAAAGGGCGCGATTAGTTTGGTACGCTCGAGATCAATTTTCGCGCGTTCCAATGCGGCCTTGGCGGCGTTTAATCTTGATTTGAGCGAAGCGGATTGAGGCTCTCTTAAAACAAGCGAACGATTGATGCCGCCGATCGAATCACCGAGCAACTCGAGTTCTTGTTTGGCCAGATTTTTTCTGCCGACTTCCATCTCCCAATCGGCTTCGACCTGTTCGAGTTCGCTTTGACGGACCGAGACGGTATTTTCGAAGTCGGCTGGGTCGATGTTCAGAAGCATTTCGCCTTTGCGGACCATCCCGCCGGGTACGAACGACGGCGACACCGCGATCACTTGGCCACGCACGCGCGGACTGAGCACGATGTCTTGGACGGGCTGGACGGTTCCCAAGGCTTCTAATTGGGGACGGTATGTGCCGCGCTGAAGTTCCGTTATTTCGACCAGCGCGGCAGATTTGCGGCGGGTCTTGGTTTGTTGGGCGGTCGGTTCGGTGCGGTAAATAAACCACACCGCGGCGACCGATCCCGCGATGATGGCCAGGACGAGCAGGAGGTTGATCAGGATGACAAGCCAGCGCCGTTTGGTTCTTGGTGGGCTGGTTTGAATCGGTTGACTCATTAGTCGATTTCTTTTTCGAGCTGCTCTATTGAGATCCGTGACTCCGACGGAGCAGGTGGTTCTAAGATGTCTTTCGACGCGTCCGAAACCGTATCAGCAGAGACTTCGTCTGTGGGGAATTCGTTCTTAATTAGCCCCGCATCTTCCACCGGGGTCAATACTTCATCAGGAAATTCTAATGCCTGAGATATCCGGCCTGCTGCGACTTCGCATGTGTCAAAATCTCCCGCCAACGCCAAGTATAATCCGATACGAATCCGAATGAGATCCAATCTTGCCGATAGCAGCGATCGTTGCAGAGATTGCTGCGACTGATTGGCACTGAGGACGTCCAAATAACTTGCCTCACCGGTGATGAAGAATTGCAGAAGCTGATCCGCCGCCTTTTTGGCCAATTCGACTTGGGTGGTGATCTTCTCGATGCGTTGGACTTGGTACCGTTCTACGGCCAACCCGTCCTCGACCTCTTGAAGAGCGATGAGAATCGACTGCCGGTATTCGCTAAAACGTTGGCAGACCAAGGCTTTGCGGCGTTCGACTTCCGACCGACGTTGGCGTCCGTCAAGGATCGGGGCCACCAATTGGCCGCCTATGGAAAAGAACCAGTCGCGGAAAATCGACTCGGGACGATCGGCCGAATTGACCAGAGAAGCGCTCAGATCGAGTCGCGGATATTGGTCGGTGACAGCAGCGGCCAAATCCTGATCGGCAGCCGCCAGCGCCATAAAATTGGCTTGGACGTCGGGGCGGCGGCTGATCAACTCCGACGGCAAACCGGTGTAAGGGATCGGCGGCAGTTCGGGGAAAGTGTTGCCGGTGGAATAGGTCGCGGTTTGAGGCGGCTGCCCGGTCAGCACCGCCAAGCGATGTTCGAGGACCTCGATGTTTGATTTGACGACGATGATCTGTTCCAAAGTCGATTGCACCAATTGGCGTTGCCGCAACACATTGGGACTACCGCCTTCGCCGGCGACTGCGAAACGTAGCTCGACCGCTTTGAGCCCTTTGCGGTTCGTTTTGACCTGTTCATCCAGCAGTTCCAATTGAGCGTGGGCTGCGATCAGGGTGAACCACGTTTCGGCGATCTCGGCCGAAAGCGACAGCGCGACGCTATGGTAGTCCCAATGGGTTGCCACCGAGCGAAACTGTTCTGCTTCGACGCGCGATCGAATCTGTCCCCACAGGTCGACTTGATAGGATGCGTTCAATCCCCACGAGAGACGCGTGTTGCTGGGACCTGGGCCGAATGTGTTGGGACTGTTGATGACACCATTGAGATCACCAAAAAGATCCGATGCCTCGCGCTGTGTTAAAGCTCGAGCAGCGCGAAGACTTTCCAGCGCTGCCGAAAGATCAAAATTTTCGCCGACGGCCAGAGCGACCGCGCGGTCCAAGCCAGGGTCGCCGAATGCCGTCCACCACTGATCGGGCGGGTTGGTTTCACCGCTGCTGGATAGCGGGGCAAGTTCAGCGCCGGTGTAGATCGGCATCGGTCCTTTGCTAGCACAGCCCGTGACAACCAAAACGCAGACCAGCAGGGCGGGCGGCAGCAGCAAACGGCGAAAGCAACGCTTCGCAGAACGGACGCGACTTTTTGACCTTGGAAATCGCATCGTGAAGTTAGCACCGGGTGAAGTTACGCGCAGAGAACAAGCCTGAAAGAGGAACAGCGCGTTATCGTTGTTAGATCGGCGTTTGAGCGGAAGTGGCTTGTCAGTTTCGACATTCACCGCCAGCGATTGCCGATTTTGCCCATATTTCCAATAAATTTGCGTAGGATGGACGCTCTGTTGGTGCAAAATTGTTAAGCGCCGGCGGGCTTAGAATCCACTTACATGCAACTCGATTTTTCCTATTAAGACACCCCTGATGAATCCTAGATATCTTCCTGTGATGCTATCTGTGTTTTTGCTGCTTACAAGTGAATGCCATTCGCAAGAAGGCTCGGGTACCAAGGAATCTGAAACAAGATTTACGCTTTCGGAGGATGACCAAGGACTGGCGATTAATTTCGATGGTCACTTGTTTGCTAAATACAATTTGCGAACCGCGAATAAGCCCTACCTTTGGCCCATCATCGGGCCGACCGGCAAAGCAATGACCCGCGCGTATCCGATGGAGGATTCGCCACTGGAAAAGGAAAAGCAGCGCGATCATCCCCACCATCGCGGGATACTATTTGGGCACCAGAGTATTCGCAGAATCGACATGGGCAGCGCAGATCTTCAGCCAGTCGGCGTTGATACTTGGCACGAGGCATTGACTTATGCCCGCGCCAAAAATCGTGCGGACAAATCGGCGATGTTGGCTACGATCAAACACCGGGAATTTAAGGTACTCGACGCCAACGATGATCGGGCGGTAGTTGTTCAAATTTGTGACTATTTGGATCCTGATGGAATCAAGCTTCTTGAAGAACAACGCACGCTGACGTTTCGCGCATCGACCATAATGCGGACGATCGACTTTGATCAGAAGTTGATCGCCAGCGACGGTGATGTTGTTTTGCACGACCGCAAAGACGCAGGTTTGGCGATTCGCGTGCCCGCTTCGATGGCGGTGGACAGCAAACAAGGCGGCCACGTCATCAACAGCACCGGAGAAACCGACGGCGATGCTTGGAGCAAGCATGCAAAATGGTGTGACTACCATGGGCCCGTCAAAGGCGAACACTTAGGCATTGCCATTCTCAATCACCCTGAAAGTTACCGTTTTCCTACCCGTTGGCACGTCAGGCAGTACGGACTTTTTACGGCCAACCCGTTCGGCTCCAAGGCCTTTGGTGATAAATTTGATGACGCCACGACACAGCTCAAACAGGGCGATCACTTAGTCTTGAGGCACCGCTTCCTCTTTCATCTAGGTGATGCGGCAGAGGCAAAAATTGAAGAAGCGTGGCAGCAATATAGCAAGGAAAACTGACGGTGAGTGAGAGTATTAAGACGCAGGACGGGCCAAAGTTTTGTTTTGGTGTGTCTGATTTTTCGACGTCTGAGCCTTTGGTGAACGCGGAGAAGATTGTCGCTTGCGGGATGGCGTTCATCGAACCCGGTATGGCCAAAATCGCGGCGATGACGGATTCAGATTTTGATGCGGCCGCGGATCGACTGAAGCAAAATAACATTCGCGTTCAATCAGTAAATTGGTTTTTGCCGCCCGACTTGAAAGTCACTGGCCCGGAAATCGACGAAACGAAATCTAGGCATTTTCTCGAATCAGCGCTGGCTCGCGCGGTGCGTTTGGGAGCGAAAGCGGTTGTGTTTGGAAGTCCAGGATCCCGCAGCGTTCCGGCCGGATTTTCTCTGGAAGATGCAACCGATCAGATGGTTTCTTTTCTTCGGTTGTGTTCCGATGTGATTCGGGAAAATCAATGGAATATCAAAATCGCAGTCGAGCACGTGAATCACACGGAGACGAATTTTATCAATACATTTTCACAAGCGTTAGCGATTGCCCGTGCTGTCGATCGCCCCGAAATCGGACTGGCTGCTGACTTCTATCATTTCGCGATGGAAGAGGAGTCGATGGAAGTGATGACCGAAGCCGGAGATCTGATTTGTGCGGTTCAACTGGCCAATCCCGAAGGCCGCTGTTTTCCAAAACCAGGAGTTGAGATTCCTAGGCTTCGTGATTTCTTTCAAAACTTGAACGACATCGGCTACGCAGGAGGCGTCTCGGTTGAGGCAACCGTCGAAGAACTCGAACAGGACTGTAAAAATGCCGTCAAACATCTTTCCGATTTGGCAAACTCAATTTGATTTCATCATGTTGAATCAACCGTGGAAACGAAAAGATAACTGCGGCGATCGGCGGTCGATTCATTCGGTTGTGATCTCGGTGGTTGCTGGTTTCAAGCGATCAGAATAGGTGCGAATCTTCACAACGCCCGCTTTGCCTGGCTTCGAACGTACAATCAACATCGCTTTGCCGTAGAACGCGCGGCGGTAGTCGGTGTTGAAAAGTTCCACAGTGGCTGAATTACCGTTACCAACGGCGGCAATTTCGCCGGATCCTTCGACAAAGAAACGAACCAGATTCTCGGCGTTGGGGCACAGGTTGCCATCGGCGTCTTCGATCAAAACAGTAATGTAGGAGAGGTCCTGTCCGTCGGCGGTGATCGTGGTGCGGTCAGGAATTAATCGGACCTGAGCCGGTGGGCCAGCCGTTTTTATTTCCTCTTCGGCGACAACGACGCCATCAGTGGAAGCGACAACTTTGATGCTTCCAGGAGCGTATTTCACGTCCCAGCGAACTCGAAAAGGAGAGTGCCAATTAGGTCCGTTGCTCCCCTCTCCTTCGGTGTCCCAGCGTAGAAAGTCGACCGGGATCGCAGCTTTGTCCTGTCCCTTGACCTTTTTGCCAACAGATTCTCCGTTTACAAACAGCTCAACCTCTTGGGCGTTGGTGTATGCAAATACGGGGATGGTTTCACCGACGCGGCCTTCCCAATTCCAGTGTGGCAGCACATGCACCATCGGTTCGGTCGTCCATTGGCTTTGGTACAAGTAAAAGCGGTCTTTGGGAAACCCCACCAAATCGACTGCGCCAAAAGATGAACTCCTAACGGGCCAGTCAGCGTTCCAATAGCCATCGCCTGAATGGTCTTTACCGCCGTAAGGCGTGGGTTCGCCCAAGTAATCAAATCCCGTCCAGATGTATTCACCCATGATCGCTGGAGTGCGTTTTAAATATTTGAATTCAAGGTCCGAAGGATAAGCCCACGGGGGCCCGATCAGATCGTAGCTGGTGACGTGTCGAGAATCATGCGTTTTGTATTTTTCGATTGGCAAGTGGTACACACCGCGCGTGCTGGTGACGGAAGATGTTTCGCTGGCTACCAGCAACCAATCAGGATGTTCTTTGTGGACGCGTTCATACATCAGCGGTTTGTAGTTGAGGCCGACGATGTCGACCGCATCGGCAAGTCCGTTTTTGATCGCTCCGATGGGGTTGTTGAATCCGGCAGCCACCAATCGCGACGGGTCTTCATCGTGAGCAATGTCGGTCAGCATTTTGGCGACCTTGCCGCCGTCTTTGGATGCCTGTTCCATGATCTCATTGCCGATACTCCACATGATGACCGAAGGGTTGTTGCGATGCTGGCGGATCATGTCGCGTAGATCGCGCTCATGCCATTGGTCAAAGAACATGTTGTAGGATTTGCTGACCATCTGCTTTTGCTTTTTCCAGACATCGAACGCCTCCACTTGCAGAACAATGCCTTGCTGGTCTGCTTCAGCAACCAATTCTGGTGATGGAGGGTTGTGAGAAGTGCGGACTGAGTTTACTCCCATCGACCTCATGATCTCCAGCTTTCGCTCGATTGCGCGACCGTTGGCGACTGCGCCCAGCGGGCCGTTATCGTGATGGAGGCAGACACCCTGAATCGGCACGTGGCGACCGTTGAGAAAAAAGCCTTTGGCGGCTTTGAACTCAATCGTGCGAATCCCCAACGGCGTTCGATAGGTGTCAACGGTTTTATCACCCCGAACGACCTTTGTAACAATCTCGTAGAGGTAAGGATCGTTGATGTCCCAGCGTTTAGGGGCGACAACGTTTAACTCTTGAACCGTCTCGGTCTTTTTCGATGCTGAACAATCACTGGCGGTGGATAGTTCCGCGACCACGTGCCCTTGAACGTCATGGATGGCGGTTTCGACAAACGCTTGAACGTTATGGGCCGATGAATTTTCAACGGTCGTACGCACTTTGACCGTCGCTGCCTTCTCGGTGATCTCGGGGGTAGTGACATACGTTCCCCACTGAGCAACATGCACTTGATCGTTGATTTCCAACCACGTATTGCGATAGATTCCGGCACCGGGATACCAGCGTGTGGATAGATCCTCCGGAGCGAGTTTCACGGCAATCAGGTTAGGTTGATCATCGCCGAAATTTAAGTGTGGCGTCAGGTCGAACTGAAATCCTACGTACCCGAAAGGCCGATTGCCTAGAAATTCACCATTGATGTACACATGAGCGTTATACATCGCGCCGTCGAATGCGATCGAAACGACTTTGTCTTTGGCGGTTTCAGGCAACGTGAAAGATTTTCGATACCAACCGATTCCATGGAACGGCAGCCCCCCGTTGCGGGCGTTAAACCTCGGTTCAAATGGTCCGGCGATCGCCCAATCGTGAGGTAATGTTACGGATTGCCAATGTTGATCGTCAAATTCTGGCGCCGAAGCGTTTTCGACATCCCCTTTGGTGAACCTCCATCCTGCGTTAAAGGATGTCCGTTCACCGGGAGCAGAATCAGCCCAAGTGTCAGCTGCCAATAACAAAATTAGTGTCATCGCCAAAACGGGCAACAGCGGAAGTGAGCAGTGGAAAAACGGGCGTAGCATGGAAAGCTTCTGGGCTAAGGTGTTGAGGAGAAGGTAACGGTCTATCGATTGTCGACAATTTTAGAGGCAAAGTCATGATAATAAAAAAGTTCAGCAACCGAGTGCTGAACTTTAGGTAATTTTTGAGGAGGGCTGGGCTTTCGCCGCCGCGGACTATTCGGCTGCAGCTTCTTCCTTCTTCTTTTTCTTCTTGCCTTTTCCCTTGCCGCCCTTACCTTGCTTCTTCAGCATGTTCATGCGTTTTTGAACTTTCTCAGGAAGGCTGCTTAGCTGTTCTTCGGTCAGCATTTTAGCGACGGTTTGTTCGGCGGTTTTGGTTGCTTGGTCAAGCTCTTTGAACATCTCCAGATCCTCTTCGGATAGTCCTTCTTCGATGTGGGCCAGTAGTTCTTTTCCCTTGAGACCCGATTCGCGGGCCTCTTTCCGCTTGGTGCCCCGTGCCTTCAATTTATCTTTGGTCAGGCCTTTAGATTCGAGTTCGGCAATGGTGGCCGAGTATTTTTCGATGGCTTCGGCGAAGCCAGTTTCTTGTTCCGCGGTAAGGGTTACTGGTTTGAGCGATTTTTTTAACCGCATTGCTTGCCAAGGCGACTTCGCTTTTTTGCCCTTTTGGGGAGCGTCATCGGCGAAAGAGGCCGTAGCGAAAATGGTGACCAGAATTAACGCGAGTAGATGTTTCATTATGTTCTCTATTTGTTGTGAGTTTGGTGTTGGATTAGGAATTGGGGGATGCGGCTACCGCCGCCTTAGGAAAGATGTCTTTGACGACTATTTTATTGACGGCTTGGGTTGGTGGCTTCAAAAAAATTGAAGATTTCCAAGTTCAAGTCATCATCTTTTTGGGGCTCAACGCGGGGGACTGTTGTTGGAACTGCCTATTTGATCAGGTTTTCACCGGCGTTTTCGCGCTGCCGGATCGTTACGGGCCAGCCGGGAAATTGGTTCGCTGGATTTCCATCGGTGGCGTCTATTAAAAATCGGAAGGACTCTAGGAGGTAGGTCTTCGCCTCGGTGTCGATGGTGACCATTGCGAACCCGCTGCCTTTTTGATGAGCCAGTTCGTAGCGGTTTTTTTTGGTGCCAACCTCAGGGTTTCCCACGGCGTAGACGTAAGCAAAATTCCCGAAACCGTCGGTGAATTCGCCCGTGTTTTCAAAGCCGTGCTCGGGGCGGTTTTCATGAGGCATGCCGACCTCATCAGGCAGCCACCAGCGCGGGTAACCGGCAGAAATGGCCGGCGTGCAAAATGACCAGAAACTGTCGCGC
>CAKZVF010000072.1 GCA_937921995.1 uncultured Pirellulaceae bacterium
TGGCACTTTCTGGATTCTGCGCGACGGGAGCTTTGGCAGATGGCGGAGAAAAACCGAACATCGTCTTTGTTCTTTGCGACGACCTTGGATACGGTGATATTCAATGTCTCAATCCGCAGCGCGGTAAAATCCCCACCCCTGCCGTCGACCGGCTGGCCAGTGAAGGCATGATTTTCACTGATGCCCATTCGGGTTCCTCGGTCTGTTCGCCAACGCGGTATGGATTGCTGACCGGGCGATACAGCTGGCGGACGCGATTGCAGCGCGGCGTGACGCAAGGATACGCGGACTGTTTGATTGCGCCTGAACGTATGACCGTGGCCAGTTTCCTTAAACAGCAAGGATACCACACGGCGATTCTTGGCAAGTGGCACTTGGATTTTCAATATCAGGATCCCGAAACGGGCGAAAATCTAAAACCAAAAAATAAGAAAGCGCTGCCACCGATCGGCAGCAAAATTCCTGATGGGCCTTGTCATCGCGGGTTTGATTACTTTCATGGTTTCCATCACGCCAGAGCCATGAAGAGCGTGATCGAGAACGACGAGGTGATCGCGCATGATGAAGAGATCAACATGCTGCCGCGTTTGTCTGGTAAGGCGATTGAATACATCGACGGCCGCGCGAAAGCCGACCCGAACCAGCCTTTCTTTCTGTACGTACCTTATGGATCGCCTCACACGCCGATTTTGCCTACCAAGCCATGGCAAGGCAAAAGTGGACTGGGGAGCTATGCGGATTTCGTCATGGAGACCGACGACGGGTTTGGTGGCATCTTGGATGCGCTCGATCGTAACGGGTTCGCCGAAAACACGTTGGTGATCTTTAGCAGCGATAACGGATGCTCCAAGGCCGCCAACATAAAAAATCTTCAGCAAAAGGGGCACTATCCAAGCGCCGACATGCGGGGGTCCAAAGCCGATCTCTGGGACGGTGGGCACCGTGTACCATTTGTCGCCCGTTGGCCGGGCAAGGTTGAACCGGGCTCGAAATCGGACCAGCTGATTTGTCTGACGGATTTAATGGCGACCTGCGCTGATCTGCTACAAACGTCGCTGCCGGGCAACACGGGGGAAGACAGCGTTAGTTTTTTGCCAGCGCTGAAGGGTGAACAAATTTCGTCAACGCGGGAGGGCGTGATTCATCATTCCATCAGTGGTCATTTCGGTTATCGCCAAGGCAATTGGAAACTGTTGCTGGCCCGTGGATCTGGAGGGTGGACGGCTCCGGGGGAACAGGCCGCGAAAAAATCGGATGCACCTGTCGCTCAGCTGTACGATCTTAAATCCGACCCCGGCGAAACAAACAACCTTTACCAGCAACAACCCGAAGTCGCCCAGCGTCTACTGGCTCAGCTGAAATCAGTCGTCAATCGCGGTCGAAGCACCGACGGCGCGGATTCGAAGAACGATGTTGCTGACATCATTTTGTGGAAAAGTGAAAAAGGACGAAAACCTTGAATCGCACCATCGCATTTTTGGCTGTCGCAATCACCATTGCGCTGGGCACGCTCGCGCAGTTTTCGGCCGCTCAAACCAAACCCAATATCGTCTTCATCATGGCTGACGATCTTGGTCCGGGCTGGGTCGATTTCGACGATAGTAATTCGGAGATCAACACGCCCAATCTGCAACGGCTTGCTCAAACGGGAATGGTGTTTTCCAAAGCGTACGCCGCAGCGAGCGTCTGTTCGCCGACGCGCGCGGCTTGCATCACGGGAATGTCACCGGCACAGATTGGATTGACGACGCATATTCCCGGTAAAGCCGGTAATGAACGGAAAGGCCCCAAGGGCAGTCCCGAGGGTGCGGATTCCTTGAAGTATCTCCCGCTTTGGTTGCCCAGTTACGCCCGCGAGCTGAAGAAGCTTGGTTACGCGACGGGCTTTCTTGGGAAGTGGCATCTGGCAGGCGAGGGATCGGTCAAGGCGAAAGATGGAATTATTAATCGCGACTGGCATCCCGAACATTATGGATTCGACATGAACATCGGAGGTTGCGCCTACGGTCAACCGAGGTCATGGTTTGATCCTTATCAGAATGCAACGATTGCCAACCGCAAAAAAGGCGAGTATCTGACGGACCGATTTGGGGACGAGGCGGCTTCGTTCATCAAAACCAATCATGACAAACCGTTTCATCTAACGCTGTGGCCTTATTCGGTGCACACGCCGATCCGTGCCCCCAAGGATCTTGTGAAGAAGAACGGCGGCAGGAAGTACAACGCGATGCTGGAGAGTCTTGATAACGCGGTCGGCAAAGTTATCCGATCGCTTGAAGAAACCGGCACGCGCGACAACACTTTGCTGGTCTTCTATTCCGATAATGGTGGGCACATACCAACCCAATGGCTGGCAGACCAGAAGGGTTCGCTGCTCGAAGGCGGGCTGCGGGTTCCGATGGTCGTCAGTTGGCCGGGCGTGATCAAATCAGGAACGACATGCGACCAACCGGTGACCAGCATGGATTTCTTTCCGACGTTTGTGCACGCCGCTGGTGGATCGACCGCGGAATGCAAGCAGCTGGAAGGCGTGGATCTGAAACCTTTGTTTGAGGGCGCTGAAAAACTGGAACGCGATGCGCTGTATTGGCACTTCCCTCATAACCGCGTCGAGGTCACGCACTACATGGGCGGTACGATTCTGGAGGGTGATTGGAAGTTTTATTGCGGCTACGGACTGATCGAAGACGCGCTGTATAACCTCAAAGACGATCCGATGGAAAAGCACAATGTGTTGGCCAGCAACCCCGAACTTGCTCAAAACCTTCGATCGAAACTCAACGGTTGGCTGACAAAGGTATCGGCGAAGATGCCCAAAGAAAATGTCCAAAAATAAGAGGCAAAGAGCAATGGTATCCTTGCAACATCTTTGCTCGGCCGGAAAGACGTTGGCTCTTTGCGCCGCGTTGTTCGTCTTTGGACAATGTCTTCTCCAACGCGCCGCGTGTGGCGATGACACGCGGCCCAATGTTATCTTCATCCTCATGGATGACATGGGGTACGGCGATGTTGGCTGTTACGGCGCTACGAAAGTGAAGACGCCAAACATTGATCGTATGGCGGCTGAGGGATACCGATTCACCGATTTCCACACCGCTGCTTCGATCTGTTCGCCATCGCGCGCGGCATTTCTGACGGGGGCTTATCCGCAACGCGCCGGACTGTATATGGGGATCAGCCCTAAACGCGAGGCGCATTGGTTTCTTGGTTTGAATCCCCATGAGATCACGATCGCCGAACAGTTCAAGCGGCAGGGCTACGTTACCGCGATGGTGGGCAAGTGGCATTTGGGGTTCGTGGAGAAGTTTTCGTACTTCCAGCAAGGATTTGATCACTACTATGGCGCTCCGTCAAACATGGGGCACGACAAACGCTTTTATGATGGTGCTGAGGTGGTCTACGAAAACACGCCGCTCAAACAGTTGACCCGTCTCTACACCCAGCGCATGGTCAAGCATATTGAGGACTTCAAAGATCAGCCGTTTTTCATCTACTTCGCACACAACTATCCTCACACGCCTTACCAGTCCGGCCCAAAGTTTAAGGGGTCGTCCCAAGACGGAGTGCGCGGCGACGTGATCCAAGAAGCGGATTGGGGCATCGGTGAAATCCTCAGCGCGCTAGAGGCGAACGGGTTGCTGGATAACACGATGGTCATCTTCAGTTCCGACAACGGCCCCGTTAAACAGACCTATTCAAACCCCTACAGCGGCACGAAGTTTGTTTCGCTCGAAGGTGGGCATCGCGTGCCTTTTATCATCTACTGGAGAGGCAAGCTGCAGGAATCCGCGGTGATCGACACGCCAGTCAATGCCATGGACGTGTTTCCAACGTTGAGTGAGTTGATCGGAGTACCTCTTCCGACGGATCGCGTCTACGATGGCGTCAGTCTAACGCCCCTGTTCACTGGAAACCCGATTGGGCGATCCAAAGACGAACCTTTCTTTTACTACAACTGTGAAAACCTCCAGGCGGTGCGGGTGGGCGATTGGAAACTTCACCTGCCGCGCACTCAACAACAGATTCCCTTTTGGGCTCGGAAAAGGCAAAAGCCGATTGAAACGGCTCGGTTGTACAACTTGGTCACCGATGTGGTCGAGCAAACCGATGTGGCAGCCGAACATCCTGAAAGAGTTTCGCAGTTGATGGCGTTGGCCGAAGCAACACGATCGAAGTTAGGCGAGTTTGGTCGCCGCGGTTCGGAGCAACGTCCGACCGGAACGCTGTTTCCCGAAATTCCGATCCTGAGCAATCAGGCCCAAGATTGGGATTGCTTGACTGATTTTCAGAAAGGGCGCGGGAAGAGCGAGTTCAAATCGACTGGCGGAAAAAGGAATCGAAAATGATGAATCGTTTTTTGGTCTCAATTGTGATATTGGCGACTTACGGAACCCTAGTGGCCAACGGGCAAGAGTTCGCGCGCCTGCGCGATGAAGTGCGCGAGCTGGGGAAGTTGACGTCGGCCCCGGCACCTGTTGATGCCGAAGGTTTTGAACATTCAGACAACATCCGAGCGATTTTCTTTGACGGGTTGGACTATGAAGCGAAACCCACCAAAGTCTTCGCTTGGCTGGGCCTGCCTAAAAATCGCTCTGATAAAGTCCCCGGCATCGTCCTCGTTCATGGAGGTGGCGGAACCGCGTTTCGAACTTGGGTTCAAAAATGGAACCAGCAAGGTTTCGCCGCGATCGCTATTGCTCATGAAGGCCAAGTCGAACGACGTGATGAGCATCGAAAATGGGAGAAACATCAGTGGGCTGGACCCTGGCGACGCGGCCACTACAAAGACGTCGACAAACCGCTGAAGGATCAGTGGATGTATCACGCTGTCGCCGATACGATCTTGGCCAATTCTTTGCTTCGAGCGCTGCCAGAGGTGGACGGCGACCATGTTGGTGTGATGGGCGTTTCGTGGGGCGGCGTCATCACCAGCACCGTGATGGGAATTGACGCTCGTTTCGATTTCGCCATACCCACTTATGGCTGCGGCCACATGGCGGACGCGAAGAATCACTGGGGCAGGGCATTAGGCACCAATTCGTTCTACCGTGAAGTATGGGATCCGGTGCATTACTTACCCGCGGCAAAGATGCCGGCGATGTGGTTTTCGTGGCCAGAAGATCATCACTTCCCGCTGGATAGTCAATCCGCCAGTTACCGCGCCTCGAGAGGGGACTATATGGTGGCGCTCCTACCCGGAATGAAGCACAGCACCGCTGCCAGTTGGAATCCACCGGACAGCTACGCGTTCGCGCAAAGCATTGTCGATACCGGCGATCCCTGGTGTCGGCAGCTTCAATCGAAAATGGACAGTGGCTCCATCGAGGTCACGTTCTCATCGTCGAAACCACTTGACCGAGCAGTTTTGATTTCGACGACCGACACAGGTTTTACAGGTAAACGCAAATGGAATGAAACGCCTGCGAATTTACTGAACCGCGGCAACCGAACAGTGGCGACCGCAGAATTGCCTAACGCAACGACGGCCTGTTTCTTAAACGTATACGCAGGGAACTTGACCGTCAGTTCTGAGTACTTCGAAGTTGGGCCTAGTCAAATGATGTCAAAATCGGCGGATTCAAACCCTGATTCAAACCCTGATTTGAACGCCAAAGATTCAACGCCGAAGCAAACCGTCAAGTAATCGTGTATAAATGGCGTCAAAATTCACTCTTGTGATTTCTGGGATCTGTCGTTTCAGTGATCTGTTTTTTGGAAAAATAATGAACAAATTTGTCTTCATCGCAATCTCCTTTTTGTTTGTGTTGCCAGCGCATGCTGATAAACCTGCCTTCAAATCAATTACCGTGATGCACTCGGAATTAGAAGGTATCGGTGCTGAAGAAGGTGTCATGCGTCGTGACCCAAGCGATGTGATCAAGGTCGATGGCCTGTACTACGTGTGGTACTCCAAAGGCAAAATTTCTCCCGGGTATGATGCAACCCTTTGGTACGCAACGTCCGAAGATGGTCGTGCCTGGACCGAAAAAGGCCAAGCACTTGCCAAGGGCTCCAAAGGTTCATGGGAAGGCGGAAGCGTCTTTACCCCGAACATACTTGTCGCCGAAGGAAAGTATTGGCTGTTCTACACCGGCACCTCTAGAGAGTACAAAAAAGGGGGCTTCAATCCCGACTCCAAAATTGGCATCGCGGTTTCGAATTCTCCCGATGGCCCGTGGGAAAGGTTGGACTCCAATCCCGCTTTGAGCAATAGCGATAACCCTGATGATTTTGATAGCCACTTGGTCGATGACGCCTGTTTGATCACCCGAAAGGGGAAGTACTGGTTCTACTACAAAGGCCGGCAACTGGGCAAAGGTCCCGGGCAAACTCAAATGGGGCTCGCAATCGCCGACAAACCCGAAGGTCCCTACGTAAGGCACGAAGCCAATCCCGTCATTCCCGGAAATCACGAAGTGTTGGTCTGGCCACAAGGCACAGGGGTGGCTGCGATGATCGGCACGACAGGGCCAAAAGAGATCACCAATTCAATTCTCTACGCAGCCGACGGAATCAATTTTTCCAAAACTCATCGTGTCGTCAAAGGCGCTTGGGCCGGTGGAGCCTACCGGCCTGAAGCATTCACTCAATCTGGCGAAGGCACGCTTCCCGAATGGGGCGTGGAGATCGCCCGACCTAAAGGCAAAGGCAAACTGCCCTGTATTGGACGTTTTGATGTGAAGTCTAATCCAATGAACACCCGCGTGGGGACCGTTGAAGCCGCTCCCGTATCTTTCCAGAGTTCCGAAGCTCCGGCGAGCGAAATGTTTTCCAGCGATCTAAACTTCATGCAACAACACACGCCGATTGTGCTGCTCAAAGACGGTGACGCGGCGGTTGCAATCGCGCCGGACTACCAAGGCCGAGTCATGACCAGCACTTTCGACGTCAAAGCCGGTCCAAGTTTCGGTTGGATCAATCGCCCTGTTATTGAAAAGGGGCTGCTTTCCGAAGAAGAAAGAAAAGGAAAGCTGGAAGAACACATTTATGTTTTCGGCGGCGAGGAACGTTTTTGGCTGGGGCCTGAGGGGGGGCAGTACGCGATTTTCTTTAAACCCGGGAAGAAGTTTGAGTTCTCCGACTGGACCACGCCCCCGGCGATCGACACCGATTCGTTCAGGTTAGCCGAACAGACTGCAACTTCAGCAAAATTTCAGCACGATACGGAGCTGATTAACCACAGCGGCACCAAGTTCAGCGTCGGCATCGAGCGTACGGTGAAACTGCTTGACCGGACAAATGCCGCGCGGATTCTGAATGTTGAACTTGGAGAGGGGCTCCGCATGGTCGGATATGAAACAGACAACCGAATCTCCAACACGGGTGCTGAAGCTTGGAAACCGGAATCGGGATTATTGTCGATCTGGATCTTGGGCATGTACAACCCTTCACCAACCACGACCGTCGTCATCCCTTTCAAAGAAGGCGACGAAGCGACGCTCGGTCCCAAAGTCAACGACACTTACTTTGGCAAAGTTCCATCTGAATACCTCAAGGTCGAAGATGAACGACTATTCTTCCGCGGCGACGGTACTCGGCGCGGAAAAATTGGACTCACTCCCCAGCGTTCCAAAGGGATCGCCGGCAGCTACGATGCGGCCGGTCAGGTGCTCAACATCGTCACCTACAACGTGCAGGAATCGCCCAACGGGTTTGTCAATTCTATGTGGGAATTGCAAGAAGAACCTTATTCCGGCGACGTCATTAACTCCTACAACGACGGTTCGCCCGAAGCGGGCAAGCCACCGCTGGGACCGTTCTACGAATTGGAAACATCGTCGCCCGCGGCAGCGCTGCAACCCGGGCAAACGATGAAACACGTCCAAAGAACCTTCCATATCCAAGGCTCGAAAGAAGATCTCAACCCACTGGCAGAAAAATTGCTGGGGGTGACGTTGGAAGACATTGAATCTGCGTTCTAGGATTTGTTGGATGGTCGCGGGCGCATTGGTAGGGCCGGTTCCTACCGGCCGAGCCGATCCTTTCCCTTCTGCTTCCGATTTATCAGGCCCCGTTTAATGCCGCCGCCGGATTCGTGGCCTCATCCACTACGACGACATAATTTATGCCGTCACGTCTGACTAGATATTTCGGCTGAACTGGCTGTTCTGGATCACCGTCCGCTGAGCCGAGGTGAGGTCGTTGCCGTCACTGGGTTGGCTTCCGACGTACAGCAAGTTGTCGATGATGCTGTTGTGTTCCAAACCAAAATTGTGCCCTAATTCGTGAGCCACGACCCCTGCGACAACCTCACGACCACTGGCGAAAGTGGGAAGGTTATCACCGACGTGGATGGTGGTCCCGTTAGCATCAACAAATGCCAACCCGTTGGCAACGTTGTCGGACTGGTTTGAAAACCCTGCCGCAATTTCTACAAAATAAGCGTCGATAACCAGCGGGTCGCTATTGCCAACACCCACATTGTCACCGGTGGTGACGATTGAGTTCAGATCACTGCTAGGCCGAGTTGAGCTATCTCCAACGTTGGCGAAGGAGTTGTTCCAAGTTGTTGCCGCTTCCCATTCGATGTCCACGTTCGCCTGTAAGAAAATTTCGTCAATCAATCGCTTGATCGTTGCTTCCTGTTCGGCGTTGCCAAGAAACTCAGCCGTGTTCGATCCGTTGCTGTTGGAGACGATGATGGGCTGGACGGTGACGCGTTTGTTCACATCAGCCGCCGCTGCGCGTGTTTGATCGGCGAAGCTAAGAGAATCTGCGCCGGTGACGGTGTCCAGACCTTCGCTGCCGGTGGTGTCACGAACGTATAGAAACCCCTCGCCTTGCGTGACAAGGAAATTCGAGTAGTTACCTAAGTAGGCCGCCGTGTCGCCGTTGCCGCTGCTTAGCGCAATCGAATCATCACCTGCACCACCACGCACAAAATCGGATGATGTTCCTACAATTTCATCAGCGCCATCGTCACCTAAGACCGTGTCGTTGCCGTTGCCTCCGTCGAGAAAATCGTTTCCGTCGTCTCCTGCCAAGCGATCATTGCCTCCATCGCCGTAAAGGTCATCGTTGCCTTCATTGCCACGGATTTGGTCGCTTTGATCACCGCCGTAGATCGCATCGTCGCCCAGTCCACCCAAGAGAAAATCTTCGCCCGCGTCGCCGTAGAGCGTGTCCGCATCGTCGCCGCCAAAGATGACGTCGCGGCCATCGTTTCCGTAAATGGTGTCATTGCCGCCTTCGCCGTCAAAGCGGTCATCACCCATGCCACCATAGAGGGTATCATTCTCGGTGCCGCCGCGGATTCTATCGTTGCCCGCATCTCCCCGGACTTCATCAATGCCTGCTTGGCCGAACAGCAAATCGTTGCCGTCGTTGCCGTTGATGGTATCTCTTCCGGAGTTACCAAAAACGGTGTCGTTTCCAGATCCGGCGATTACCGTGTCATCGCCGTTACCACCGACCACATAGTCATTGCCCTGCCCGCTTGAGATGGCGTCGTTGCCATCAAAGCCGAATATTCGATCTTCGGATGCCCCCCCAGTGATGATATCGTTTCCAGACCAACCGTTGAAGAAATTATTGCCGCCGGAACTTGAGAGAACATCGTTGCCATCATTTCCAAAAATGCGGTCGGATCCATTACCGGTGGTGATTCGATCGTTGCCATCGTTGCCGGAAGCGATGGTGTCTATATTCGTCTGATTGGTGAAAACATCATCGCCAGCGCGCCCCACAAATCTTAGCGATGAAACGCCGGCGAAATCAAACGAGAAACTCCCTTGATGCGCGACGTTGACTTGCAGTTGGTCACCGGCCTGCTGGACGACGACGATGTTGGATTCTGCATCACCGCCGATGACCACCTCGCTGCCGACCAGATTGGCGGTCACCGCCAGTAATCGCCGATCCTCTAAGCCCTGATAGTTTACAGATTTAGTTTGACGAGATGATCTTGTTGAGCGACGTTTCATTATTTACAGCCGTAGTCCAGAATTAAGAAATCAATCGGGTATTGATAAACGTGTTGAGGGACGACTTGTTTATGGGAAACCTTTTATGTCGAACCCGTTCGTTTAGGTGATTCGCCGTATCGCCGAGGCAAATTTCGCTGCAGAAAAATGTCTCGATGAGACGAGGCAGTGAAGATTACCTTAATAATTCAATGAACGCTTGAGTTCTAAATTCTGATTTTGTAATTTTTTCAAAACGTGGCGGTTTTGAATCGCGATAGCAACAGCTAGGAAAGCTATGATGCAAAACAGAAACACCCATGCTTTTATAGCAACACTTACCACCGGCATCTTTTAAACCCCCAAATGTGACAGTGATAGAAAAAAGGATCCCGCCACCGGACGTTTTGCTTGAGGATGGAGCCGTCTTTGTCATGAATAAGCCGGGGGGACTGCTGACTCAGGGCCCTCCGGGCATCGATAGTTTGGAACTACGCACCAAGCACTTCCTCAAAGTCCGCGACGAAAAACCTGGCAAAGTTTACCTAGGTGTTCCACACCGATTGGACCGACCCGTCTCCGGCGCGATCACAGTCGTCAAAAACGTGCGCGCCGCTCAGCGTATCTCGGCTCAGATTCGCGAGCACCGCGTTACCAAAACCTACTGGGCGGTCGTTGCGGGAACCTTGACCGAAGCATCAGGGCGTTGGAGTGACTTCATGCGCAAGCTCCCTGACGAAGCCCGTTCCGAGATCGTGGATGTGGGGCATCCCGAAGGCAAAGAGGCGCTGCTAGATTTTCGCGTGATGGCCTCTGACGAAAACCGATCGCTGTTAGAAATCCAACTGGTGACCGGTCGGACGCACCAAATCCGGCTCCAATGTAGCCACCGCGGACTGCCAATCCTCGGCGATGCTATGTACGGATCCGAAGAATCCTTCGGTCCTCAATCGACCGATCTGCGCAAGCGCTGGATCGCGCTTCACGCGCGTCGGTTGGCATTCGACCATCCAATTCAGGGTCACGAATCGGTCGACCAGACCGCGCCCTTGCCCGAGTCTTGGCAACCGCTGGAAACGCTGACCAATCAAGTTAGCGGAGAGGTGTAGGCCGAAAACGAAAGGCGAATGAAAGGAACATTCTCCAGTCGTAGCTTATCAATTTTTAATTGCAAGAAGACTTAGGTGTTTGGAACTCGGCAAACCAATTGTTTCATTCACAGATTGTGAATCGAAGCTACTTCAGCTCAACATGAAGCTCGCGGCCGACCGCTTTGGCCGCATTTGCAAGCGCTCTCAGTGAAACGCCACCATTATCTGGATCCAGAATTCGGTCCAATTGCGAACGACTTGTGGACATCCGCTTTGCCAATGCATTTTTTGACAATGACTCTTTTTTCATCGCAGCCAACAGTTGGAATGCGATTACCCGTTTGATTGCGGTGGCGGTCGTTTCTTCAAGCGTGCCTTCCTCCCTTAAAAAGGATTCAAAGCTGGAGCCGATCTTCGGTTTCTTACTTTTTGGTTTCTTGTTCGTCATGACACTGCCTTCATTCTCTTCTGTGCCAGATCCAAATCTTGCTTTGGAGTCTTTTGCGTTTTCTTGATCAAGCCGTGAAGAAGAACCATTTGGCTGCCGGAAACGAAGAAAAGAACTCTAGCAATGCGTTTGGAAGACAAGCTAGTTCTCACCTCCCAAAGACCGGGCCGACCTGAAATTTGTCGGCAAATCGGCATTCCAATCGGCCAACCAAACTCAGCCGTTCGAATGTCATCCCCAATCAGCTTTCGATCCGCAGCATCGAGCCCGAACAGCCACTCCCTCACAGGCTCTTTCCCTGAACCGAGTCGAAAAAAAGCGGCGTTGAGTTTCTTTAAATTACTATCGGAATCGTTGCTCACAGGGAGTGTACCATATGTGGTGCGTCTGGTCAAGTTTAGTCAAGGGCGTCGTGTTTCTCCGATTAGAAATCAATGTCTCCTGTCATTCTAGCGAAAACAGCGAGCGTGTTTTCGTCATCGACTGAGTTCAATTACCGAAAACGCTATCTCCAGGTCGCGTAACCCGATCAATTGCTGAAATTTGCTGAAATTCGCCAACGAAACTTGCGAAGCTTTTCAAATTCAAATCGAATAATGGATCATGGACACCAAGCCCGATAGTTCGATGCCTGAAGATCCGCCGACCGAATGCGCCGACCACCTGATCGTTGTCCAGCGCATCGAAGAAGATCGAATCGCTCAGCAACTCGACCGCCGGCATACCTTCATTCCCATCCGCTGCGGCGACCTCAATCGAAAGCTCGTCCAGACGCTCCATCTCACGCCGCCGCAAGAGGAACAATTTAAGCACCTTGCCGAGCAATTGCAGGCAATCTTCCACGCCGAACATCTGTCGGCGCTGTTGAACCTTGAAGACCTCTACGGCCCGTTGGATCCGGACGACGATGCGATTGAGATCGCTGAGATGGAGGATCAGCAGCGCGATCAACAGGTCGAACGCATGATTGATGTGTTCTCCGGTTTGTTGTTCAGGGCACACTACAAGCGACTGTCGCAGGAAGATATCGCAAGCGCGATTCAGCTCGGTTCCAGGTGGAGCGGGAAGCTCGAAGTCGATTTTAACATTTATCATCGGATCGAAATTTTCGTGCGCGGCTATCGTGTCGTCGAAGTCCGCCGTCGTCGTTGGCAGAACTTGTTTCTAGAAGAAGTCATCCAACAGCCTGAACTTCAGCGGTTGATTATGGCGTTTCGGCTCAAGCCGCAATTAGACAAAAAAGGGAACAACAAAAGCAATTTCGATCCTGACAAGGTTTACTTGAAAACGTTTAAGAACATCCCCGAAACGGATCTGGAGATGCTGTTGCCGGGCACGAAGATCAAGCTTTCGATGATCGACCGCGGTAAGATTCTTCTTCCGACGCTCTCGGGCATGGCGATTACGATCGGCAAACTGATTCGCGGTTTGATCGTGTTGACGCTCGCAATCACCGTCAAAGCAATTTTGGCGTGGCTTCTGTTCATCGGCGCGGTTGGCGGCTATTTGGGGAAATCCGTTCTGGGATACTTTCGCACCAAAGATAAATTCGAGTTTGGGCTCACCCGTAGCCTCTATCTGAAGAATCTCGACAATAACTCCAGCGTCCTTTTCCGGATCCTGCATGAGGCCGAAGAACAGGAGTTGATGGAGGCGATCCTCTGCTACATGTTGTTGTGGAATGATTGTCGTTCCGAAGGCTGTGACGAAGGCTTAGAAGAAACGGCCATCGACGAAATGGTGGAAGCCTACCTTTACCGGCATACTGAGGTCGACATTGACTTTGAAATCCACGACGCGCTGGGGAAACTGGCGCGGCTGGGCATGGTGACTGTCGACGAACGGGGCCGCTGGAGTGCGGTCGAACTTGGCAAATCGGTCGCGGTGCTGAAAGAGAACTGGGAGAAGATTTTCCGAATGCGGCCTCTATCGGCGACTCCCTAAACGACAACATCTGATAAGATAATTCTCTCGGAGAACCTTCCACGATTTCGGCACCGCGTCAATTCCATGTGAGAGGATTCAACGTCCTCCACTTCATAACCCTTCACCGCATTATTCACCTTGGGCCAAAGCCACCTCATCAAGATCGGACTCATGGGCGTCGTCGGAACTTTCGACGCGGCCGATTTCCGCGTCTACACGCGCGACCAGCGCGTCATCTGCCGGACGCGGCGCGGCCTCGAGGTTGGCGTTGTGATCTGCGATGTTGATTCGCCCGCCACCGAGGGTGATGTCCTGCGCGTCACCGGCAGCGAAGACGAATTGATACTCGATCGTTTGGAACGTTTCCGCGACCGCGCGTACAAGGCCTGTAATGACCTTTTGATTGATCGCGGATTGCCGGGAACCTTGGTCGATGTAGAGCACTTGTTTGATGGCGAATCGGTGTTCTTTTATTTCTTGGGCGATGTAGACCCGCGCGTCGAAGCGCTGACCGAAGAATTGGCCGAAGCGTACGACCGCAAAGTCAAATTCAAACAGTTTGCGCAAACGCTGGCCAAAGGCTGCGGCCCCGATTGCGGCACCAAGGACAGCGGATGCAGCACCGGCGGCTGTGGATCGTGCGCACTTTCAGGCGGTTGCGGATCTAAAAAGGCTCCGCTCAGCCCAACGCATCAAACGTCTTAAAATAAGTTCGCCGCGCGTCTGGCTGGTCGTTTAAAAGGGGATTGAAAGGCCGACGAAATCCTGTTCTGATGGTGAAAAATCATTCACTTATACGACTCAAAGCGGAGCAATCCATCCGATGACAGCAGAAGATCGACTTAAAGAACTTGGTTTCGAACTCCCCCCAGCCCCCAAAGCCGTTGGCGTTTACAAACCGGCCATCACGGTGGGCAATTTATGCCACACCTCCGGTCACCTGCCGCTGATGCCCGATGGCAGCCTTTTAACAGGCGTCATTGGTAAGGAAGCAACGGTTGAGCAGGGCTACGACGCCGCGCGGCAAGCCGGTCTGGCGATCCTTTCTACGTTGCAGGCTCATCTGGGGTCGATCAACAATGTGAAACGCGTCGTTAAAATCGTTGGCATGGTTTATTGCGCCGACGATTTCACTCAGCAACCGGCCGTGATCAATGGATGCAGTGAACTGTTCGCCAAAGTCTTCGGCGAAGACGCCGGCGTTGGTGCTCGCAGCGCCGTTGGCGTGGCTGCGTTGCCGCTGGGCGTGTTGGTGGAAATCGAAGGAATCTTTGAAGTCGAGGTCTAAGATCCAAATGGCCGGTTTCAACCGGCCATTGGCGCTTTGCAATCAACGTAGTGGATTTTGTTAAAAATCCTTGATGGCAGCTAGTAAAACTTCACTGCTGCGAAGGATCTTAAACAAGGATCCACTACAAGCTGGAGGACACGATCATGGACGCAATTTTTGAGCATGACTATGCTCTGCCCGATAACCTTTCGCCGCGTTTGGCGATCGTCATGAGGCAGATCGAGTTCGCGCGAAACTACACGATGACATTGCTGGAAGACTTGTCTGATGACGACTGGTTTTGGTCGCCGCCAGCGTATCCAACGCACATCGCGTGGCAGGTTGGCCACATCGCAATGTCTGAGTACGGGCTGACCATGTTCCAACAGCGCGGACGGCTGACCGAGGACAGGGAACTGATGTCGGGCAAGTATCGGAAACTGTTTCTGCGCGGCACGCAGCCGAGCCTTGACCGATCGGTTTACCCGTCGCCATCGGAAATTTTAGAAGTGCTTAATCGCGTCCATGAGCAAATGCGAGTCGAAGTTCCCACGTTTGAAGATACATTGGATGAAGAGATCGGCCCGCCTCACGCCGCGTACGCCACCAAATATGGAGCACTATTATTCACGTCCAACCACGAGATGTTGCACGCGGGCCAAATCGGAATGTTGCGGAGATTGATGGGCAAACCCGCCATCCGTTAACGCAGTGTAACCTCAACCGCAAAACCGTTTAACGACAAGCCGGCAGGCGACCTCGTGTTGCCCACCAGAACGACGACGCCTTCGGGCTAATCGTTAAACTCATCAAAAGCCTTCAAACAGCGGCAAGAAAAGTTGGAACCAACGAACCTTATCTCAACGACCGGCCTCACAAAACGCTTCGGCAAATTCACAGCGCTCAAAGATGTAACGCTGAACATCGGTCGCGGCGAAGTCTTTGGTTTGCTGGGCCCCAACGGTGCGGGCAAGTCTACGTTGATTCGGACGATGATGGGGTTTCTCAAACCCACCTCCGGAGCTGCCACGATCGACGGGCGCGATTGCTATGACAGTAGAGTCGATGTTCACAAAGGCGTGACTTACCTGCCCGGCGATGCGCGGCTGTATGGATTGATGCGAGCCAAGTTTTTGATCAAGCAGTTTTGTGGGCTGCGGTCCAACGCCGACGTGGACCGCGCGTTGGCAATCGCACAGCGGTTGGAACTGAATCTTGAACGTTGGGTGGGATTGATGTCCACCGGCATGAGGCAAAAACTAGCGTTGTCGGTTTGTCTGGCCGTCGATTGTCCGTTGATCATTTTGGACGAACCGACGGCGAATCTTGACCCCACCGTCCGCGGGCGCGTGTTGGGGCTGGTTAAGGAAGCCAGAGACGCGGGTAAAACGGTTATCTTTTCGTCTCACGTGCTGTCGGAAATCGAAGAAGTCTGTGATCGCGTTGGCATTCTTAAACACGGCGAACTGGTCTACCTGAAACCGCTCAGCGATCTCCGCCAGCAGCATCGTATCCAATTCAAAATCGAAGGTGATCTGCCTCCACCGCCGGCGGAACTTGAGTCACTGGTCACGATTCGAGAGAACCATCGGGGGTATCTGGTCGAGACGCCCGAGCGGGTTCCGGACGTTTTGAAATGGCTGACCCAATTTCCTTTAGAAGACGTGAGCATCGAACCGATCGGTCTGCAAAGCGTTTATGATCAATTCCACCATTAACAGCAGTTTCACTTGAACTTAGCGCTTACCAAAAAATACTTCCACGAATCAGCGATCCTTTTTATCGGTCTGATCATTGGCGTTTTTACGTTCTGCTTCTTCCGCGTGCGAGTGGTAGGGAAATTGGATACGTCGCAGTTTCAGCAAATCATGGATCTGCTGCCGAAGGATTGGCGAAAATTCGCCGACGTCGATTTCGATTGGTTGGTCAGCTACCTTGGGCGGACGTCGTTCACGTTGGATGAACCGATGTTGGTGCTGCTGATTTCGGCTTGGGCGATCGTGCGTGGTTCGGACGTCGTCAGCGGGGAGCTCAGCCGAGGCACCATGGAGATGTTTTTGGCTCAACCGATCAGCCGCCGGCGCGTGTTCGTCACGCACGCCTTTTGGACGATTCTAGGACTGGTCGCGTTGGTGTTGATGGCGTGGCTGGGTATGGCGGTTGGCGTGTGGACAACGTTGGTTGAAGAGTCACGGTATCCAGAGGTTTTTGGGGTTCCGTTGACCTTCGCTCAGCCGGTGAAGACAGACGTTGCGATGAGCACTCAAGTCAGCCCTTGGATGTTTATTCCTGGGCTGATCAATCTGTTTGCACTGGGGCTGTTTCTGGCCGCCGCATCGGCGATGGTTTCGGCCTTTGATAGTTTTCGTTGGCGTACTCTGGGGATCATGTGCGCGTTTTATTTCGCCAACGCAGGCATCAAGATTCTAGGCATGTCGATGGAAGAAGATCGCTGGGTGACGAACTTGAGCATCTTTGGATTCTATTCCCCTGCCAACGCCATTGCGGAAGTACAAAAACACTGGTCCAACGCCTTCGCCTTGCTTCAATATAACGGCGTGGGGGAACTCTTGCGATCCGGTGCGCTGCTGAACAACGTCGTTCTGATGGGGCTTGCCGTAGCAGCCTACATAATCGGTTCGAGACGATTCCACCGCCGCGATCTTCCCGCGCCGATGTAGGCGAAAAGCCTTCACAAACAGACGATGGGTATGCTCAATCCCCATCTTTTAAACGTCCATTTAATCGTTCAAATGCCTTGAGAAAACTCCTCTGATTTTTATTACCTAACTGAATGTCGTGCGGCTTGGGTGCGGCTTTTTGAGGGTCCTTTTAGTTTGAACTGAAGCTGTAATAATTTACCTCGGATGACCAGTCGTCGTTCAGGGAGGGCTTACGTTTGACCTTCCTCTCAAACAACATGACTTACCGACATTCCGAAAGGATTCACCCATGAGACGCTCTAACTTGTTTTATCTCTCTGCCTTGATTGGCTTATTTTCTTGCGGCACCGTTTCGGGGCAAACCTCGGAAATTGTTTCACTACTCGCCGAGACCGCGGGTCAAACGGAGAACACCGTTTCACTCGCCGAGTCTTCCGTTACAATTTTTGGAAGCGACGGAAATGACTACGCAGTCGCTCGCGACTCAGGCTCGAACCTGATCGTTACCCTCAACGGCGATAGATTTACGTTTGCGAAAGCTGGCATTTCCAATGTTCTCTTCTTTGGTGAAGATGGGAATGACAAATTTATCCATAAATCCGATATCGAAGTCGGTGCCGATGGAGGCGACGGAAATGACCGGCTGATTTCGACCACCGCCCAAGCAACTTTTATTGGCGGAGAAGGAAACGATTACCTCCAGGGCGCAGATGAAACTGACCTACTCCTTGGTGGCAGCGGAGATGACCGCATTCATGGAAAGGGAGGCGACGATCTTATTTATGGTGATTTGATCCTCCTGTCCAACGACACAGGCCAACCAGGTGATGATGTTATCTTTGGAGATGACGGGGATGATCTCATTTTTTCCGAAGAAGGTGACGATCTGGTTTTCGGAGATGACGGTGACGACCTAGTCCAAAGCGCCGCTGGCGATGATGTCGTCTATGGCGGCGATGGTGCTGACCGCTTGCAGGCAGGCGTTGACGATGACCGAGTTTACGGTGGCCGGGGCAATGACTACATCCATGGCGGTTGGGGCAACGATGATTTGTTCGCCGATAGCGGCAACGACAAAGTCAAAGGCCACTTCGGCGAAGACTTTATTGTGGGCGGCTCCGGAAATGATTGCCTTGAGGGCGGTGGCGGAAACGATCGGGTCCATGGCGGTAGCGACGACGACATCCTGCTTGGCAATGCCGGCAACGATATACTCAAAGGCCAAACTGGCGATGATTCACTGTACGGCGGAGCAGGCAATGACGATCTGATCGGCGGTGCCGGCGATGACTTTGAAACTCAGGCCGAAGCAGCCACCGATTGCTTCGGGGCGCCACTGGCTCCGGTTCCGGCAGTCTAAGAGAAGTAGTGCCAAATTCAACCGGCCATCGTCCTTTAAGACGATATTGATAGACAACAAAAAACCGCTGTCGGAATTTTCCGTCAGCGGTTTTTATCATTCACAGCGGAGAGCACGAGATTCGAACTCGCAACTCCTTGCGGAGCAATTCCTTTCCAAGGAACCCGCTAACCATTCGCTTACTCTCCGTGTCCGCAGCTGGACTTTCGGTCGGATGCTGCAAACGCTCGTTCGTCTATCAAACAGACCCAAATCATAGCGATATGTTCGTTTTTTTCCACACCGTTTTCGTGGCGCTACATCAAAACGGCAAAAATTCGACTTCAGCGCCCGCTTCATGCGGAGATTCGCTTACCGGGAAGTAAATCAGCCCTTCGGCATCACGCAGCGACAGCAAATCTGACGAACCGTTCCAACGTAAGGCCTCCACCAAACGCGGATCCGAGCAATCGCACCTGCGACCGGGCCAGTAAGTGGGACGATCGCCGCGCGTTTGATGGGGTGCTGATAAAATGGCTCCATGCCGAACCGGCCTGGCCGCGTTTGGGGCAACGCCAGTCATCTTCCGCACGGCGGTGGAGGCAAACAAATGCATGCCAACCAGACTGCTGACGGGGTTGCCGGGCAAACCAAACACGTAACAGCGCTGCCCATCGTCACGGTCGGCCACACCAAAGAAAATTGGCTTCCCCGGTTTCACTTTCACTTTGTGGAAAATCGTTTTCACGCCCTGCGATGCGAGCACCTCGGGAACCAGATCCATCGTCCCGGCAGAAACGCCGCCGGAGAGGATCAACATATCGTGGGTGAGGCCACTGCGGACTTTTGCTTCCAAATCAGCTCGTTTGTCGACGCCGATGCCGAGGTCCTTCACCACCGGTACCCAGCCGTTGGCGATCGCGCAAAGCATGGGACCGTTGCTGTTTCGAATTTGCGACGCGGCAGGTGTTTGGCTGCAGTCGACCAGTTCATCGCCCGTTGGTAACACTGCGATGGTGGGCTGCGCAACCACGGTAACCGTTGACGCACCAATTTCAGCCAGTAAACCAATGTCCACGGGGCGGATTTGATGATGGGCCTTGAAGATTAGATCTTCGCTGGCAAAGTTGCCCGCGCGAGCCATCTGGTGTTTGCCGGCGGTGAATTTGCCTTCGACGTTTAAGGTCACCTTTTCAGGCGTAGGATCGGTGTAGCCTAAATTAGACATTTCAATCATCACCACCGAATCGGAGCCTGCGGGCAAGGGGGCTCCGGTCATGATGCGCGACGTGGTGCCTGGAGTGACTTTGGCTGTCGGCAGCCCTCCGGCGATAATCGTTTCCAACACACGGAACTCGGTCACGCCGGCGGCGATATCCGCGGCGCGGACCGCAAAACCATCCATGACCGATTTATTGTGCGGGGGAGAATCAACGTCCGAATGGACGTCGCTTGCCAGAATTCGCCCCACGGCTTTGTCCAACCCAATCGTTTCGTCGGGCAAGCGTTCAACGTTGGCTTCGACGGCAAGGAAGGCTTCTTCTACGGTGATCATGAGCAAATGGATTTAAGTTTATGGTCGAGCCAATTGGAGAACAGCAGGAGATGGGCAGTAAGCCCACCCCAAAGCTTTCATTTCAAAGTGCTGAAAGCACGGTATGTAAAAGCCATGGACGCAAGTCCATGGAAAGAGTTGCGAAGGTCTAAAATAAGTGCTGAAAGCACGACATGAATTTTGTGCTCAGATTCATGTCGTCCTTTCAGGACTTACGCTGCTGATGATTGAGCTTTCCTCTTTCCTCGGACTTGCGTCCGAGGCTACTATCTGCCATCACTTCGTGACTTTTGATTTCCAACTAAACGCGCAAGAAGTTTTCCAACAGATCCACGCCGCGTTCGGTCAGGAAGCTTTCCGGGTGAAACTGCAATCCGAAGGTGGGAAACGATTGATGTTCAATGCCCATGATTTCGCGCTGCCCGTCTGGCCCATTGGCCCATGCCGTCACGTTAAAGTCCTCCGCCAGTGTATCGGGTTGAATCACCAGCGAATGGTAGCGCGTCGCGATCATAGGGTCAGGCAAGCCCTTAAATATTCCGGCACCTTCATGGAAGATCTCATCGGTTTTTCCATGCATCAAACGTTCGGCGCGAACGATCTTGCCACCGGTCGCTTGGCCGATCGACTGGTGCCCTAAACACACGCCCAGAATCGGACACTTGCCGTGGAATGCTTTCACACTGTCGACTGAAATACCGGCTTCGTTGGGCGTGCATGGCCCCGGCGACACGATGATGCGATCAGGTGCAAGCGATTCGATGGTCGCGACGTCAATCTTGTCATTACGATGGACTTGGATATCCAATGCCGCGTCGATCTCTCCCAACCGCTGGACGAGGTTGTAGGTGAACGAGTCGTAGTTGTCGATGATCAGGATCATGGGGCTAGCTTCTTCCAACGGCGGGAATTTGCCGTCGACGGACGTTTCTATTTGGGTTTTGAGTAACGTATGGCCGGTTCCCACCGGACGCGCCTAACGGGAACACCTTATTTACCTAACATCATATCCCAAGAACCGTTTGTCCTCCACGGCATAAGAAATTTCGCTTGGCGTATTCCGAAATAGTCTCTAAAACCAACTAGCCCAGCCCTCCGCAGTGGGCTCAGTGGGCTCCGCTTTCGAATGAAACCACGATTCGCCTATGTCCATCGCCTCCAAAACTCAATCGCCGTTGAAAATTTCGACTCCGCTCGCGCAGCGTATTGTCGACGTGCATGCGCTGCATAAAAGCGGCACGATGTTCCTGTTCAAATTCTTTCAGCATCTTGCGAAACAACAAGGCGCGGTGTTGCTTTCGGAGAATCATGATCCGGCGGACGATTATCTTAATTTGCCGGCGATCGAGGGGAACGCAACGGTCTGTCGCTGCCCGATTCGAACCTTCGACGTCGACGAATTTCGGCTGGAAAACGCGCCGCAGCATCGAATTTTCCACCTGCGTGATCCGCGTGACATTCTGGTGTCCGAATATTTTTCTTTCGGGTGGATTCATACGACCCAAGGTACGCCGCTGGATCAACGGCGGTTGGAGATTCAGCAAATGGGCGTCGACGAATATGTGATCACACAAAGCACCCAATCGACGTGGCCTTTGGACGAAAAATATGCGGCCTTGGTCGATTATGATTTTGATGCCGCGACCGAAACGGTCGTGAAGTACGAACAAATGGTGACCGATTTCCCCAAATGGTGTGCTCAAGTCGTGACCGCTTTTGGCACGCGCTTTCCGAGGATGCTGGCCGCGCGTTTGGCGTGGCGCTATCGCAACGAATTCAAAACCTCGGGCGAAACAATGCAGCACAAGCGCCGCATCACGCCTGGAGATTTTCGCGATAAGTTAAAGTCCGACACGATCAGGATTCTGAATCAGCGATTTGAGGCCGTGCTGGAGCGTTTCAACTACCAACGCTGAACGCTGATTTAAGCATCTTAGTCTGCAGTCAGGGCACATTCGGGCCACATTTTGGCGGCTAATTATTCCGTGTTGACGCCCGACGGCGATGTCTCTATTTTCCTGCCTTCAATCCAAATTTATGGAGCAGCCACTTAACCTGCTCCGAGTTACCGCGGCAGGGAGGCCTTGGGAAGATGACAAAGACAAACGATTCTAAGCGTTCAGGTTCCGTTGATAGTGCACCGTTGTTGGACGTTGACCGTGGCAATGCGCCCTTAAAAGCCGAAATCATGGAGCTGTTCTCGGAGATCTATGATTCGGGATGGTTCATCGGTGGCCCACAAGTGAAACAACTTGAGGAATCTGTCGCCGCCGCAACCGGTGCAAAATACGCCGTCGGTTGTGCTTCTGGCAGCGATGCGCTGTTGGTGTCGTTGATGGCGTTTGATATCAAAGCCGGCGACTGTGTAATCTGTCCCAGTTTCACCTTCTTCGCGACCGCGTCGGCGATCCGGCGTCTGGGGGCTCAGCCCGTCTTCGTCGATATCGACCCGGTGACGTTTAATCTGGACGTCGAACAAGTAAAACAAGCGATCACGCCAAAAACGAAAGCCATTATTCCTGTCCACCTTTTTGGCCAGTGTGCCGACATGGACCCCATCATGGAGCTGGCCGGTCGGTACAACATCCGTGTGATCGAAGACTGTGCTCAGTCCATTGGAGCCACCTACAATCGTAAAGGCTCCGGTAGCATCGGCGACGTGGGGTGCTTCAGTTTTTACCCAACCAAGAATCTTGGCGGCATGGGCGACGGCGGGATTATGACGACCAATGATGCCGAAATTGCTGACCGGTTGAGACTGTTCGCCAACCACGGTATGAAGCCGCGGTACTACCATCAAGTCATTGGCGTCAACAGCCGTTTGGACGCCATGCAGGCCGCGGTTTTGAACGTGAAGATGAAGTACGTGAACCAGTACGGTGCAGATCGTCGACAGAACGCGTCGAACTACCAGCAATTGATGACGCGTTACGGAATCAGCAGCTTGGTCGCGGCGCCTGGCGTTGACAATGAAGGTCATGTTTGGAATCAATACACGATCCGCATTCCTGATGGGCGGCGAGACGAGGTTCGGCGGCAGCTGGCCGATCGCAAGATTGGTTCCGAGATCTACTATCCGATCCCGCTGCACCGGCAAGTGTGTTTCAAGGATCTGGGCTACGAAGAAGGCAGCCTGCCACACACCGAAGCCGCGGCAGCGGAAGTGCTGAGCATTCCAATTTTCCCCGAACTGACGATCGCCGAACAGCAATACGTGGTTGAATCACTGGCCGAAATTATTGCCGGACAGCAGGAAGTTCGAAAAGCTGCTTAGCCTGCGAGTGGGTTTCCGCCTTGCGTCCGTGCTGAGCACCCAACCTCTGCAGTCGTATTATGACTGCACGAAGCTTTCGATCACAGCGAACTTTTCAACGGGGTTGACGAAGGCTCTCTTGAAACCGTCGTACTTGCGTTGGAAATATTCAGCGAAGGTAACCGCAAAATCCTCTAGCGGATTTGTTCGTGCGTAAGCCCGGAGGAAGTTGTCGAAATCATCGTTGTAGTACCACTTCCCGTCCAGTGATAATCGGTCACCGGATTGTTCGACTTGATCCCAATTACTGATCGCTCGGAACTGGTTGATGTACGGATTCTCGTCGATCGTGTCGAAATTGTGGGCCAGTTCGTGGTAGACCGTCTCGCGGATACGGTCCTCAAAGTCCTCGAAAAGATTGCGGGTCAGCGCCAAGTAATGACTGTTGTGAAAGTTGACTCCTAGAATCGGCGAACCGTTACTCGTCTGGATGTTACCCAAACGCACAAACGCCTGGTCGCCTCCATTAGCCAGTTTCAGCAACTGCGCGTCGCCAGATTCTTGGTGCACGTTTCGAAGGGCTCCGTCGACGGTCTCAATTTCGGCATCGGTCCAACGACCTGCTTGGTAGACCCGATCCGTGGTGATCTGTAGGTTTGAGACGAAGCTTAAAACCGCGTCCTGAGCCGTAGCGTCGACGACGATGTCAGCGGTTTTACCATTGTTTTGGCTCTGATTGACGAACACCAAAATTCGATCGCTGCCAGCCCCGCCAATCAATTGATCGGCAGCATCAATCCCACCGAACAAACCATCAAGTCCCTCGCCGCCATTGAGATAGTCCGCATTGGCATCGCCGAAGAGCGAATCATCACCTCCTGCGCCAAAGATACGATCATTGCCGTCGCCGCCGTGGATCACGTCATCACCAGAGCCACCGGTGAGGATGTCGTTGCCTGCGTCGCCAAAAATCTGGCTCGCTTCGCCGAACAGATCAAAGATGTAATCGCGTCCTTCTCCGCCATGGCTTACGTCATTGCCTTGGTCGCCCAAAATTAGATCGCTACCGCTGCCGCCATCGAGCGTGTCCGCATCACCGCCGCCGCGCAGCGTATCGTGGCCTTGGTCACCGAAGAGCTGATCTTCCCCGTCACCTCCGGCCACAAAATCGTCTCCCCAACCGCCTGAGATCGTGTCGTTGCCATCGAAGCCGAGCAAACGATCGTTTCCATTGCTTCCCGAAATCTGATCATCGCCAGCGCCACCATTGACGAAATCGTTGCCGTCTTGGCCGTCCAAGATATCATCGCCATCGAAACCCAGTAGTCGATCGTTGCCGCTACCACCGAACGCTTCGTCGGCACCTTGCCGGCCGAAGAAAAAATCGTTTCCATTACCGCCGATGAAGGTATCACGCCCGTAACCTCCCAGGCCGATGTCATCGCCGCCATTGCCATGAAACGTTGATTGACGGTTGGTGATGTTGTTGAATAGATCGTCACCATTGCGGCCGGTGACTTCGATGGAACCAATCGAATCCATCGGGAAGGTCTCGTTCAGCGTTTGCGAGGGCGTGATCAAACGTGCGGTTATCGAATCGCCACCGGTGGGGGTGACGCGGATGATGTCGTCACCAGAACTTCCGTCGATCAGAAGCGTACTGCCTTGGAGGGTAATGCTGGCCAGCAGCTTGCGGGGTTCAAGATTGCAATAGCTGAGTGTTTTGTGTGTGGGGCGGCGAGAAGATTTGTTTTTGCTGGGCATGATGGGCTCTGTCTAGAAAAGAGATGACAGAACCCACACTGATTGGAGCGACTGATTTTATAAGCCTTTTTGAGTTGATTTGGCAACAATCGAACGAATCGTGTTGCCAGAAGTAACGAACAATACAGTCTTCCGTTGCCAAAGTGCATCATGTGGTTTTTGGGCAACATGGAAATCATTCTTTTCCAGCGTAGACCACATTTCGTCAACATGATTCAATCGTTTACCGCATCGGGCTTTGGTCGGCGGACAAGGCCACGAATCCAGCACTTCCATTTAACGTGCGAGACTGGCGGCAGGTAACTCTGAATTTCAGGTGGCACGCCGCGTTGCGCCCGCGTGTCGATTCAAAATTTGCATCCGGAAATCTACCGTTTCACCGTCCAGTGAAAGCGAGCCTGGAAGTCGGCAAAACACTCGTCACAAACCCAATACGAGTCACTGACGGTTTTGTATCCGGTACGATGCACATTCGGTGCGTCAGAATCCATGAATTTCGCCCAGCAAAATTCGCAGTGGTCATGATCCGATTGGGGACTGGGTGGAACAAAGTCGGTGCGTTCAAGTTCCGCACGCAGAAGGTGAGCCTCCTGCCCCTGAAGTCGCCAGTCATCGTCAGCTGGACTTGAATTTGGATTGGGATTGGGCATTAAAAAATTGTGCGGCCGAAGGTGTCGCGAAGACGTTTTCTTGTCAATTAGGAAATGAGACCGGAAAACTAAGCATCTGGTTCGCCGTTGTCGCCCGCGAAAGCCGCCCCGCATTTCATGCAATTTGACATTTGCGTCCCAATGGTACGGATTGCTTGATCGCATCGTGGGCAAACGATTTTTTGCAAGCTGAAATACAGCGACACAAGAAACAATGGAATGCCAACAAATGCGAGTAGCAGATTGCCGGTGCTGATTCCGTACCCTGCGACGGGCAACCAAACCAACCATCCGCTAAACCAAATTAGGCGACGCCCAAATCGTGACTTCATTTTTGTTTCTTCAGTTTCAAGAGGTCGTCCAATGAAAGGTTTAGGACACCGCTACCTAAGCTAAGCGCGCGACGCCTGAACTTTCAAAGATCGTACCAAGGCCAAGACCCGTTGCCAAACAGCCAAGGTGTGCCAATCTTGGAAAATCCACGTTGGCCGCCAGATGAGTTTCGTATTGGCAAATTTAATTAAGGCAACCAAAGCTCCACGATCGCCGCGCGGAAAGATTTGCTACTGGGGAGCGTTTGTTCGGCAAATCCTCTCCGCCGCCGGTAGAATCGACTTACCCTTTTCTTCAAACCGCTATAGAGAATCGCGAGATTTGTTTCGCGACGCGGGAACTACAGTGAAATGCTCAGCCGATCCGCGGAAGAATCGACCGCGCTAAAATCCCCCAATAGATGCCGATAAATAACAATGGGAAACAAGATGAAATTCAAACTACTACTCGCAATCGCTCTGACGGCGGCTTGTCTGGCCCACACATTCGCCGATGCTGCCAATGGCGAAGAGGCGGCAGAAGCCAGCCCCAATATCGTTGTCATTTTGTGTGATGATCTTGGATATGGAGATATTGAGTGTTATGGCCATCCCCATATCAAGACGCCACATTTGAATAAATTGGCGGCCGAAGGCATCCGGTTTACTAACTTCTATTCGGCCGCGCCGGTTTGCTCTCCGTCGCGTGTAGGGCTGTTGACCGGACGCAGTCCCAATCGAGCCGGTGTTTACGACTTTATTCCTGGAGGTCGCGACATCTACATGCGGGCCTCGGAAGTCACCATCCCGCAACTTTTGAAAGAAGCCGGTTATGCAACCTGCATGTCGGGGAAGTGGCACTGCAACGGAAAATTCAACTCCGCGAATCAGCCTCAGCCGGATGCTGCCGGTTTTGATCATTGGTTTGGAACGCAAAACAACGCCAGCCCCTCCCACGAAAACCCCAAAAACTTTGTCCGCAACGGAGAGAAGGTTGGTCCGCTGGAAGGATATAGCTGTCAATTGGTGGTGGACGAGGCGGTGACGTGGCTGAAAGGGCAGCAAACAAAATCTCCCAAGCAGCCGTTTTTTATGTACGTGGCCTTTCACGAACCGCACGAACCGGTCGCCTCCCCCAAAGATCTGGTCGAACAATACAGTTCAGTATCCGGCAGTGGCAACGAGGCCCAGTACTTTGCGAACGTAGCCAACGTGGACGTGGCCGTCGGTCGACTATTGGCGACGCTCAAAGCGCTGAACGTCGACGAAAACACGTTGGTTGTGTTCACGTCCGACAATGGGCCTGAGACACTGCATCGTTATAGCCGGGCGAAGAATTCGTTTGGTCGAGCGACGCCGCTTCGAGGGATGAAGTTGTGGACGACTGATGCTGGGTTTCGCGTTGCCGGAATCATGCGATGGCCAGGTAAGATCAAATCAGGGCAGGTGGTGAACCATCCTGTTTCGTCGCTGGATTTTCTGCCGACGTTTTGTGAGATCGCAGGAGCCGCGCCGCCGGAGGATTTGGAGTTGGATGGCAGCAATTTCTTGCCCGTGTTTGAGAACAAGGCACTCGTCCGCGCCAAACCGCTACTGTGGATTTTTTACAATGCGTTAAACGAACGGCGGGTCGCGATGCGCGACGGCGATTGGAAGGTTTTGGCCAAGCTGAACATCGAAAAGGCGGTTAATGTGACCAAAGAAAATGAGGCCGAGGTCAAGGCGGCGGAGTTGTCTGATTTTCAGATTTTTAAGATCACTGAAGATGTAGGCGAGAGCAAGGATCTGTCGTTGGTGATGCCTGAGAAGCTGGCCGAACTCAAGCAACGGCTGATGGCGAATTACAAAGAACTGTTGGACGGTTCTCATATATGGAAATAAAGTAGTAGCTTCGGTTTGAAACTTTAGGGTTAGAGTAGTTGACGAGAGGCAACGAGTCCGGCCCCTGGTTTTCCCTTTGGTTCCGCAGTGCATCGTGGAATGCAGCTGCTGGATTCGTAACCTCATCCACTACCTTGCAATTTAGACATAACGCTTAGAAAGCGACTATGAATTTTCAATTGAAAACATATCCCATCATTTTCTTAGTCATCTTGGCGATTCCCTTGCCGGAACCTGCCAACGCAGATGATCGTTCTGCATCGCCCAATGTGATCATGCTGATGAGCGACGATCAAGGTTGGGGCGACGTGGGCTTCAACGGCAACGACGTCGTGAAGACGCCGAACCTTGACGCGATGGCGGCAGAGGGAGTGCGTTTTGATCGCTTCTACGCCGCCGCGCCGTTGTGTTCGCCAACACGCGGAAGCTGTCTGACGGGCCGCTATCCATTTCGCTACGGCATCCTTGCCGCTCACACCGGTGGCATGCGTGTTGGCGAGACCACGATCGCTGAAATGCTCAAGAAGAAGGGGTATTCAGCGGGCATGTTTGGTAAGTGGCACATCGGGTGGGTGAAACACGATGAGGTTGGTACGCGCGGATTCTATTCGCCTCCGTCACATCATGGTTTCGACGAGTATTTTGCGACGACCAGCGCCGTACCGACGTGGGACCCTACGATGACGCCAGCGGATTGGAATAGTTGGGGCGGCGATCCCGGCGGGCCATGGAAAGGCGGATTTCCGTATGTCCACAACGGTGAACTGGTCAAAGAAAATCTATCCGGTGATGACAGCCGCGTTATTATGGATCGTGTCATCCCATTCATCGAAGCCAATAAAGCAAAACCCTTTCTGGCAACGGTTTGGTTTCACACGCCCCATGAACCGGTGGTCGCGGGCGAGGAATTTAAAAAGCTCTACCCCGATTTGGATGACAAAAAGAAGAATCTCTACGGTTGTATCACGGCCATGGACCAGCAGATTGGTCGTCTTAGGGAGAAGCTCCGAGAGTTGGGCATCGAGCGAAACACGGTGATCTTTTTCTGCAGTGACAACGGACCGGCTGATGGACTGGCGAAAAAAGGCATCGCGTCCGCGGGGCCTTTCAAAGGCCACAAGCACCAGATGTATGAAGGGGGACTTTTGGTTCCCGCCTGTGCCGTGTGGCCGAGCGTAATTCCTTCGGGAACGTCAACCGAAGTCCGCTGCAGCACGGTGGATTTCCTGCCAACGGTGGCGGCGATCGTTGGGAATTCGAAGAAGAAGAAGGACGCTCGACCCATCGATGGAATTGATCTGCTGCCCGTGATTCGCGGCGAAGTCCAGCAACGCGGGCAAAGCCTTTTCTTTGGCTATCGCAGATTGAAAAAAGGCGTCGATGGCAAAGCGATCATTTCAGGTGACTGGAAACTGCTTCAGGAAGCCAAAAAGAAGGGGCGCTGGCGTCTGTATGATCTGGCCAAAGACCCGCACGAGCAAAACGACCTCGCTGCTGAAATGCCAGAACAGACCGATCGGCTTCGTAAGCAGTTGGAAGAACTCGAAACCAGTTGCCAATTAAGTCGTGATGGTGCTGATTACCGATATTGAAAGTGGTTTACTTCTGCGTGTTAGGATCAGCCGCTGGCGACTTTTTTGCGAAGGCGCAGGAATTGGCCACGCAAAATAGAAGGTGCAAACGCGTGCTTTATTAACGAAGCCTAAATTTTCACGCGATACATCCCGCTGGATACTCCGCCGTGTCGGCGGCAAAGGAACTGTTCAAGGTAAAGAAGCTAACAAAACAAGAAGGCCTGCTTTCGGTCGTAGAAAGCAGGCCTTCTTGAGGAGTTCAGTTGTCGCTTGAGGGGCTCAAGGGGCCATTTTTAGTTCCGTAGAGTTCTCTCCTTCTTTGATCGTTACTGAGAAACCGCTGGTTTTCTGATCTCGATATTTCTGCGGTATCCTTTCGTCGAACGGTTCGTTAACTGCTTCCCCTGTGGTCCGTTGCATTACACCGATGTTGTAGGTGCCCAGCGGCATTTCTTTGATCTTAAACTCCCCTTGGTCGTTAACCTTTCCACCCATTGCGCGTTTGGAAACGGGGTCGTAGAGTGAAACAACACAGTCACCCACTAATTCCTCTCCATTGGACACAGTACCTGATAGGTTCCCCGTCGGAGGCCCACTATCCCCGCATCCGACAAGTGCGGGGATGGTGAGTAAGATTGTAAAAAAACAGAGTGAACGACATTTCTGAACAAAACAAGACACAAACAACTCCAACACAGTGAATTAAAAAAACGGATTCACACTTAACGGCAAAGCCGTGCTGCGGCAACGAGGTTACTGAATAACACTCACAACATTTCCGTCATCACGATCGGCTAGATTAAACAAAATCTCAAGCGACGTATCTTCGGAGAGGAATTGCACAGATCCATCAGCAACGCCAACATGTGCGCCACCAGGATGTGCCGATATGATGGGGCGGTTAGGGCCGGTGTTGCCCATGGAACCGACAGCGGCGGTGGCCGATCTCATGTTAATTGGATGCCTGACAGTCGTAAGGTTGAATCGACGACCATTGTTATTGCCCTTCGTTCCCATGTTGAAACCGTGATTTGAATCAGACCGACCGTCCAACATTTCACCGTCGTCACCGATCAACCAATCAGATTGTTCACCGAGCAATATTGTGTTCGAAGAACCATCAGGAATTTGCCCAAACGTAACGGTAGTCTCATTTACACCTCTGGCTGGCTGTAAAAGAATTCCGCCAGCACTGTCGATGCCGTTTTCGTCTCCCGGCTCGGCCGAGATATGCTCTGAGGATCCAGTGATTCCGGCATAACAAGGCGACATACCTGTCACCCCGCCTTCTTCACCCAAGCTGTCCCCCATTACTTTAGCGGTATAAGTGACGGGAAAATCAGGCATGCTTGACGATGGGCATTTCAAGAAAGGAATCAGTACGCCCCTAAGCACTTCTCTGTTAACCATACCCGGGCCGCCGGTATGACCAGTCCAGCCACCACCTTCATTGCTGTAGAGACTGCTCAGATTGCCCTGCTCTAAAAAGGGTAACATGGCAATCCAGTAGGAATTTCCCCAGTTGTTACTCGTATCAGGATGTTGGAGCCAAAAGTTGCCCGGAGGAAATGAAGAATGGGCGGATTCATAGTTATGTGCCGCCAGAACATTTTGCCTTACATTGTTGGCACATTCCGTCCGCCGCGCCGCTTCGCGTACTTGCTGTACCGCTGGAAGTAACATTCCGATCAAAATACCGATGATGGCAATCACCACCAGCAGTTCTACCAATGTGAAACCAGTCCGGCGAACTCGCCAGGAGTGATTTTTCGAAGAAGCATTCACAATTCCCTCGGCAAATTAAAACTAGGAAAAAAATATAGATATCCGGTAGCGACAAAACCCATTGAATTTATGGACATACGCCAATTAGAAAATAATAGCGACATAAGCCTGTTAGTCAGTCAAAATTGCTCAAAAAAGGAAAATTAACGGTGCGCAAGGGCAGCTTTCGCCACACTTGAGCTGCTTTGATTCCCTTCTTAGCCGAGAAGTTACTCTATTTGGGAAGGCCAAACTTGTAACGCCTTCACAGCCCCAAGCTTTCACGCTTTTTCTAGGTCTGGTGGCATCCATTTATGGCCGGGCGAAAGTACCGCACCACGGGCGCTCGCTGCACGTCCCCAATAGACTGTTGACAAAGTAAAGTCGCGGGCCTGCCGCTTTCGAGTTCGCCAGTGAGGTTGACCGTCGCTTAACCGCACTGCTCGTTTTTTATGTCGGTAATCAGGCACTTAGATTATCAACGCTGTTTGCGATGAGGTTTTTGGTTTACCAACATTTCTTCTGTTAGTTAAGTATTCCCGCGGGTAGACTGTGCCCGCTTGCCGGTACCAATTACTTTTCTCGGAAGGACTTAAAAAGATGATACGAGATTTTGTCTATACGATGACCTATACAGCGTTTGCCTTGCTCGTGCTTGCGACGAACTCGAATGCTCAAGTTATTACTGCTTTCAGCAACGACTTTGAAGATGGTGATTTGATCGCGGAGGTTGGGTCAATGGATCTGGTCGCTGATACTGCGATCCCATTTATTGTTCCAGTGAGCGGCGCTCCTGACGCGATAAACGGGAACAATGTTGTTTTGATCGATCTAAATCAGACGACAGCGATGCAACTGGACCTAACGTTGAACCTAACCAACACGTTATCACTTACCGATGGCAATACCGTCAGCTTAGATTTCGATGTCGCTGCTCGCAGGGTCAACGGAATTCAAAAAACGATCCACGTCGATGCCGTAGATTCCAATGGAAATATTGTCATGCGCTTCGTGCTTGGCGATGTCGGCTCATTCGGCAATAGTAACGCTGACCGGCAACGACCTGGTTATGCCACTCGCGCTGACGGACGCTTAATCTTCGGAAGCCCTCCAGGCAGCTACTGGTATGGATCAGATACCACTCCCGATGAATTTAATGCACCTAAAGATGTGCACATGTCTCTGACCATCGGCGCATCGAGCTTCGACTTTTCGACCGCGAATCAAGTGGGCGTGGCGTTCGATGCCACTGGAGTAAGCAATTACGAACCTGTCGTGTCTACCGACGTTGCAGCAATCAGATTAACGACGCCTTTTACTGGCTTTGGAATGTACTTTGACAATCTCAAAGTTGAGGGTGTTGTTGCTGTCGATACCGGTGTGCTAAAGGGCGATGTTGATTTGGGCGGTGACGTCAATTTTTTGGCTCTTCGGAAGAATTTGTGGGTTGGTTTTAGCTTTATCCCCAATTGTAGTTGAGCCCCTTTGGACTCTGATCGACGAATGTTTTGGCCACTTGGTGGAGACGGAAGCTGAAATGGTTTGGTACCGGCTTCATCAAACTGTCATCCGTCGGAGCCCATTCGCTTCGCCTAGGGTGAGCCCCGACGGATGACAGAGCGACGAAGCCTATTTTCAAATCAAATTACGGCGGATAAAAAAAGCACCTTGTGAGAGTTGTTAGTACGATGAGTTTGCAAACAAGTCGACCACAACTGAATCCCACAAGATGCAACTCAAGACTATCCTCAATCGCGTCACCAATTACAAGCCTTTCGTGATCGCTTCGGCAGAGTTTTCCGATCAGGAACAACCTGTTATCGAAGTCACGATGCGTGCCCGCAGCAACGGCAAGCCGCTCTGCTCAGTTTGTAACCAGCCGGCCTCGTGCTACGACACCTTGCCGGCACGGCGTTTTGACTTCATCCCCCTCTGGATGATTCCCGTCGTTCTAATTTATGCTCGCCGCCGCGTGGACTGCCAGGAGTGCGGTGTGAAAGCCGAATGGATTCCGTGGGCCACGGGCAAGAATCATCTGACGACGGAGTATCAGTGGTTTCTCGCTGGCTGGGCCAGACGGATGAGCTGGAAAGAAGTGGCCGTCTGTTTTCGCGTCAGTTGGGACCATGTCTTCAACTCGGTAAAACACGCTGTTTCGTGGGGGCTGGCCCATCGCAGCCTAGATGGCATCGAGTCCATTGGAGTCGATGAGGTGCAGTGGAAGAAAGGCCACAAGTATCAGACGCTGGTCTATCAGATCGACCAAAACAATATACGCCTGCTGTGGATCGGCCCCGATCGCACGGCCAAGACATTGCTACGGTTCTTTCGCGTCCTTGGCAAAGATCGCACGCCGAAGTTGCAGTTCGTCTGCAGTGATATGTGGCAAGCCTATTTGAAAGTGATCGCCAAGAAAGCGCCTCAAGCGATTCACGTCCTGGACCGATTTCATGTCGTGCAGAAGATTGGCAAGGCGATCGACAAGGTGCGTGCTGCTGAGGTCAAGCAACTCAAAGCCGACGGTTATGAAGAAGTCCTCAAAGGTGGGCGTTGGTTGTTGCTCAAGCGTCCTGAGAATCTCAGCGACAAGCAGGCCGTCAAGCTCAGCCAGTTGCTGCAATACAATCTCAAGAGTATTCGCAGCTACTTGATGAAAGAAGACTTCCAACAGTTCTGGACGTATCGGTATCCGGGCAACGCTCGAAAGTTTCTCGACGCGAGGTGCACCCGCGCGATGCGGAGCAAGATCGAACCCATGAAAGCAGTCGCCCGAACGCTTCGTTCCAAACGAGAGTTGCTATTGAACTGGTTTCGCGCCGAGGGCAAGCTATCTTCAGGTGTTGTCGAGGGGTTCAACAACAAAGTAAAACTGGTAACCAGAAAATCTTACGGGCTCAGAACCCAAAATGCCTATGAAACCACGCTGTATCACAATCTCGGCGCGCTGCCAGAGCAAGAATTCACCCACAAATTCTTCTGACGAGACAAAATTTAGAGTGCAATACAAATACCGGCCAATGGCCGGTGTTTTTTTTGCCGTCGTGGCTACTCCTCCAGTGATCGTTGGAATGCGACAAGACGATGCGAGGTGTGGCGGAGATCGACAATTTCGGACGGGCAAGAGTGCCCATCCTACGTTGTTAATCACCATTCATTTACTAAATCAACTGCCTGCTACTTACCGACTGGTTCCAATGCATGGACACTGAAGTTCGTGTAGATATGGTGAGTCCCCACCATCCGGAACCCAAAGTAGCCTTC
>CAKZVF010000073.1 GCA_937921995.1 uncultured Pirellulaceae bacterium
GAAGATATTCTGCAAAAGGTCGGTAGGCCGTCGTTGTGCCATCGTCGACGTCGCATAGCTTTGATTTTCCAATCGGCGAACCTATCGACGAAACGGATAAGCCATATTCGGTCAGCTTCTCCTTGACCAACGCGATCTCCGTATCATCCAACGCCATCGCGTTCTTCACGCCATTGCCCGCATCGATGAAACGAATGGAGAAATACCGCATGCCAAGTGCCGCCAGCGCGGAGAACTGTTGATCGATCGTTTTCTGATTCGCGGCTTCGTCGGCAAATCCAGAAAGTAACAGTGGTGTTGCAGAACTCATAGTTTCGCTCAAGTGCTCAATGATGGATGATAAAATTTCTCGTAGGATGGGCTCTTAGCCCGTCCAAGAAACCGCGCGATTCCAAGGTCTCGAGATTCGGGAAGGGCAAGCTAAACCCCAGCTTTACGACCATGTTCGACACGGATGATTGACGATATCCCGCCGCGCGGAGTGAACTTAGCCGTCAGCAATAACCATTTCGGATCCACCACCGCGACAAAATCGTCCAAGATCGAATTCGTCACGTTCTCGTAAAAAATACCTTCGGTGCGGAAGGACTGAAGATACATCTTTAGCGACTTCAGTTCGACGCAAAGTTTGCCGGGTTCGTACTCGAAGGTCAACGTGCCAAAATCAGGCTGACCCGTTTTGGGACACATTGAAGTGAATTCAGGGCAAACGATCTCGATCTGGTAGTCCCGATCAGGAAACTGGTTCTCAAACGATTCAAGCTTATCGCGAAATTTGTCACTCATTATTACAATACGTCGGTAGGTTGGAAAAACGCCGAGCCGGCTTCTGGTCACGCTCAGCTTCGAATTGGATACTGTGATACCGCTACAGCCCACAAAGATAATCAATCGTTCTTCACTGACCAGCCCGGATGTTCATTTCCGAAATTTATAAATCCAATCAAGGCGAGGGCCAGCTTTGCGGCACTCCCAGCGTTTTCGTGCGAACCAGCGGTTGTAACCTGCGATGCGGATTTTGCGACACGCCGTTTGCTTCGTGGCACCCCGAAGGCGAAAATCTTGAGGTTGCCGATGTTGTGGACAGAACGCAGCTATGCGCCGGCGAAAGTCAGCACGTTGTGCTCACCGGCGGCGAACCGATGCTGCCCGACGAGATTGAACCGCTGTGTGCGAAGCTGCATGCGGCTGGTTTTCATATCACGATCGAGACTGCTGGGACAATTTACCGCAACCTAAATTGTGACCTGATGTCCATCAGCCCGAAGCTATCTAATTCAACGCCCGCGTTAAGTAGGGCAGGGCGTTGGCGGGAAAAACACGAAAGCCAGCGACACCGTCCCGACATCGTCAACCAAATGATCGCTCAATACGATTACCAATTGAAATTTGTCGTTGCCGAACCAGATGATTTAACAGAGATCAATTTGTATCTTGATCAAATCAATAACGTCGATCGCGCGCGGGTTTTGCTGATGCCAGAGGGAATCGATATCTCGACGCTTAACAGCCGAACGCAGTGGATGCAGGAAGTTTGCCAGCGCGAGGGTTTCACGTTTTGCCAACGAGAGCATATTTTCTGGTACGGAAACAAACGTGGGACTTAAGTTCTTGGGACAAAGTTATCAATGAGCGAAAATCTGCAACCCTACAGTGACGTATTCGAGTTTGATTACATCGTGGCCGAATCCGACATCGATGCCATGAACCATGTGAATAATCTCGAATACATACGTTGGACCTTGCGGGCGGCGCATGCTCACAGCGCCGCGATCGGATGGTCGGCGGATCGTTTTCGACAATACGGAGCTGGTTTCATTGTCAGATCCCACAACATTAAATATCGTCTGCCGGCGTTGTTGGGAGATCGTGTGACGATCAAGACTTGGGTCCATGAACTGAATAGAGTCTCGTCAATTCGCAAGTACCACATCATTCGATCCTCCGACGGACGGCGTCTGGCGGACGCGGAAACAAATTGGGTTTTCGTCGATTTCCAAACGACAGGGCTCAGGCAGATTCCTGCCGAAATAAAAGCGGCGTTCGCGCGGTCGACGTAATACTCGCCGCGCTGTTCCAAGCGAGGGCTACCCGAGGCCGACTTAGAGTGTAGACTCAAGTGATCATCTAATCGTTAACGAAAGAATCCCATGCGGAACCTTACATTTTTGGTCTTTGTGATCATGACCTTTATTTGCTGGGGCCTGTATGGCCCGGTGTTGCACGTGGGGCAGGAAACCATGGGCGGTGGCGGCGGCCAAAAAAGCCTGCTGCGGCCATTTATTTGCGTAGGATTCGCTTACTTCCTGATCGCAGTGGTGTTTCCCTTGATCGTGCTGATGACCAAAGGCGAAAAAGGATTTTGGTCTGCCAGCGGTTTCTTCTGGTCCTTCTTCGCCGGAGCCGTCGGTGCGATCGGTGCGTTGGGAATCATTTTGGCATTCAAGTTTCAGGGAAAGCCGTTTTACGTGATGCCTCTGGTGTTTGGATTGGCTCCGATCGTGAACACGCTGGTCACGATGGCGATGGCGAAAACTTTCAAACAGGCTTCGGTCCCGTTTTATATCGCGATTCTGATCGTCGCCATCGGTGCCGCCGGCGTGCTGATCAACAAACCCAGCTTGACGAAGGTCCAGAAACCGGCGGTCGTTGCCAGTCTGGATGACGCCGCCGCTGAGCAATCCCCGAAACCAGTGCTCGATAGTGACGGTGAAGTCGCCGCGACTAAACAGAAGACATTGCCCGCTTGGCCGCTGGCCATTGGCGTCAGCATCGCGATCACGGCGCTGTGCTGGGGCGCGTACGGGCCTGTACTGCACAAAGGACAAGCCAAGATGGGCGGAAGTCGTCTGCGTCCGTTTTTATGTGTCGGGTTGGCCTATTTTGCGATCGCGGTGGTCGTTCCTTTTCTACTGTTGGGTTCCATTGACGACCCTGGCAGTTTCTCTGACGTCAAAGGAATTTTGTGGTCACTGGGAGCCGGAGCAACCGGCGCGATCGGCGCATTGGGGATCATTTACGCGTTTAACTTCGGCGGGAAACCTCTGTTTGTGATGCCGCTGGTTTTCGGATTCGCGCCGGTGGTGAACACGTTTTATGAAATCACGACTAAAAATCTTTTTGGGCAGGTTTCGATGTATTTCTTCATTTCGCTAGGGATGGTCATCGTCGGAGCGGTGTTGGTCCTGATCCTAGCCCCTCGCCGCAAACCCGCCCCCACGCCCGCAACGACTTAGGCCCCCAGCGGCAGATACAATGAACCCTCAGGAACCCGATCTTTCAGAAACGGTCGCTCGGCTGGACGTTTTGCTGTCACATGTGTGGATGGTCCGCGCGTTCATCAAACACAGCGAAGAGGCCGAAGAAGACGATGAACTCAACGATGTCCAGCGTTCGTTGTACGATTACATGCTGGCGTTGGGGCCACCTTTGCGGGCTGGCGACCATGCGAAATATATGAAACAGGCCAAGAAGAAGCTGAAGAAACTGATCGCCGCAACGGAGTTGTTTGTTGAAATCCAACCGGAGATTTCATCGCACACCAATTTTCAAATGGCGGCGATGTCCTTGAAGGAATCGGTACGTCAAGTCGAAGCGATTATCAAAGAGGTTGGCTAAGGGAAGAGGGCAAAGGCGATTCGCTTAGGATACTGGCTGAGGCAATTGGCTAAGGAGACTGACTAGGGAGACTGGCTAAGTCGTTGTTCGATGTTTCTGAGGATCTGCTGTTCCAGGGAAACATCGCGTCCCATCGCGATCCAGCCTTGGTTGTTGGTCGCTGCCCAGTTCTCGGGCAGGTCGGTATCGAGCGCGTTGTCAGTGCGAAGCATTTTTCCTGAGACGGGCGAATTATCCGGCCGCGGATTATCTTCCAGTTCCTTGAACACTTGAACGTCAATCGTATAGCTGTTGTTGGTGGGAATGACGCGTACTTTCGCATAGCGTCTAACGGTTTGCAGCGACGCGTGAATCTTCTCATAACCGCGCGTCGAATCATGATGCCATGGCTCGAGCACGGTGCTGCCGATGCGCGGATGAGTCTCAATCCAGCCCTCGGTCATCACGCCATCGACGCTGCGGATGCGTTCTTCGCGGAAGACGCGAAAGTAGTCGTCGATTTCATCGCTGATTTCGTCCATCAGGAACCAACGGTCCACCATCGGCACAATCAATGGATTGGCCACCGGTTCAAAGCAGGTTTGATTCTTCGTCGCTTCCAAATTCTGTATCGTTCGACAACCGATCCCACCAAGCATCAGCACCGCGATCATCAAGATCGGCGTAACGCAAAGGGGACAGGAAAACGGTTTGGGCATCGGGCCAGAACTTAATAAAGGAAACGATAGGAATCAGAATGAGGCTTACGCTGCGGGAGTCTGAAGAGATTCCAGAGCTGGAGCAAGTCCACCTCTGCTAGCGTAGATTTCACGGTGCGGAATAAGTAACACGAGACAAAATCCCTCAAGCCGCTTTACTCCGCCCAATAATTATCTCACGTGCGAGATCCGCAGCTGCGGGCTGTGATTTGGGGACATGGCTGAGGAATCGGTCGGCGGTCGCGCCTGCGTAGGTGCCGATCAAAACAGAGGCAACAAACGTCCCAAAACCATACGCTTGATAGAATCCGCCGGTCGCGTTGACGACAGCCGCCGGCATCCGCCACACTGAATCGCGATGCTCCTGCATGATCCGCGCCGGGGCGATATACCCGGTACCGGTCCATTGACTGACCAAATTAGCCGTCGCGGCGCAAAAGATGATCGCAGCACCCGCAAAGCACCAACTACCAATCCGCATGTGAAACCATTTCCGCCGCCGTGAGATCGTGATGATCGCGACGGCGATGGTCAGAGGATAAGTGTGCAATGTGACGGCAAACACCGTCTTCAACTGTTCCACAAATGAAAGCTGACCGTCATCGGTTTGCCAAAACATGCACAGCGCGGGCACGACGCCCGAAACCAGCATCGTGACAAGAATCGCGGTCCTCACTCCCGATTTTCGCGCGGCGCGCAAGTCGGCGGCTAAGGAACCTTCGTCAGGCTTTTTCTTCTTCGAAAATATTCCAAACATTGGTCGTCAACTTCCTTGTTGAATTCGATCTGCCGGTAGGTTAGCCGGTCTGCCGGGACAAAGTCAATGGAATTTCGCATCCGCGATTATTCAATCTCTCGCCGCAGTTGCTGCAGATATTGCTGCATGAACTCGGTTCGGCGATTGGCCTCCTGACGTCCGGCCTCCGTTTGCATCGTGCCGGCCAACGTGAGAAGTTTTGTGTAGAAGTGATCAATGGTGCTTACTCCATCGTCGGCAATACGATCGTCGGCGAAGGGATCAGTCGAATCATACAACGCGCTTCCCATCGCAGTTCCGGTCTGCAAGCATCGTGCGATACCAATCGCTCCCAGAGCATCCAGCCGATCCGCGTCTTGAACAATTTTGGCCTCCAGCGTCTCGGGAGCGATGCCGGCGGAGAAGCTGTGGGCTTCTATCGCGTGGGCAATCGCCTCAAACCATTGATTAGGATAGCCTGACTGATCAAGGAACTCTCTTGCTTGCTTGGCCGCTGTCGTGGATGCTTGTGACCTTAATTCGGAATCCTTGGCAACGCTGACACAGTCATGCAGCCAAGCCGCCGGCACAACGACGAAGAGTTCCGCCTCCGCAGCCGCAGCCAATCGTTTGGCATTGGCGACAACACGTTTGACGTGATCCAGTCCATGGGCCGCGTCGCCGGCGTCCTTTGTTTTGAGCCAAGCCTCAAATTGAATCTCCCAATCGCTTAGTTTCGGCATCGGATTCATTGTTGGGGTCTCCGTGAAATTTTGCGTTGGATTGACGCGGGGCGAAACCGGAGGACGCAGGCCCGATGGCACTTACTTTAGATTTAGGAAGTTCAGAATGCCTTTTTTTCAAACGGCACTATCGTTGATCAGTTTAACGACTAGCCGGCAGGCGTCGGCGTTTTGTATCGCCAAACACGGTCGCCTTCCGGCTCGTCGTTAAACCATTGTCCAATTTTTGGTCAAAGTGAGTGCCGTTAAGATTCAAACCAACCGACCAAACAACTCTCTAAACCTCAACAATCGACGGATCATAATCCTCCGGCGGCTGATATCCCAAACACGCGATCGACGTTGCCGCCAGACTGCTGATGCCGAGCCCTTGTTCGGCGCTGAGTTTGAGATCCGATTTGCCACTGCAGTCATAGATGTAGCAGGGGACCGGGTTGAGCGTGTGGCTGGTTTTCATTTCCGGATTCCCATCGGCGTCAAGTTTCGGTTTTCCGTCTTTGCCCAAGGCAAGCATTTCGTCCGCATTGCCGTGATCGGCCGTTACGATCAAAATCCCGCCCGCCGGTTTGAGCACCTTCAGAATTCGCGCCAAACACAAATCGACCGTTTCAACGGAAATCTGTACCGCCAGCAAATTCCCCGTGTGCCCCACCATATCCCCATGTGGGTAATTAACGCGAATGAAATCGTGTTTCTTATTCTCAATCGAATCAAGAATCACATCGGTGATCTCGCCACCCTTCATCCAGGGCCGTTGCTCAAATGGTAATAGGTCCGATGTGATCTCCACATAGTCCTCTTTGGCTTCATCAAATTTTCCACTGCGGTTGCCATTGAAGAAATAGGTGACGTGACCATATTTTTGCGTTTCGCTGATCGCCAATTGACGGACGCCGGCATTGGCAAGGTATTCCCCCATCACGTCGTCGATTTCAGGTGGCGATACGAGATACTGTTTAGGGATTTGCAATTCGGCGTCGTATTGCATGATGCCGGCGAATTGGACGTTGGGAACTTCTCCTCGATCAAATTCGGTCAAATCCTCTTCGTCGAACGCCCGAGAAATTTCGATGGCGCGGTCGCCTCGAAAGTTAAACAGCACGACGCTGTCACCATCGACGATCGGGCCGACCGGTTCTCCGTCGCGCGCGATGACAAACTCTTTCAGATCTTGATCAATGACGCCCGGCGTTTCATCGCGCAGCGTTTGGATTGCCGTTGCGGCATTTTCGAACTGCCGGCCTTCGCCTCGAACATGCGTTTTCCAACCGCGTTCCACCATCGGCCAATCGGCATTGTATCGGTCCATGGTGATGTACAAACGCCCGCCACCGGACGCGATGCAATAATCCATATCTCCAGACTGGTTGATGGCGGCTAAGTGTTCTTCCAACGTGGCAACATAATCTAGCGCCGAAGTCGGCGGAACGTCGCGACCGTCCAGCAAGGTGTGGACGCGTACCTTTTTAATCCCCTGTAACTGAGCCTGAGACAGCATGCTCAGTAAAACGTCGATGTGCGAATGCACGTTCCCGTCGGACAACAGCCCGATAAAGTGCAACGTGTTATCAGCACCAATCGCGCCAGTCATCTTTTGCCAAACATCGCCTTTGTAAATGTCTCCCGACGCCACCGCGCGTTTGACCAGCAAGGCACCTTGATCGAAAACGCGTCCTGAACCGATCGCATTGTGACCGACCTCGCTGTTGCCCATGTCGTCATCTGACGGCATTCCGACAGCAGTACCATGCGCTTTTAGCGTCGTATAGAGCGCGTTCTCTTTTAACCAGTCCAGCGTTGGCGTGGAGGCTTTGGCGACCATATCGCCAGCGTCACCGTGACCAATGCCTACGCCATCCATAATGACCAAAACGACGGGACCGTCGGGAGCGTTGTAGTTTTCAAGTTTCTTCAGAGGCTTCATAGATTTCGTTTACGGTAAAAATTCAGTTTTTGAAATTCGGAAAATTGATTTTGATTGGGCTTAATTTTGTTTAAACGCGATCGTTCAAACGACGCTGAACGTCATACAGGTGATTGCTTTCTTGAGGAAATTTCAAGAGAAGAAAAAACACACAAGCCGCAGCACCAACGAGTGCCAAGTAATTGTGTTCGATCAACAGCGCGATCAAGCAAAAGAAACCAGCTCCCTCCAGCAAAGCCGATCGAATAATCAGCTCGGTCTGAAATTGCCCATGGGCTTTATTGATTTCTTCGTCGGTCGGTGCGTCACCCGCCATCGAAGTTTTCTTATAGATGAACTTCGCGATCACTTGCGATAAAACAATGGCGACGACCGCGTACCCAACCGCGATGATCGTGATGATTTTGTCTAAGCCGAACGAAAGATTCGCATTGGTCAGGCTGCCTCCGGCAACTGCGGAAATAATAAAGAAAAACACCATCCCCATCATCAAAGCACCCACGATGATCTGTGTGATTTTTCTCTGTGCCGCCAAATTATCCAGCTGCGGCTTCGAAAAAAATGTTTCGGGACGCTCAAGGATCGACGAGCGATACGGGTTGTCGTTCATCTTGGTCCTCCCTTTGGTGCGCTTTGGATGAATAAGTCTGAGCTAACAATTACAAGCAAAAAGCGTGTTCGCTAATTCTCTGAATCAGCCAAATCTACGGCGACGATCTCTTTGTCGTTTCGAGCAAAGAGCGTGCGCTGAGCGTACGCAGGATGACTCCAGACAACGTCGCGCCCAAACGCCTCGCCGGTCGGCTCTAGCACATGGAATCGTCCCAGCGACTCAAACTTCTCGCGCGTCATTTTCGCCATCACCAAATCGCCCACTTCGTTCATGATGAAATAGCGGTCGGTGTCACCGATGCGCGTGACAAACCCGGTGCCGTGGTTGACTTTGCGGTTTTCTTCAGGCCGTGTCGCTTCGAAAGTCTGCCACAGCCTTTCGCCTGTTTTCGCGTCGACCGCGAACAAGCACCCGACGCGACAGTCCGAACCATAGAGCACGCCGTCCACAAATAACGGCGTCGCATTGGCGCTGAAAATCGAATTCTTCGGATTGCCTCGCCATAGTTCCTTCGCACCCGGTTTCTCGGTATCCAATTCGATCATCAACGAAGTGCTCTTGATGCCGCTGGCGTACAACAAGTTCCCGTCAATCATGGGCCGCGCGATCGACATCTGATACAGCGGCTCGATCGGCAGCTCCCAATACTTCTGCCCATCGGTCGGATTGAGACTGGCGACGCCTTTGGGGTGAAATGCAATCAGTTGACGCACGCCGCCGGCCTCTACAATTGACGGCGGACAATAACCGGCCTCTGTATCTAAAGCCTTCCACACAACGTCGCCGGTCATTTTATCGAAGGCTACGATACCTTGACCATCACCACCGACCATCGTGTACAGCAAATCGCCATCGACCAGCGGATGCGAAGATTGTCCCCAAATGAGAATCTGCGCGTTGAATTTTTCTTTCATGCTGACTTGCCAGATGATTTCGCCATCGGCCATCGAACGACAATGCAAGTCGCCTTCGGCACCGAGCGTATAGACGCGGTCGCCGTCAATCGTAGGCGTGCAGCGTGGGCCGGCGGGGTAGGAGATGCTGTAAGGGCAATCGTAAGATTTCTGCCACACCACATCTCCCGTCGCAGCGTCCATCACCGTGACTCTCTCTGCACCTTGAAGTTCGACGCGTTTGCCTGGATCGTTGACCACTTCGCCTTTGGATTTGACGTAATCAAAAACGACAACCTTGCCGTCGGCGACCGCCGGTCCGGCGTAGCCTTCACCGATCGGCTGACGCCATTTGACTTTTAAACCCGATTCGGGAATTGAGTCTACGATACCTGATTCACGGTAAACGCCATCACGCGCCGCGCCCATCCAAGCCGGCCAATCATCGGCCAACGCGGTGCCGACAAACAACGGCGCGATCAAGCAAACAGCAAACACGGAGGCTAATGTTTTTGTTTCGGAAATTCGTAGCTTTGGATTTTTCATGTCAGCGCGTTCTTCAAAAAAGACTGATTCAACAACGTCATAGTTTTAGCACATTTCCAATACTTTTTCGAGCGACAGACGTCGACGCTTATCCTCGAATATCAACGAATTGAGATGCGCACCTACTGGAAGGTGGCCATCGAATTAGTGACAATTAAGTCCCGACCATGACACTTTTCGTTTTGAACTCAGATTTTTTAGATGCTCAATTTTCTAAATCGCGATTTACGCGATACCTATGCCAAAAATTCAACCCATTACTTTTGATCCCGGCAACGCGTTTGTGCACCCGCATGGAATCACGCGGGAACAATTTGATGGTCTTGCAGATGAACTTGATGCATGCCGCCAAGAGATGCTCACTGAAGACCTGACGTGGTGGGCCAGCGGTGAAAA
>CAKZVF010000074.1 GCA_937921995.1 uncultured Pirellulaceae bacterium
ACGCTCACCAACGCCCGCAAATACTGAGTAACCACCGTGCTTACTGGCGATACGCGCGATCAACTCGGTTAGAATAACGGTCTTGCCCAGTCCCGCACCACCGAACAGACCCGCTTTACCACCACGAACAAATGGTGTCAGAAGGTCAACCACTTTGATACCTGTTTCAAACAGTTCGGTGTTGGTTGAAAGGTCTTCCAACGCCGGTGCACTGGCGTGAATCGAACGAACCTCATCAGTTTTGACTTCACCACGACCGTCAACCGGTTCGCCCAACATGTTGAACACGCGGCCAAGAGTTGCTTCACCAACAGGAACAGAAACCGGAGCACCGGTGTCAACGCAGTCCGAACCGCGACGAAGGCCTTCGGTAGATCCCAACGCCACGCAGCGAACGCGTCCGCCACCGAGGTGCTTGGAAACTTCACCGGTCAGCGTACGAGTTTCGTTACCGTCATTGATTTCGGCGGTGACCGCGTTGTAAAGCGCGGGCATTGCGTCAGCGCTAAATTCGGCGTCGAAGGTCGAACCGATGACTTGGGTGATGCGACCGTTTTGGGAATTGCTCATGTCTATTTCCAGTTATATCGTGTTAGATATGTTGAAATTGGTTTGTTCGAATTGGTTTGATGGATTTTTGCAGCGAGGGGGGATCCCTCGCTTACGCGTTCGGGTTGTGAAATCTTGTTAGCCGCTCAGAGCCTCGACACCGCCGATGACTTCCATGATCTCGCCGGTGATCTGAGATTGGCGAGCTCGGTTGTAGGTCCGCGAAAGCGTCTTGATCATGTCGTTGGCGTTTTCGGTAGCACTTTTCATGGCCACCATGCGAGCGATCTGTTCGCTAACGGCGGCGTCTAAGAAGCACTTAAACAATTTGACTTTGAAACTCGAGGGGACGACCTCTTCGAGAATGCTCTCTGCCGATGGTAGGAATTCGTAGATGGATTCGCCCTTTTTGGCTTCTTCGGAAACCGGCGTGTCCGCGCCCTCCAGCTTACCAAGTGGCAGCAGTGTTTCGGTAACCACTTTTTGGCGAGCGACCGTTTCAAACTTGGTGTAGGTCACATCCAAGCGATCAATTTTGCCGGTAATAAATTCCTGCAAGTAACGTTCGGCGATGATTTTGACTTCGTCGAATTTGGGTTGGTCGTCAAACTGCAGGAAGCTTTCGCCAATTTCGATGTTGCGGAATTTGAAACCCGAAACGCCGCGTTTTCCGCTGACTTCGGTTTGAACGTCTTTGAATTCTTCCTGTAGGCTTTCGCGTGACTTAATGCCTTGTCGCAATGCGTTACCGTTGTATCCACCACACAGCCCACGATTACCAGTCAGCACCAAGATTTTGGCGTTGTTTGTTTCGGGACGAGCGTCCAGCAGCGGATGCGAAACTTCCAAACCGGCGCGAGCCAAATCCGACACAACCGCAGTGATGCGGCGCGTGTAATCGTTGGCCGATGTTGCTCGGTCCATCGCTTTTTTGAAACGCGCGGTTGCGATCAACTCCATCGTGCGCGTAATCTTCTTGATATTGCGAATCGACTTGCGGCGTTTATCTAATGCTTTGGCGTTGGCCATGAATTAAGCTCGGAAAACGTTTGGGGATTGTTGAGAAACTGAGCGGCAGGGCGCTAGCCGCTGGATTGTTTGGTATAGGTCTAAACTATTTTTCTTTGTTCGGTTGGCACCCGCGGCTAGAGCCTTGCGGCTCAGTTGGCGGGGCCTGTTAGGACTACTTAAACGACTCGTTGAATTCGGTGAGTGCTTCGATGACTGCTTTGGTGGCTTCGTTGTCGTCTTTCTTAAGAGCACCGCCGTCTTCGAGACCCTTCTCCATCGTGTCCCAAGCCGACTTCTTCTTGGTCTGAACGAACTCAAGGAACTCATCCTGCCAGCGGCCGACGTCGTTGAGGGCAACGCCGTCCAGGTAACCTTTGGTACCGGCGTAAATCAACATCACCTGATCGGTCATGCTCAGCGGTTTGTACTGATTCTGCTTGAGCAATTCGACCATGCGGTAACCACGATCAAGACGTGCCTGAGTGGCAGGATCAAGATCGGTTCCCAATTGAGCGAACGCTTCCAGCTCACGGAAAGACGCCAAGTCCAGACGCAAACTACCGGCGACGTTCTTCATCGCTTTCACCTGAGCCGCACCACCCACACGCGAAACCGAGATACCCACGTTCATCGCAGGGCGAATGCCGGCAAAGAACAGGTCGGGCTGAAGGTAGATCTGACCGTCGGTAATTGAAATCACGTTAGTCGGAATGTAAGCCGAAACTTCACCTTCGAGTGTTTCAATAATTGGCAACGCGGTGATCGAACCACCACCAAGCTCTTCACTTAGCTTCGAAGAACGTTCGAGCAAACGGCTGTGACAGTAGAACACGTCACCAGGATAGGCTTCACGTCCTGGAGGACGACGCATCAACAGTGACAATTCGCGATACGCAACAGCCTGTTTTGATAGATCATCGTAAACGATCAGGCAGTGCCCGCCGTCGTACATGAACTCTTCGGCCATCGCAGTGCCCGCATAGGGAGCAATGTATTGGAGAGGCGCTGGTGCCGAAGCACCGGCGACGATAACCGTGGTGTAGTCCATCGCACCGCGTTCGGTCAATTCCTTAATCACACCGGCGACCGAAGAATCCTTCTGACCGACGGCGACGTAGAAACACTTAACGCCGGAACCTTTCTGGTTCAGAATCGCATCCAGAGCGATCGCTGTTTTTCCCGTCTTACGGTCACCAATGATCAACTGACGCTGACCACGACCGATCGGTGTCATCGCATCAACCGCTTTAAGACCTGTCGCCATCGGCTCGCCAACAGGCTGACGTTCGGCGACGCCCGCGGCGATCACTTCAACAGGACGAGTCTTCGAGGCGTTGACGGGGCCTTTTCCATCGAGTGGATTTCCCAGCGGATCCAGCACACGACCGACGACTGCATCGCCGACGGGAACTGACAGCAGCGTGCCGAGTGCTTTGACGCTGTCGCCTTCGTTAATCTTGAGGTAGTCACCCAAAATGATGACACCGACCGAGGATTCTTCGAGGTTAAACGCCAGTCCGATGATGCCGCCCGGGAATTCGACCATTTCACCAGCCGCGACGTTGGTCAGCCCGTGAACACGTGCGATACCGTCGCCAACTTCCAAAACGGTGCCAACTTCGCTGACATCGATCTGACTTTCGAACTGTTCGATTTCCTGTTGGATGACCGATGCGATTTCGTCAGCACTAATTTTCATCTGAGTCCTCGTCTTCAACGCTAAATTTGAAGGTAGAAAGGGTTGTTATTGTTTTGTATCTTTAATTTTCGTTGGTGAACCGATTCAACTGTTCCCGGATCACGTCAGAAGCTTTTTTCATCGCTTTGGCACGAACCTGTTTCAATTGACCGGCAACACTGCTGTCGTAAACCGTGTCACCCACTCGCACGACGACGCCGCCAATAATGGAGGGATCAACTTCGGCGTTGAGCTCGACTTGTTTACCAAGCTTCTTGGACAGTTGATCGGCAATCTCTCCGCGCGTCTTTTCGTCGACCTGTTCGGCCGTCAACAAAGTCGCTTGGATTCTGCCGGACATTTGATCGTGCATCTGCTGTGCCGCGACCGCAACCGCAGGCAGACAATCAAAACGATCCTTCTGGACGATGACTTTTAGGAAATTCATCATCGGTTGACTGGTTTTGCCGGCGAACGCTTTTTCAATCAACGCCGTCTTTTGCTCGGTGCCGATTTGCGGTGCTTTCAACGTACTGGAGAGTTTTGGCAGTTCGGCGACCGCTTGATTAACACTCTTGAGCTCACTGATGAGGTCTTCGGTACTTCCGGACTTCTCACCCACGCCCAGCAACGCTTTGGCGTAGACTTCGCCCAATTGCTGTTGGTCGGTCGTGATAAGTTCGGGAGTTTCTTGATTGGCCATTTCGTGAACCGCTAAGGTTGAGTTAGCACCGTCGGGAGACAACGTCTTTAGTAGTTTTGTCAGTTTCTTAAGCACCGGGCGCCGAGAAACGTTCGACAGATTCCTTAATCAATTGCGCGTGGTCGTCTTTGTTCAAAGACCGCCCCACAATGTTGCTGGCAAGCCCAACCGCCGTGTCGACCGATGATTCGGCCAATTCACGAACCGCAGCGCTCTTTGCCGCTTCGACGTCGGCGAGTGCACGCTGACGCGTACGCGTCGCTTCTTCGTTAGCTTCAGCGATGATTTTTTCCTTTGCCGCGGTGGCATCGGTTTTCGCTTCGGCCATCACTGCCGCCGCTTCATCGTGAGCTCCGGCCAACTTCTCTTCATACTGTTTGAGGTTGGCTTGAGCCTGTTCCTCGGCTTTGTCGGCCGAATCCATCTTGTCCGCGATGCCTTGCTCGCGAGCGTTGAGCCCTCCAATGATTGGCTTCCAGGCGAATTTGCCCAATAGAAACAACAGGCCACCGAAAATGATCAGTGTCCAAAGCGCTAAATCCGCCGAAACGTGCAGCGGGTTAATCGCCCCACCATCACTGGCAAGCAATACGCTACTGCTGAAGGTCAGAATATTCATAACCAATCCTCAATCAATTAAAAGCTTCGTTTCAAGGAAGCAAAACAGGCTTAAGACCAAACGCACTTCTTGCAGAACATCAGACTCTTCAAGCAGGAAGGAACAATGCGGCATCAGCGCCGCACCAACCTTAACCAGCGATGAAGGCCATAATGATCGCGAAGAAAGCTGCACCTTCAATCAGAGCCGCAGCGATAATCATCGCGGTCTGAATTTGAGAAGCAGCGTCCGGTTGGCGAGCAATACCTTCGACGGCTGAGCCGCCGATTCTGCCGATACCAAGACCCGCACCAATCACAGCCAAACCAATACCAACTCCAGCCAAACTTGACATATCAAATATCTCCGCATTACGAAAAAAAACAGTTTATTGTTGTTAGGTCGTTACGCGTTGCAACGACTTCAAAATTCTCAATATTAGCTCACCAAAGGATTAGTGAGCGTGTTGCGCCGAACCGATAAACAGCGACGCCAAAAACGCAAAAATGTAAGCTTGTAGAAACGCCACGAACAGTTCCAAAGCACTGAACGCTATCGAACCCAGCACCGCAATCGGAGCCACCGCATAATACAACGCGGTGCCCGCAGCGACGCCGATAAACGCCACAAAGATCGCCAGCACCAAGTGCCCGGCAAACATGTTGGCGAAAAGACGAACGGCCAACACAAAGTGCTTGACCAGCATTCCAAAAATTTCAATCACAAAAATCAGCGGCACCAAAAGGGCTCTCAGTGCCGGCGGCAAATCCATTGTCGGAACTTGAGCCTTCAAAAACTGGACAAAACCCATCTTCTTGATGCCTGAGCCAACCACGACCGCGAAAACGAATAACGCCAACACGCCTGTGACCGCGATGGAACCTGTCGCAGATCCGAAACCGGGAATCATCCCAAAAAGGTTCAGGCCTAGGACAAAGAAAAATACCGTGAGAATAAAAGGCAGGAACCGATCAAGATCTTTGTTCCCGATCGCAGGTCGAGCGACCTCGTCACGAATAAAGACAACCATCGCTTCCAAGGCGTTCCAGATCTTGCCTTTGGGTTTCTTGCCTGATTTGATCTTCTGACCTAACCAGTAAAAGATCACAAACATCAAAATCGCAACGACCAACTCGATCGCCATGAACTTGGTGAAACGTCCGGTGAGAAAAGGTTTCTCAGGCGTGCCGATCAACGGTTGGGTGACCCCCAAAACGTTAGGGATGCCAAAACCAGAATGCTCATGGCCTTGGTCATCAGTGTGTTTGAGCCCGAAGAACTTGGGGGTCTCAATGTAAGTTGCGTCTTGAACGTGTGCCATCAAATGGGGCATGTCCAAGTAGTGATCCATGTTCGCCTGCAACTGGCCGTTCATTGTATCGGTGTCAGGTGCTTCACCTGTGGCGGCGTGGGCATCGTGATCGTCATGACCGTGGGCTTCATCATGGGAGTGACCGTCGTCGTGGTCGTGATCATCATGCCCATGATCATCGTGAGCGGCGTGGTCGTGATCTTCGTGATCATGATCTTCGTGCGAAGTCTTCGCTGCATCGGCGTCGGTCTCTTCGACCTTCACTTCGTCTTTGACAGCTTTGTCATCAAAGTTCACTACGCAGTACCCCGTCAAATGTCACGCCGGTTCAATCGGCCAATTTCCAGATATAAACTCGCAAACAAACCGATGCCGTAAAACAGCATCAGCGTACTTATCATCTCAACTGTCATCAGTTGCCGGTAAACCAAACCGCCGATGACGATCACCATTGCTGGTAATCCCGTGCGAAGCATCGTGGCGATTGCCACCCGCAGAAATGCCTTATCTTCGCCCGGAGGATATTCACTAAAAAACTGTGCCGATGCGGTGGAAAACGCCACCACAAAGAACGCAATCTTGATGTCTTTTTCGGTCAACTGCGAAGGCAGACATTCTGCACATCGCAACCCAATTAACAACACTAAAACCAATCCCAGCAGGAAACAAACAACAAATATCCGAATCACCAATCCCCAGACGCCCGATTGAAACAACAGTCGTAACAACGCGCTCTCCGAGGAACTGCCTAGTTCGAATTTCTAACTCAAGTCGTCTGCTTTACCAGTCTGGCCAAAGTGATTCTTTAATCTGCTTTGCTGCATCTTCATCTTCGATTCAGCACCTATCCCAGAAACCAACAGCTGTGCTTTATAAGCCTTTGCCTATTGGTTTCTGGGATAACCCCTGAATCCGATCCGTTTCGGTTACTCGTTTCGGTTACTCACTTCGAAGACTTCCCGCGAGTGGTCTGGCGTTCCAGTTTCTTCACTAAATTCATCAGTTGAAAGCCCGCCCCGGTCATTCCAATGGCAAGCCCAATCAAGATGAAAACGATTTTTGTCCCCAACCAGTTGTCGATGAAGTAACCCCCAACGGCAGGTAGCACTGCCGTCAAGCTGATCGTCGTTATCTGCGAAACAAGGTCCAGCGCCTTTGCCGTAGGCGACCGCGTGTCCTCGGACTGCTGCTGAACATCGTTCACAGAGATCGCCTTGTTTGTTTCGCCTCAAACGACCAAATTTGGTCAACCTGTCCGCCGGTTTCTATCTCAACGGAAGTCGTTCAAATTTGTCTTCTTAACTGGCCCATAACTTATCTCCAGTTATCGCGTTCTTCAATAAGCATCGAGAGTACTTTGAGAAAAATTTCACAAAGTTTTCCCGGTTATTCGGCAGTTTGATTTCCCAATTGATCAAAACCTGCTGGCTGGAGTAATCGCCTCAGACCGGTTCGCTCACCTCTGGATTGGTTCCGAATCGACAGAAGAGCGGCGGTTTCCGATCAAAGCTAGTCGATGCAATTGCCTTGTGATTTGCTTTAGCCCATTGCACATCCGCTTTTGTAGAAGCAATGCAGTTTAAGCAGGCGTTATCGCCGTTCAATGGCGTTCAAGTTCTGTTAATGGCCGGTGCGTTTGAGGGTTTTAGCAGCCAAATAAAAAAACGTGTTGGGCCTTAAGTCGTTGCTGTTAAAGCGTTTATATTGGTTCGTTTTTGTCTTGCGAGCTCACCACGTTTGCAATAAGGACCGCTTTTGGTTAACATCGACTCTATGGCGGGGAATATTACAAAAGAGAACAATAGTGAGGCTTTAATTTCACGGTAACGGCCTCGATTTACCTTGCAGTTACCCTGAGATTGCTGCTTTCTAAGGAACACATCTTCTTTTTGATAACCCGGGCGCCGGCGTTTGCTTTGTGTCGCCAGTGCCGAATTTATTGCGGACTGTTGGATGCCAGTTCGGCTTTGAAAAACAATTGTTCGAGGTGGGGATTGGATACCGCCCGAGCTGGATTTATCAACGTGTCGTGTTGCACGACGGGAGACAATCTTGATTTCAGTAGAATCGCTCAGCGCCAAAACTTCTCGCGACCTTGCTCAGATGGCGAAAAACAAAGGTGTCCCCGGTTGGCATTCCATGCGGAAGACCCAATTGGTCAACGCGCTGATAAAATTGGCGAAGGACAAGGCCAAACAGAAGAAACGCAATCAAGCCAAATCCGATCCCGCATCGCCTTTGATCTCCGCCAGAGTCTCAACCAAGCCGCGGTCGTCTAAATCGGCTGCTGTGGAGTCGGCGGTTGCGAAGAAGATTCGTTTGCAAAATGAGGAACAGGAAAAGCTGCGTGACATTGCTTTTCGATCGGCCTCCAGCGAAGCCCCTACCAGCGACCGTATCGTGTTGATCGTCCGAGATTCGTTTTGGATGCAGGCTTATTGGGAGGTCACCAAATCAACCATTCAGCGCGTCAAAGTAGCACTCGGCCCCAATTGGCACAAATCGCGGCCGGTGCTGCGGCTGCTTAGAATCAAAAGTCGCGGCAACACGAACTCGTTCGAAGAATTGGCTCAAGAAATTCCCATCCACGGCGGCGCGAGCAACTGGTTTATCAATGTGAAGGATTCCCCTTCGACCTATCGAATTGCGGTTGGTTATTTGTTGCCCGGAGAAGGCGATACCGAACGTTTCCATTTGATCGCCAAGAGCAATGAAGTGCTGACGCCATCGTCCAACGCCGAAACCGATGAATCTTGGGCAGACATCACCAACGATGTTGAAAAATACTACTCTCTCAGTGGCGGGTATGAGCCGAACATCGTTTCCCATCAGCTGCGGTCAGTTTTAGAAGAGAAATCCGGCCAAGCGCTGCACACAACAGCGTTTCAAAACATCCCTTCGCTAACGCGATTCAGCCGCACATTAAATTTCGATGTTGATGCACACATTGTGGTTCACGGATCGACCGATCCCTTCGCCAACGTGACGATAGCTGGGGTTCCCGTCGAGATCGAATCCGACGGATCGTTCGCCGTGCGAATGGACCTGCCGAACAAACGGCAAGTCCTTCCCGTCATTGCCTCCAGTCGCGACGGAACACAGCGCCAAACAACGGTCTTGGCGATCGAACGGAACACCAAAGTGCTGGAAGCCATGAATCGAGATTTATCCGATTTGTAAACTCCGTTGCAG
>CAKZVF010000075.1 GCA_937921995.1 uncultured Pirellulaceae bacterium
CGGCCACTACCGAAAAATTACAGTACCCGCAACGATGCCGGCAAAAAGGCACGTGAATGTAGACGCTGCGTGGGGTTAGCTCTTGAGGCGCGAAAGTTTGTGGGAGTGAATCCATGAATTCTTTGAGCTAGTCGCCTTTCGCTTCTCGCTCACCAGGCTGTTGATTTAGTGTGGCATAGGCTTCTAGCCTGTGATTTTAGTCTTCAGAGAAGACTAAGCGATACAGATTAGGTGAGCCTCACAGGCTAGAAGCCTATGCCACTACCCTACCGCGACAAAATCAACGGACCGTCACGCGTCGGGTTACCATCTATAGTTCCAAGCATTTGATAAACATCCGCCTCGTAGCGAAAGGCAGCGTTGGTTAAACCCAAACTTTCAGTCGATCGTCAAGCATATCCGGCAACTTCTTGCGGACGATTGATTCCGCCTGGCGCTTGGAATAGCGCGTGCTGAAGTGACCGGCGATGATGACTTCGTTGTTGAACCGATCAGCGCGAGCCGCGAAATCGTCCAAGTGCATGTGGCCGTTCTTACGGATCAGCTCCGGACGGTGATCGGGCGCGATGAACGTCATTTCGGTGATCAAAATTTTGGCATCAAAGAAGATCGGATTATTATCCAATCCTTCGGCCGAGGTGTCACCGGTGTACGCCACGATCGGCACGCGCACTTCATTGGTGATTTCGGTCCCAGCCAATCGCAGGTCGCGAATTTCTTCCCCCGACAGATCGACGTATTCTGGTTTTAGTTTCTTACGCCGTTCGAAAATCACAAAACCGTAGCTGACAATCGTGTGCTTGGTTCTCAAAGGCTGCATCACAAGCTCGCGCGATAGTTCGAACTCTTGCCCTTCTTCGACGCCGATCAACTTGCACGGCAATCGCCCTCGATCGAGTCTTTCAAAGGATCGGAGCATCGCCTGCACCGGATCAACGGCTTTGGCCGGCAAGTAAATGGTTGGCGGATCCATTTTCATCATACGCCGGCGCGCGACATACTGCGGCAGCGCGGCGATGTGATCCAAATGGGTGTGCGAGATCATCCAAGTAGGAATCCCCATGAAGTCCCAAGGATGAGCCCCCATGTCGAAACCAATTTTCAGCTCCTGAATCCGCCAGTAGGACTGCACCGCAGCGCGAGCGTAACCTTCAACGGTCAGGTCACCGTGGGATAGAGAGATCACCGGCGCGTTGTCCAGCATGAAGGTCCGGTCTTTACTCAATTCGAATTCTCTAACAGTTTATGGGAGTATGGAATTTGAAGGGCAGTTCACGACTCGGAGCGTCGTGTTGCGTAACGCGACTCTCCGAGTCGCGACAATCGCAGCCGCACCGACACGGCGACAGTATATTTGAATCAGCACTCAAATGTTACCGACGCAACAAAAGAAAGGAGGTTCACGCAGGGTCCACCGAAGCAACGACACCGGTGGCATTTTTAAAGTCGCAGTCTATTTCGTCACCACCGCATCTTTCATGCGATAGATCGCCCAAACATTCCCATCGGGCCCCTGGTACTCTTTCAGAATAAATTTCCCCGAAACGGCCACGGGCCTCACCGTGTAGTCGGTTTCTTTACCCTTTGCCAGTTTCACGACAACGCAATCAAACAGCGCAGCGCCGGGCCCGAAACAGCATTCCTTGTCGTCGCGCACGAAAATGAAATTCTTTAGATCGCGCTGTTTGAAACTGGGCCGGATATAGCCACGCAGCTTTACCTGCTGCCCATCCAACTGGCGAATCTGATCGGTCAGCATCGCCGACGAATAGGGCTGGTCCTCAGGAATGTCGAACTTGATGTGGTCGAAAGTAATGTCGAACTTTCCATCGGCCGATCGAGTCGGCACACTATCGTCGACGGTTTGACCGCTGAGGTTCAGCCGCTGGGATTCCGGATTCTTCTCTTGGACGACATCCTCCTGAGAAGGAGATGCCGCCTCCGCATTCTCTGCATCACGTGCATCACGCGCTTGATCATCCACATCCTCTTCTGCCGCCTGCCGCGCGATTTCGTCAATCGCCGCTTCATCACGTTGGACAGCAGTTCCGTTTGATGCGTTTGATTGGTTCGAGGGCGAATCGAATTCGGAAACTTCGCTGCGACTGAACCCAAAGAACGCAAACATGCCCAGTCCAATCAGGATCAAAACGGAGGGAATAAAATTGCGTTGTGTGACTGCCATCGGTGAGCCGTGAAATTATTGTGCCGGGTTAGCCACTCGCGGAAAAACTAGCGCACGTAGTTCGCCTGAATTTCATAGAAGACGCGCGGAATCTCTTTTTCGTCGGGCGCGACCGTATTGGGGTTGAGCTTAAAGATGCCACCAATGCGTCTCAGACCGTAGCTATAGTTGACCGTGTCGTCGGTTGTGATCTTCACCGCAATCACGTCGGTGATATCAGGCGAACCGCCGAAACAACAATCACCAAAATCGCCCACCATAATAAATTTGCTCAACTTAGTCTTTTTACCCGAGGGCGGGCGCACGTATCCCTTGATGAAGACTTGCTTTCCGTGCAACTCCATCGCTTTCTCAGAGAAGGGTAAACTTGTCTTTCGATTTGGAGCAAGGTCACGGAACGAAATCCGCTGGTAGTTTTCGGGCACCTCAGTCGCATAGATGATCGCATGCATGGAGATGCTGGCGACCAAAAGAACCGCACAGATAACCAAACCAATCAGCGCGGGTTTCTTCCCCACCAGTTCATTAGGGTATCGCCGAAAATTTGCCATCGCCACCAAACCAAACCCGACGCCCAAAATTGGCAGCAGCACAAATACCTGAGCCATGAACGCAGAAACGCTCAGCACTGCAAAGGCCAAACAGGCAACCATGGCCTTGCTGACTGCTCGGTATTGCTCTGGGTTAGAAGTTGCGGAAGAGGACATTTTGGGTGAGTTCATAGAACTGATTTTAAATTCGACAATCCAAAAAACGAATAGCGACTATTGGTGATACGAAGTAATTCCCCAAAAGGTTTGGCCAATTGAACTTACACCGAAGGTTGAGACTCCGCCGGAGAACTACAGGAATTTAGGAAGTAGGTCTTAGGCAGAGCTTCGACCTCCCCTGCAACGGCTGAAACCTAAAAAATCAGCCGCTGAAACGATCCGCTGACGACCGACCAAAGCAGCACAAACAGCACGATCGAAACGAGCAACGGAATGAAAATGATCTTCAATTCAAGATAAGGCACCAGCGCTGCGACCGGTGGTTTTCCGACGGCGTTTGCTCCGTTGGTTTGAGCGACGTCTGACGAGGCCGCGACGTCGGATGAAGTCGCGATGCCGGATGAAGTTGCGACGTCAGTTGGTTGTCCGGAGTTCAAGGAAACCTGCGACGCTTCTTCACCGTCCGATTTTACAGCGGTCCCGATCGGAACCTTGAAAACCTTTACAGGTATTTTACCCGCGATGCCGCCGGTGGAAAATTGGACGTCGCTGACCGCGTCCTCGGCAACTTCTTCCTTTTCAGTTTCCGCTTCACTTTTTTCGGATTCGCTTTCAATGACAACGTCTTCATCATCGTCATCCTCATCGTCATCATCAAATCCTTGGCCGAACAAATTGGCTCTTTCGACCGACGCCGGATCAAGCTTCTCCAACTCCGCCAAATATTCTTTGGCTTTGGGCAGCGGGCAAGCGATCAGATAGGAAACAATCGGCACACGCAGCCAGCGTTTATCGTCAGCCGATTCTTTGAACAGTGTGACCAGCTTTTCCATGACCGACCAATCTTCCCAGCGAGCAAGGTCTGGAATAATCAAATCCGCCATCTTCGGTCGGTCCAACAAAGCCCGCACCGCGGCAACGATCTTGTCCCGGTCGATGATTTCGACTTCGGTCGCGTGAAAACGCAGCGCCGAAACGGCAGCCATCGTATCAGTGAATTCTGATTTTTCGTTTCTGATGAATTTCTCTTCGACCAGCGGCACCCCCGCTTCGCCTTTGAGACAAAGATACGACGCCAGCAGCGCGTCGAGCCCGCGCAGATTCGACGTCCCTCCGTCGGTGATCATTTGTTCGATGGCATCGGCTTCGGTGTCTGTTCCGCAAACCCCCAGCATCGTGAAGTACAAACGCCGGCGATTAATCGCTACATCGGGGTCCTTGACCCAATCGATTAACTTCTGGCGATCCATCCGGTCTTTAAGATCAATCAAATCCGCGTAAGGCGCTTTGGCGAATTCATCGTAGGCGTCAAACGCGATCGAGCTGACTTCATCTTCGAAATAGTCTTGAAAAAACGCCAGCCGATCGGCACCCGATTCGGGCAACGTTTGAATGTCGGTTAGATATCGAATCAAGCGATCCGATGCCTTGATCGGAGTTGTCCAAACAATCGAGGGAGGATCAACTCCCATCACCAAAAACTCTTTGCCGGGTTTATAACGCCCCACTAAAAGGGCTTTAAACTCCATGCCGACATCGACAAACTGTTTGCCTTTGAGGACGTTGGTGATTTCAAAGGTTGCACGCGGCAGATCGGATCCCGGTTTCTCGGGCAATTCCGGTAGCTCCACCAATTTCGCCGCCACCACGACGTCCTGACCGCTCAATTGATCGGTGAACGTCATCGCCACCGAAGTACAGAACGGGCACGCCAGCGCTGCATTGGACGCCTCACTTATTAGCGTCGACACGACCAAGCAAGCCGTAGCCGCAATGATCAGCAGACAGCGGAGAAGTCGCTGGCGAATTGGTTGAAGTGTATTCACGACGATTGGGATGCGCCCATCAGCCTGAGGAAGAAGAGGTTTCAATTGGAATTTTAGCTCAGTAATGGTCAAAAATTCAACGCCGTATCACTGTTTATTTACGCTCAAAATTGCAATTAAGTTCACTTTTGGTAGCAGTTTGACGGTTGGAGCCTGAACACAGCTGTTAGCTGATCAGCAGCAAACTGGGCCGAAGTGTGGAAACCAGTCATCCCAGGATTAATATTTTTGAAATGGCTATCTTTTGCTATCAATCGGTGCATCCACCCAGTAATATAGAGGTGGGCTCTCCTGCGAATTTGCAGGAATCGTTTCATACCAAAATATTGGTCGTATCAAAATCTGGAGTATTTCCATGCAACTCAACCGATCTCTCACTTCCATTCCGATCGCCATTTTGGCATTCACAATGTTCTTCGTTTCCGCCTCCGCTTCGGCTCAAGCTCAAGGGCAACTGACCTACGAACCTGACGATTGGATCGCGACCCTCACCGGTACTCCTGTAGACAGCTTGGAATCCCTGACACTAGCTGGTCCCGGTTTCATCTCGCTCACGGCTTGCCTCGAACTAGACCCTGCCGATGGACAACTTGAAGGCTTTCTGTTTTGGACACGATTTGTTTTCCCACCAACCGTCTCGCTTTTCGATGGAGACACGCTGGTTGAAACAGTACCCTTTGCCACTGGTGGTCCTACCTTTATTGGTGGTCCTTCAGGGAGAGTCTTTGCTTGGACCAACACGGAAGGAATAAACGTAACCAAAATCAAATTTGACGTCGAAAATCTCGGCGACGATATAGATATTAGCATTTTGGAAACGTCGTATTTCCCGAATGTCGTCGAGCCTCCTATTACTACTGTTCCTGAACTCCTTATTCCAATTCTCATTGACGACATCGAAGAATTGATCGATTCCAATGATAATGTTAAACGAGAAGGAAAGAAAATACAGAAGTTATTGAATAATGCGTTAAAAGACCTTAACAAGAGAAGGTTCGTCGATGGGGTTGCCAAGCTATTCGACGCGATGGATCAAGTCTCGAACTTGATCGACGATGGTTCTATCAGCACAGAACAGGGACAACCAATCGTTTATGCGCTTGAACAGCAAATCCTCTTTCTGACCCTCTAATTGTTCGAAGCGATGCTAATCACATCATGAGCAAAAATTTAAAGTCAGCCTGAATAACAGGCTGGCTTTTTTTGTTGGTGGCGTCACTGAACTGATGCCTTCTACGTCGGTTCCTCAAACACCGAGCGGTACTTTCCGTGCTCTTGAAAGTACTCCAGCAGCACGCCAAAGAAAGCACTGCTGCCCAACGTGGCACTGTCGCCGATCACAATCAGTTTCCGTTTGGCACGAGTGAGCGCCACGTTCATTCGGCGCTCATCGCCCAAGAAACCAATCTCGCCTTTGCCGTTACTGCGCACGGTGCTGATGATCACGGCTTCTTTCTCACGACCCTGAAAACCGTCCACGGTATCTACTTCGACGATGGTTGCTCCGGCGGTCTGAGCCAATTGGTCGCGTAGATAACGAACCTGAGCCGCATAAGGGGCGATCACAGCAATACCTTGGGGATCAACGCCCGCTTCGACCAGCTGCCGTACTTTGGCCACCACCAGATGCGCTTCCTGAGGATTGAATTTGCTTAAACCCTCAGCTTCGATCTCTTCGTCCCAGCCCGCGCCGGCGCTGTCAATGAACTCGATCGGCAGTTCGGTCAGCTCATTCGTCTCAACCGCTTCAAAATCGGTCAACAAATGGTCCTTCACCGACGCATCAGCGATCAGTTCATGATCGTAAAAATGCCCGGAAGAAAAATTCATGATGGCTGAATTCATCCGATACTGAACATCCAGCATCCGGTGGATGTTATCACCATAAATTTCAACCTGACGTTCCAACAGACTCAGCGCGAATCCCTCGCCTGCCGCTTCGCGGCTGAGCACCGTTGGCGGCAGTTGCTTATGGTCGCCGGCGAGCACGATTTTGTCCGCCTTGAGAATCGGCACCCAACACCCCGGTTCTGTGCTTTGACAGGCTTCATCAATCACGACCATGTCGAACCATTTGTCCTGCAAAAGGTCTTCGTTAAAGGTCGTGGTCGCACAGATGATTTTGGCGCGGGAAAGAATTTGCTCGATCGCCTGCTGCTCCATCAACCGTGCATGTTTTTTTAGCTGTTTCGCTTCGTCACGCAGCGCTGCCTTCTCGCCGCGCACCGGACGATGCCGAGTCCACTTGCCTGCTTTCTTAAAGAGCATTTCAGCCTCGCGATACATCTCCTGTACCACCGACATGTTCTCGTGCCGTTGAGCCAACCCATCAAGCGTGTAAGGTCGCAGTTCCTCCGCGACGCGCGCGGGGTGGCCGATGCGGACAACTTTCTGGCCTTTTGCAACCAAACGCTCCAGCAGATTATCAACCGCGGTGTTACTTGGCGCACAGGCTAACACCTGCTGCCCACGCTCAACCGCTTGGACGATCAGTTCGACCACCGTCGTCGTTTTACCTGTCCCTGGCGGACCGTGAATGATCGCCAAATCGTTCGCCGATAACGCAAACCGGACGGCTTCTTGCTGAGACTGATTTAACGTGGTTTGAAATTCAAACTCTGGCGGATCCGGATGAAACGTGGGCTCGGAAATCCCCATCAGAATATCACGTAGTTTCCCCAACCGGCCGCGCGAGTTCATCGCCGTTGTGATTGCCGATAACTGCCGCTGGCGAGTCACTTCGTCAGCGGTCAAGTCGATACGAAAGTTGTCGCCATCAGGCCAACGATTGAGCGCGACCTCCAAAGAATCCTGTGTGCGTTTGCTGACAACGCCCGTTTCGGATTGCCCATCATCATCACGAAAGCGTGACACCACCACCGGCGAACCCACCCGCAATCGATGCCATGGCATGGGATGGCTTGGCTTGCGTTTCTTGAAAGTGACCAGCGTCCGTCCACCCAAACCGCCGCGATGATCGGCGATGGATAAATCAACGATCGTTTCCCCACCTTTTTCCGGATCTTTGAGCTTCATGCGCTGACGACGCTCGGCCATCTGCTGAATTTCGGCCTTGGACTCCATCGCCAGCCACTGCGTCATCTGAACGAAATGCGATTCGGTTTCAAGATCAGGAAGTTTCTTGCGTCGACGCGATGACATGGGCAATTCGTTTCGTGGCGAAAAGTCGTAGACAGAGTACAGCAGACATCGTATCTCGTGATCAAAATCACCAACAGCAGACCAGACTCCGCTCTTGGGAACTTTT
>CAKZVF010000076.1 GCA_937921995.1 uncultured Pirellulaceae bacterium
AGGTGTTTCGCTAATTCCAGCACGGGTGAGAAAATTCGTTCTCTACAAATGTTTGATATCGGATAATATTTGAGATGATTCAAAGCTAATATCAAGTGCCAAAATAACGCGCCTCAAACACGCGCCTTTATCGAAGTCGACCCTGATCCCATGTTGCCTCAAGTATCCATCGTAGGCCGTCCTAATGTCGGCAAATCCAGCATCTTCAATTGGCTGGTCGGCCGCCGCTTGGCCATCGTCGATGACATGGCGGGTGTCACGCGCGATCGCATGGTGCAATTGCTCAACCACGAAGAACGTTACTTCGAAATCGTTGACACCGGTGGTATCGGAATCAACGACGTTGATGAACTGGATGAGGAAATCGAACAGCAGATCGAAGTCGGTATTCAAGGTGCTGATCTTTTGCTGTTTGTTGTCGATGCGAAGGACGGTCCGATTGGGTTGGACAAGCGTGTGGCCAAACGACTGCGTTCGTTGAACAAGCCTGTTTTGCTGGTCGCCAATAAGTGCGATGGTGACAACTGGGAAGTTGCGGCGAATGAGTTCTTTTCATTGGGGTTTGGAGAACCGCTGGTCTGCAGCGCGAAAAACAATCGCAAGAAAACAAACCTGATCGACGCCATCGTTGAAAACCTGCCGCCGCAGGAAGAAATCGACGCTAAAGAGATTAAACATCCAGAAATGAAGTTCGTTCTGGTTGGCCGCCGCAACGTCGGTAAGAGCACGCTGATCAACACGCTGACTGAAGCCGATCGAATGATTGTCAGTGAAGTCGCTGGCACAACGCGCGATAGCGTTGACGTTCGTTTTGAGATGGACGGGAAAACGGTTGTGGCGATCGACACGCCGGGACTGCGGCGCGGCAAGAGTGTGCGGACGGATATTGATTTTTACGGTACGCATCGAGCTCACCGTTCGATCCGCCATGCCGATGTGACGTTGATGTTGTTCGACGCGGGGAAACGAATCAGTAAGGTTGACCGGCAGTTGGTGCACTACATTGAACAAAATCAAAAGCCATGCATCTTCGTGGTGAACAAATGGGATTTGATGGCCGATCACATGCCGACCGAGCGCTGGGTGGATTATCTGCATGATAATTTCACGTCGCTGTGGAATGTTCCGATCGCGTTCATCACCGCACAGACCGGCAAGAACTGCAAACGCTTGCTGAATCATGCTCAGATGTTGTTCAAGCAATCGCGTTCGCGCGTCAGCACGCCGAAGCTGAACCGAATCTTGAAAGAGGCGATCGTTCGTCATCCTCCGCCGATGGGTTCCAACCGACGCCGGCCAAAGATTTTCTACGGCGCTCAGATTGGGATTTCGCCGCCGACGATCATGCTGAAATGTAACCACCCCGATTCGTTTGCCAAAACCTATCAGAAGTACCTGCTGAGCGTGCTGCGGGATTCGCTCGATTTTGGAGAAGTCCCGATCCGTTTGGTGCTGGAGAAGCGGAAGCACAGCGAATCAGATCAGGAGATTCATCAGACTTATAATTAGTGTGCGGAAACCGAAGGGCTGGCGCCCATGCCGCTAGGATTTTCAAAGTTGCGGTATCGGCGCATGGCGTCCGGTGAAGCTTCTGAGCAGAAGATCAAATACATCAATCAATTACTTAATACGGAAATTAAATAGGAAACTCCCCATGAGCCTCTCCCACGCCAAACGGAACGGTTTGTTCATCGCCATCGACGCCAACATTGGTGCCGGTAAAACGAATGCTTGTCACGCAATCGCGTCGGCAGCGATGGCGTCCGGCCATCAGACGCGCGTGATGGAAGAGCCTACCCAGCACCCCCAATTCGATCATTTCCTGCAGCGCTATTACGCCGACCTGCAGTCGGGGCAAAATACTGGCGGTGGTTTTGCAATGCAGATGTTCATGTTGTGCCAGCGCTATGAACAACACCGCTTGGCCGTCGAAATGGCTTGGGGTGATAAGGGAATCGTGGTCGTCCAGGACCGGCCAATTTATGGAGACACCGTGTTTGCGACCACGGCGATGGAGCGCGGCTTCATGACGCCCGAGGAATATGACTTGTATGTCGAAATGTATCGCAACATCAGCCGCGACGTGATGCCGCCGGACGTGTTTGTTTATCTGGACGTGAAGCCGCAAGATTCTTACGACCGCATGCATGCACGCGGCCGGAGCACCGAAGAGGGAGTTCCGCTGGAATATTTAGAGCAGTTGTACGATAACTACCAGAAGCTGATTGGCGAAATGCGTCGTCGAGGTGTACGTGTGTTGACGGTCGATTGGAGCGGGTTTGGGCCGCCTGTCGAGATCTGGCAGAAGATCAACAAATTGGTCGAATCCGAGTCGTCATGGTATGAGGAACTGTCCTGGTCGTTGGCCAAAGATCCTCGTACGCCGATCAAGCCGCATGTGAAATCACAGGTGAATGCGTAGGGAATCTTGTTAAAAACCGCCCGGTAATTTGAAATCGCGATGCGTTTTCAGTACAAGCCCGAAGCGCCAGCGAGTGAATCGGGAAGCCAGCGGATATGCACTCGCTGGCGCTTCGGGCTTGTATCAGCGCATCTTCGGAGTTGAAGCGTTCGGGGTTGTGATGTTGGACATTAGCTCAAATCTGCTTCGAATCGTTGCACGACGGGCCGCTCTGTTAAATGCGCGTTGATGTGGCCTCGTTTTTCCAGCAGATATTTTTGAGCTTCGGCGGCTGACAGCCCGCGCGACTTCATGATCCAGCAGATGGCAACCGTCGCGCTGCGTCCGCGGCCGGCTTTGCAGTGAATGTAGACTTTTTGATTTTTGTCGACGTGGGACTGGATGAAATCAACGGCCCCGCGAACATCGTCGTAGGCAGGATGAGTGAAATCAATCGTCGGCATGTAGAATTGTTCGATGCCATGTTGTTCATACAGCGCGACCCGCCCGCCAAATTCCTCGCACGTATTCACCACGCCGCGGACGCCAAGTTCGGCCAGCGGTCGGACGTCCGATGAGAATGGGAAAGCCCCGAGGATGACGTGGTCGTCGATCGGATCCCACCAGTTTCTGACTTTCAAAACGCGCCCCAGCAACGCGTTCCATGCCAACGTGGGGTAAAAGATAATTCGGGCGGTCAGCCAATCCAAGGATTTCATAGCGATGAAAATAGAACAATGAAAATGAAAAACGAGGGTGTTTGTACTTCGTAGGGCCGGTTCCCACCGGCCATTTTAGGGTAAAGGTGGGCGCGGCCGGTAGGAACCGGCCCTACGAACAAACGATCCATGGATGTTTAACCTACCCGATCCAATTCCGTTCGGTCAGGCCACTGGATCAACTGATGAACCTTTTGAATTCCACCGACACTTCGTCAACGGCATCTTTTAGATCCGCCATCAATGGCGCTGTGATCTTGGATTCAGCGCGTTTTCGTTCCCCGATTTGCTCAAGCTCCCGCGCAATACGTGAAACTTCATGAGCGCCTAGATGTGCCGATGCTCCTTTGAGCGAGTGAGCGCTCAACCGCAGGTGCGTGTTGTCATCGGTCGCGATCGCTTTTTCGATCTCACCCAGCATCGACGATTGTTCTTTGAGAAAAACCCCGATCAAATTTTTCAGCAGCGCCTGATCGCCTCCCACTGTTTCGAATCCGCGTTGCCAGTCAACGGCAGCCCCCGACGTTTCTTGCGTAACCGCTGGTGCGATCGACCGTGAAGATTGGCCGGTCAGATGTTCGATCATCCCACGTAGATCCTTGGCACGAATGGGTTTGGAAAGGTATTCGTCCATCCCTGCGGCCAAGCACCGGTCACGGTCATTGGCACCCGCATGGGCGGTCAGCGCGATGATGGGCGTGGATTTGTCGCCGAGCGTTTCAAATTCACGAATTGTTTTGGTCGCTGCGAACCCGTCCATCACTGGCATCTGCACATCCATCAACACGACGTCGAACTGGTCCTTGTTTTGTTTAAAAAGATCAACGGCTTGCTGGCCGTCGGCTGCCACGGTCACTTGGTGCCCCTCTTTTTCCAGCAACGCGATGGCAAGTTTTTGATTGATCAGATTGTCCTCGGCCAGAAGGATTTTAAGCGCCCGGCAATCACCCGCCGCGGTCGTGATATGCGTCGGCGGTTTGGAAGGCCGGTGATTGGTTGTCACGCTTCGCACATCAGAAAGAACCGTCAAAATTCCAAGCCGAATTTTATTGGCATACAGAGGCGGAGAAATGGTCTGCCATTGTGAATCTGACTCCAACGCCGCAGCGAGTGAAGCATCGGGTGTTTTCGATTCGCTGTCGTGCTCATGGGAAAGGATTAAGAATTTAGTTGAAGCGATTTCTTGGATTTTTGACACGCGTTCGGCCAACGTTTGGCCCGAACCATCGCTCAGATTAGAGTCTGTTACCACCAAATCAAACGGAACACCAGCAACGGCGTACCCCTTTACCTTTTTGATGGCTAATTCGACGCTGGAGGACAATGAATTACGCATCCCCAAATCGGTCAGCCATTTTTCCAACCGTTTCGTTTGGGCTTGGTCTGAGGAAACGATCAACGCGCGCTTCTGAGCAATGTTGATCGTTTGGCCATCGGTATCAGCGAACCTGCGCGTGTCTTCCGCTAATTCGAACTTGGCCTCGAAACTGAAACAACTTCCCTTACCGACAACGCTCTCAACTTCGAGCTTTCCCCCAAACAACGCCACCAGTTCCGCCGAAATTGCCAAACCCAAACCCGTTCCACCGTGTTCGCGCGATACCGACGTGTCGGCCTGTTCGAATTCGCGAAAGATAATGTCCAGCTTGTCCGGTGGAATTCCGACACCGGTGTCGGTTACCGAAATTTTCAGCTTTACCAATTCCGAGGTTAGCTTGAGCAACTGAACGTCAACGCGGATTTCACCTTTGTCGGTGAACTTGATTGCGTTGCCGACCAAATTGATGATGATCTGTTTGAGCCGCGTCGGATCGCCGATGACGCGGTCGGGGAAACCTGATTCAACTTTGCAGACCAAATCGACATGTTTCGCTTGGGCGCGAAATTTGAGCAGGTTCACCGCGTCGCTTAATGCTTCCCGCACCGACATGGGGATCTGTTCAAGTTCGATTTTGCCCGATTCGATTTTTGAGAAGTCCAAGATGTCATTGATCAGCGTGAGAAGCGATTCGCCCGATTGAGCAATCATCTGCACGTATTCGCGCTGCTGGCGATCGGAGACCATCTCCAAAAGAAGGTTCGACATGCCGATGACGCCATTCATGGGCGTCCGTATCTCGTGACTGACATTGGCCAAGAAATCGCTTTTGGCTTGGCTTGCGGACTCCGCCATTTCTTTCGCCGCGCGTAGCGCTTCTTGGGCGTTCTGACGATCGGTGACATCCCAAAAGATGCCTTGAACACCCACCGGTTTTCCTTCTGCGTCCATAACAGGGGCCTTGAGGACCTCAATGTAGCTCTGCTGGCCGCCGGGCGTCATGTGTTCTTCGATGCCTTGGAAGATCTTTCCGGTGGTCAGCACTTCCAAGTCGTCGCGCATGTATTTCGTGGCCAAGGATTCAGGGAAAAGATCGCTGTCGGTTTTGCCGATCAACTGTTCCACCGTTATTCCCAGCGCGGCGCAAAAGCGCTGGTTGCCAAACCGAAAACTACCATTGGCGTCTTTACGGAAGACGCTGATCGGAAGGCTTTCAACCAGCGACTGATAAACGGCCTGCGATTCGCCCAGTCGCCGTTGCGTTTGCAAGCTGGCGGTGGCGTCTTCGGCGATGGCAGTGATCAATTTGCGATTCTGCTGGCCCTCAGAAACTTCCTCCAAAGTGAAAACGGTCCGGAGACTCAACACGCGTTGGTCCGAACCATGGAAGCTGAGCGTTTGGTCAAAAGTGGGTGAGGAGCTAATGTGGGCTAAATTTGATTCTAGGATCGCACGATCGTTTTCGCCCAAGCGTTTCAGCCAGCGCGTATCGGGTTCGCCCGAATTGCGGCGGGTGGTTTCAATAATCGCTGGGGGTTCAAACACGGCAGCCGCCGCCTCGTTCATATAAACGATGCCCAAGTCGTCGGCTGAGATGATCCAGACGAGATCACTGATTTGGTCCAGAAGTTGGCTGAGAATAGTTTTCGATACAGGCATGTCGAGCTTTGCTTTCAAAGACACTCAGGTGACTCAGGGGACCCAGACGAGAAAGTCGATTATAGCGTGTCCAGAAAGGCCGTGCATTGCGTTGATCTAAACGCGCGGATTTGAGAACGAGCCGGATTTCAAAGGCTAACGTTGGGTTCGCAAGAATTTAGCGGCCAGGGACAACGCGCCCACGGCGACGCACATCACCAACACAATTTTCGAAAGACTCGGCCTGACCGCCATCAACACCAGCACACCAAGCCCCACCGTTAGCACAATGGTCGAAAAGTATTTGGAAAGTTGTTGCAACTGATCAAACGCCAACCACACGACACACAATAACATCCCCGCGCGAATCAGCACGGCACTGACGACGATGTTTGCCGCAGGGACCAAGCCGTACATCAGTCCGCCGGTGGTCAGCATCGCAAGGCCCAAAATGCCGATCGCTAATTTCTGATACCTAAGAATCGAGGTGTCGGGTGGACGATCGGGCATAAAAATTTATGGGTTTCGTGGGGCGATACGTTTGTGGTTGCGTGGCGACGAGCAACGACGGCGATTTTCGTTGCTTATATCCTATTCCTTGGTCAGCCCCAACGATAGAATCGAAATTCAGCTGTGACGCTTAAGCGCAATGACTTTTGGGAGATTCCCCTACCATGCGGCTCAAAATTAATTTGCCTGTTTTCAATCTTTGGTTGGTGGCATTGGTCTTTGTTTTGGTGGCGAAGCTTGGTTCGAACGGTTACGCTCAAACCGAAGATGCCGCTGGCGATGACGCAATTCTGTCGATTGGATCAAAGGCACCTGCGTTGGATATTGAAACGTGGTTCAGCGATCGTGAAGGCGAATTTGAGCCTACCACTTCATTCGAGCCCGGCAAAATCTACCTGATTGATTTCTGGGCAACTTGGTCGCCAAGAACGCACCCTTGGATGGTCAAGTATGCGGCTCTGCAAGACCGTTACATTGACGATGGACTTCAAATCATCCGTGTCAGTGACGAGGACGAAGACTCCGTCGCCGATTTCCTTGAACTTGATGTTAAGGGCAATGCGGAAACGATCTATGCGGAATGGGCGCTCGGCTATTGCGTGGCCACCGATCCTGATCGCTCTGTTCACCAAGACTATACCGTGGCGGCCCAACACACGAGGCTGCCGGTCGTTTTCATTGTTGGCCGAACGGGGCTGATTGAATGGTTGGGGGACCCGGCAAAAATGCAAAAGCCGTTAAAGGAGATTGTCGACGGTACTTGGAAACGCGAGGCCTTTGGCGCGAAACTGTTGGCTCAGCAACGGGTGGATAGGATGGCCGCCGAAGTAAGAGAGCTATTGCAAAGGGGCGAAACCGAAGAAGCGTTGAAGTTGATTGAGAAAATGATGATCGACGCGCCGGATTCGAAAGTCAGAACTGAAATGGCGAAGTTGCGGTTGCAGCTGTTGCTTGAAATGGATGGGCCGAATATTGCAGAAGCTTTTAAAGAAGTTGCCGCAGGTTATGCCGACGATGCTTATAAGCTCAACGAGGTCACTTGGCCGATTGTGACACGTCAGATGGGTGGAAAAGAAATTCCTGCGGACCTGCTGGATGTCGCTACCGAAACGGCCGAACGCGCGGTCAAGCTCGCGCGGGAGAACGCGGGTGATGGCGGTCGGGGTGAACAGTTGCTGGGAATGATTTTGGATACGCATGCCCATTTGGTTTTTCTGCAGGGGGATCTGGATAAAGCATTGGAGCTGCAGACCGAAGCCTGCGAGTTGAACCAGCGCGATGATCTGTTTGAGTATCTTGATGTGCTTCAAAAGGAAGCCGCGAAGCGGAAGAAAGACAAATCCGAAAGCGTCGAAGAATCTAAAGAGGACGCTTCTAACGGAGACGCTTCCAAAGACGAAGGCGATCAGGAAGCGGAGACCGAAGCAGCCGTTGATGGATTAGGAAAAGAATCTTGAGCACCCCACTATCATCCATCCGAATTGGCGGCGTCCCAGAGCATTTCAATCTGCCGTGGCATGTGGGGATTGAAACGGGCGAATTTCGCTCTGTTGGTGTGGACGCTGAGTTCATCGTTTATGGCGGCGGGACCGGCGCGATGATGCAAGCGGTCGCCAACAACGAAGTTGACGTGGCGGTTGTGTTAACCGAAGGCGCGATTGCTTCCATTTGTAACGGCACGCCAGCCCGAATCGTCAAAACGTTCGTTCAGTCGCCTTTGATTTGGGGCATTCACGTTCCCGCGGACAGCGATTTGAAAACGATCGACGACATTCGCAATCTTCGTTATGCCATCAGCCGTTTCGGTTCGGGCAGTCACCTGATGGCCATCGTCGATGCGGCCGAGCGCGGTTGGGAGACGGATCTGGATTTTGAAGTGGTGAAAAATATCGACGGTGCTCGCGCGGCATTGGCCGGTGGAGACGCGGAGGTGTTTTTCTGGGAACGCTACACGACCAGTCCCTACGTCCAGAGCGGCGAATTCAGGCGGTTGGATGATCGGCTGACGCCGTGGCCGGCTTTTGTTGTGTGTGCCAGCGATAAAGCGTTGGCCGAAAAATCGGAGGCCATTAAAACGCTGTTGAATCAAGTCAACGAGATTTGCCGGCGTCTATTCTCCGACGCGGAAGGCACCCAAGCCACGATCGCCGACCGTTATAAACTAGCGCCAGAAAAAGTCGCCCAGTGGTGGGACACGACGCAGTGGAACGTGGGTTGGGAAATCGAAGAAGCCTCGATCACCAAAGCCATCAATTACCTGCGGCGGCTTGAGCTGATCGACTTGGAGGACTCGGTCACCGATGGGGAAGTCATGGGCCGTGTTTACGAGTCGCTGTAGGAAACAATCGCTATTAAGTTTGATGTGGCGTAGCCATAAATCTCAAAAAAGCAGATTGTTTTTCACCAATTGACCAAAGGTGTCAACGAACTTGTTCTAATAAATCCGGCAATAAACAAATGCTCCTTCCTCTGAAGTTTGATCGAGGCCCTCATTTTGAACAAGTTTTATGCTCATTCGCTGCAAGATCATCCCCCCGAAAAATGGGAGGAAATGCATGATGCCCCGATTGCTGGCGCTGTTCTTTCTGGCAACAGATTCTCAAACACTACCTACCATGCAATCGCAACGGCTTATCCGTTGGTTTCCGCTTCAAACGAATCGAATCAGTGGTCAGAAAAAGGCATGCGGGATAAAGCAACCAATCGAATAAAAAACTTACAATGACCACAACAGAAGCACAAATTATTGGTACGTCAGTTGGCACTTTTTTCAATCATCAGAGTGAAGGAATTTATGAAACGCTATGAGATCTCGATGGAAATTGCCGGGAAAACAGCCATGTGGACGCGTCCAGATACGGGCGATAGTCCAGTAAGCTATCCGGCTCCAACTTACTCTGCGGTCAAGGGAATGTTTGAGTCTATCCTGTGGGGGCCGGCCATCCAAATCAAGCCGCAAAAAGTTGAAATTTGTACCCCGCTGGTCTATCACACCTACCACACCAATTACGGAGGACCATTGCGTAAATCGAGTGTTGTTAAATCAGGAGGCGGATTTCAGTTCCTATCCACTGTCTTGATCGATGTCTGTTACCGAATTTACGCTGAAGTCGAAGCGGTTGGCCGAACCGCGAAGAACTTGCCTGAGTCGGCTAAATCGTGGGATCAAAAAACGACTTCCCCGGGGCATGCCCATCAAGCGATTTTTAACCGCAGACTTAAACGAGGGCAGTGTTACTACGTTCCTAATTTGGGGTGGCGGGAGTTCGTCCCTTCGTACTTCGGACCTTTTCGAGAAATGACACGTGTTCAGACTGAACTCTGCACAGTGATTCCCTCAATGCTACGGGAAGTATTTCCCGACGGCTACCAATCCAACGTCAACACTCGATACGACCAAAATGTGAAAATTACAAATGGAACTTTGGTGTTTCCTCAGGAGTCCGTCGCATGATCAACGAACTTATGACACTTGCCAATTCGATGGAGCAGGCGGGAATTACGGCTCAACAGTGGCACCCGATTCTTAAGCCACTCCCTAACGCATCCAAACAAAAGCCGTGCTTCAGAGTTGTTCTGTCTGACAAAGGGGACATCGTAGAAATCAGCACGATTGACCTCAAGCTCGTACCGAAGTTGAAAAAGTATGAACCTAGTAATGGAAGCTCGTTTCCGGGGCTCAATATTTGTCCGTTATTTCGACTTCCGTTCGAGAAAAATAGTAATGTCGACAAAGATGTAAAAAAGCTGCTCAAATCTTGGCGAGATGGGAAAGCAAACTTCGATTTAGAGGAAATCAAAAACCGTTTCCTGCCAGATCTTGAGGCCGCTGCAACGCTAGAGAGTCTCGAAGCGGGCTTCAACAATTGGGATGACAAGCTCGCGTCCAAGCTTGAAAAATGTATGGATGAGGTGCCGGGCGTAATTCGGCAAGAAATGGACGTGCTTGACCGAGAGCAGACCACGCTAAAAAGCCTTATCCACCGGGTATCTGTCATTTTTCGAGCCGGTTTTCGTTCCGCTATCCTTCGTTATTTTGATTCGCTTCTCGACTCAGGCGAGAGCCTGCCTACTGACTTGTTGCGTTTGCTGTTCCATGAAGGTAATACAGCAAAATTACCGGACAAAGACCGAGGCCAAATATCAATCTATTTTGAGGTCGACGATTGGCAAGCGACGCCCGATGGGATTCCGGTTGTCGGCACCGAAATGGTCTCAGAAATCAACCATATCCTTCTTGCCTCTACTGCCGCTAGGCAAGCTGAATCAAAACCCGAATCAAAATTCTCCAAAGACGCATATGGAAATGGCACTGTCGGTTCCAGAAACAAAATGCCCGAAGTTAAACTGCCTATTCTTGGTGGCGTGAAACTACGGGCAATGAATAGTGAGTCTCCTTGCCAGTCGCGCTACGACACAATTGATTCAAAGTCATTTCTCGTTGGTAGCGATAGCCAAGACAAAACGAAGGCAGCCTTGGAGTGGCTTTCCCAAAAGAAGCATGAGGGTGTTGCTTGGCGGCGTTCTGGCACGAAGGAACTTATCTTCGCCTTTCCCGAAAAGCTCACCAAAATTCCCGTTGGTCTTGCCGTGGTGCTTGGTGATCCCATTCCGTCAAATAACGAGATCCGCTTTGCAGTTGCTTCAAAAGATGTTATCGCATCATTGAAAGGAATCATTGTCAAGGAACAACGCGATATCGCGATCAATGTTTTTGCCCTTCGAAAGATGGATAAAGCCAGAACTAAAGTAGTTTTTGATGGCACCTACACCGCCAATGGTTTGATCGACGCTGCTGAGTCTTGGAAAGCAGGATGTGAGAACGTGCCAACGATTCGGTGGCGACAGTGGGGAACCAGTAAAGGGGAAATCGTCGATGGAGTCCCTGAGACACCCTTTCCCTTGCAATTTGCCAATTGCCTCAACCGCGTTTGGAAACTAGATGGGAGCACCGTTTGCGAAAGCCAAGACCTGCAAACTGCAGACGGAGTCGCTGTTTTAATGAACGATTTTGGGCATGGGTTTCTTCACAAATGCTTAAAGGTTGCTCTCAGCAATTCAGCAAATCTGCTTTGTTTTCTAGGCAGCCAAATCAACCAAAATCAAATCCTCCCTGCATCCAAAGGTTTTGATCACCACAAATCTATTTTACCATCCTGTCTTGGTCTAATTCTCTACAAACTCAATATCAAAAAGGTCAATTACATGAAGGACGTTCCCTTTCTGCTTGGGCAGATCTTAAAAATCTCAGATGAAATTCATGCCTTGTACTGCAAGGTCGTCCGTAAAGATTCGTATCCGCAACAATTGCTCGGTAACGCATTGATGGTTTCGGCGCTTGAATCTCCTAACCAAGCCATGGCGATCTTGGCAACGCGAATCAACGCATACTTAGGTTGGGCCAAAACTCACCGGTTTAAAAAACAGAACCCTACCGATGATTCGACGTTTACGACCGATAAGCAAGCGGGGTGGTATATCAGCTTGTACGAGCGAGTTTCCGACCAGATTGCCGCCGCGGGGGCTATACCAGATCGCTTTGATGATAAGGCTAAAGCCCAGTTGCTTTTGGGGTACCTAGCGTCGCACTCCAAAAAAGACAACGACTGAAACTATTCCAATTTTCAATATTTGATTCAACACTTTCCTTTAACTCAAGAGTTCTTATGTCAGCCACCGCAACAAAAATCACTCGTGCCACTGGCCTACTTGTTATTGAGGCCGTAAGCTCCAATCCCAATGGCGATCCCGACCGTGATAGCGATCCTCGCCAACGCCCCAACGGGATTGGTGAAATTTCTCCGGTATCGTTCAAACGTAAATTGCGTGACATGGTCGAAGACCAAGACGGCCCGGTGTTTGAGTCACTCAAGTCAAGCCTTGGTATCGATGATGAGCGATTTCATATTCTCGAGTCTCGTGGGCGTGATCGCGCTGCCATTAGTAAAGAAATGGGCAAGGACATTGGGAAATTTGACCAGGCAGAGTTTCTCGAAAGCCCTTTTGTCAAAAAATATTGGGACGCCCGGCTTTTTGGAAACACATTTCTCGAAGCAGGTGGGAATAAGGGCTACATCAAAACTGGCGTAGCTCAAATTGGTATGGGGCTTTCTTTGGCTCCCATCCAAATCGTTCGACATACCAACACCAACAAAGCTGGCGTTGAAGGTGACAAAGACCAAGGCATGGCCCCACTTGCCTACCGCGTCGTTGAGCATGCCGTCTATTGCATGCCATTTTTCATCAATCCGAGCCATGCCCGCAAGTCAGGCTGCACCCAAGAAGATATCGAAGTACTCAAACATTTAATTCCCTATGCTTACGCCCACACTCGGTCGGCTATCCGCCCTGACGTCCGCATGCGGCATGCATGGTTCATCGAACACAAAAATGCACTCGGTAGTTGCCCAGACCACTTACTGATCGAGGCCCTAACGCCCAAACGACTTGGCGACGACCCTAATGCCCCCTCGTCCAATTGGGGCGATTATGAATGTCCGAATTCTTTGCCAAGTGAATTATTGGATCGGGTTGATTCGTGCACCGATCTTTGCAGTGACGGTCAGTAATGCTCGCTCATAGTGCAAAACCGGAACAAGCCGTTCCAACGCAATCTTATGCCGATCACGTCACTCAGGTCACCTCCCTCGCGATTAAAAACGCAAGGGAGGCCGAGCGTTTTTCGTCGGCTCACCAGTTGCTGGAAACGATCGTACAGCAAGCTGCGACGTATCACGATCTTGGAAAGCTGGATCAAGCCAATCAGGCAGTTCTGCGAGGTGAAATCAAGGCGAAGAAACTTCCGGTTCAACATGCTGAAGCAGGCACGGTTTTATTACGAGAATCTAATCCATACGCTGCGATTCTCGTTCGTTCGCATCATATTGGCCTGCCAGAATTAACATCAACAGAATCTAACCGCGGTAGCGAGTACTTACGGGATAGAGATCATCAAACAAGAGACCATGTTGACCAAACGCTCGACCAGCTTGTTGGCCAACACCACGAACTTCTACCGAACCAACCGAAGAAACTTGCACCAATCTCTGAATCAATCGGAGGAGATCCTTGCGTTTTTCTACGCCTAGCGCTCTCCTGCCTTGTCGACGCCGATCACTCAGACACCGCGCAGCATTACGGCGAAGATCCTCTTTCGGGACATCAGCCTCTCTCATTGCGTCCTCAGGAAAGACTCCAGCGACTTGATGAATATGTTGACGGGCTTTCGGGCAGTTCCGAATCAGCAGACTTGGAATCTACAGACTCAATCAGTCATAGAAATGAACTGCGATCTCAACTTTACTGTCAATGCCGCGACGCGGACACAAACGCCCAAATTGTTTCTTGTGACAGCCCTGTAGGCAGTGGCAAAACCACGGCGCTAATGGCCCACCTGCTTAAACAAGCCGTCAAACGTGGGCTGCGCCGAATCATTGTCGTGCTGCCGTACACAAACATCATCAAACAATCGGTCGACGTTTATCGAAAGGCCTTGGTGCTTCCCGGAGAATCACCTGACGAAGTTGTGGCTGAACTGCACCATCAAGCCGATTTTGAATCGCTGGCAACGCGACATCTAACGGCTCTTTGGAGAGCTCCCATTGTTGTCACGACGGCAGTCAATTTCTTTGAGACACTGGCATCACAGTCGACTTCAAAACTCAGGAAGCTTCATCAACTCCCTGGCAGTGCTATTTTTGTCGATGAATCTCATGCTGCGGTTCCGGCAAAGTTCTTACCCCTAGTTTGGCGGTGGAAGGAAGTCCTAGCAGATCAATGGAAATGCTACTGGCTGCTTGCCTCAGGATCCCAAGTCGAATACTGGAAACTTGACGCGTTTAGCCAAGGAGCGAATCGCGACGTCCCCAATTTGGTTGCACCGGCTACTCGCCAAGATCTTGCCGTTTTGGAAGACAATCGAATTAAGCACCATTTTTGTAGACAAGAAATGGACGTCCTCGAGCTAACTAATTTTATCAGGGAGCTCGACGGTCCTGTTCTTTGTATTGTCAACACGGTTCAATCCGCTGCCGTGATTGCTCAGAGTTTGGCACACTCGATTGGGCAAGTAAATGTCGAACACCTTTCGACCGCACTTACCCCCTTTGATCGCGAGGCCGTTTTGGCGCGAGTAAAGAAACGCCTTCAAGATCCTAATGATTCTGAATGGGTGCTGGTTGCAACCTCTTGCGTTGAAGCCGGAGTCGATCTTTCGTTTAAATCAGGTGTTCGAGAGCTTGCATCGTTAAATTCGCTTCTGCAGGCCTCTGGTCGTGTCAACCGCAGCGCCGAAGAACATGACGCTCCGATGTGGACCGTTAAACTTAAACGCGAAGGGCTGCTCAAATACCACCCAATGCTGGAAGATTCCGCTTGGGTGCTGGAACAGCTTTTTCAAAACCCTAAACAAATTTCTTCTGAAAATTGTACACGAGCTCTCGATCTAGAAATCAAACGAGCGGGCCAGTTGAGCCACCACGCAACGGAGCTTTGCACGGCTGAGGCGGCGCTCAACTTTGAGACGGTCGACAAAGGATTCAAGCTAATTGATTCGGATACCCGGCTGGTAGTTATCGATAAAGAGCTTGTGCTGCGATTGGAACAGTGGGAGAAAGTCAGTTGGCGTGAAATACAATCTTGTTCCGTGCAACTGTGGGCTTATCGCATTCAAGATTTGGCACTCGCGCCAATTCGAGGCCATGACGGACTTTTCCAATGGGGCGACAATCAATATGACGCGTTTCTTGGTTGTATGGCTGGCATCTTAAAAAATGAGCAATTCAAAACTGCCGGAGGAGCAATCATCTGACGGCCTTCTCTTTCAGAAGGCAATCAAAAATTCGAAATGGGATTATAGGCAATGTACACTGAAGAGGATTTGTTACCGATTTCGGCATTAGTTCATCTAATATACTGCGAGCGGCGTTGTGCGCTGATCCATGTCGAACAACTTTGGGCTGAAAATGTCTTTACCGTGGAAGGACGACAACTGCACGACAAAGCCCATGATGGCAAAACCGATTCGCGTGGCGACACGCGCATCACCCGCAGCCTCTGGCTCAAATCTCATCGCTTGGGATTGATCGGCCAAGCCGACATCGTCGAGTTTTCCGCTGATGGAATCGTGACACCTGTGGAGTACAAACGAGGCAAACCCAAACAGGATGACTCCGACCGAGTTCAGCTGTGCGCTCAAGCAATCTGTCTGGAGGAAATGCTCGACACAACGATCGCCCGTGGTGCCCTGTTCTACGGAACTCGCAAACGAAGAACCAACGTCGACTTCGATGACGCACTGCGATCTAAAACCGAAGAAGTAACGCGGCGGCTTCATCAGATAATCGACCAACGTGAAACCCCCGCGGCCAAACGACAGAAGAAATGCGAAAAGTGTTCCCTGTTGGAGCTGTGCATCCCCGATTCGATGCAGCGTGACAAAGGAGCCGCTGCGTTCAACGCCAGACAATACGCCGCGCGATCAGACGAAGCCCCCCAAACCGATGATTTTTCAATTTTTGAATGAAACTGATAGAACATACGCTACACCGCCAGGAGGCTTTTGGTTTTGAAACGTCACCTCAACACATTGTTTGTCACCACCGAAGGATCCTATCTCAAGAAGGATGGGCAAGCCGTCGTTGTGATGATTGAAAAGCAGGCCAAACTCCGATTGCCTTTGCATAATCTTGACGGCATCGTCTGCTTCGGAAATGTGATGTGCAGTCCTTACTTGATGGGGGCCTGTGCGAAGGCGGGCGTCAGCCTCTCTTTCCTGACGCCTTACGGTGGCTTCGTGGCTGCTGTGAACGGTTATTCACCGGGTAACGTGTTGCTGCGGCGGGAGCAATATCGGCAAGCCGACGATAGCGCGTCGACGTTATTGATTGCGCGGCAGTTCGTGGCGGCAAAGATCACCAACAGCCGGTCTGTTCTGCTGCGTGCCGCCAGAGATACGCCTCGCACTTCATCGGCCGACGCCCTGCGCGGCGCGGCCACGCGTCTGTCGTACAATGTAGACCAATCGCTCAAGTGCAAAGAAGTAGAAACACTCCGAGGCATCGAGGGTGACGCGGCCAATATCTATTTCTCAGTCTTCAATGAACTGTATTCCCCGCAAGTAAAAGGATTTCATTTTACGCATCGCTCACGCCGTCCGCCGCTGGATCACATCAATGCGCTGCTTTCATTTTTGTATTCTATGCTTACCCACGATGCGCGCAGTGCCTGCGAGGCCAGTGGGTTGGATGCGGCGGTCGGTTTCTTGCATCGTGACCGACCGGGCCGGCCCGGATTGTCGTTAGATCTGATCGAAGAGTTTCGTGCGTTTTTGGCAGATCGTTTAGTATTGTCGCTGATTAACCGCCGGCAAATTCAGGAGAAGGATTTTGAGGTGACCGATAGTGGAGCCGTTTTGCTGAAGGAAAAACCGCGCAAGGAAGTCTTGGCGGCTTGGCAAAAGCGTAAACAAGACACGATCACCCATCCGTTTTTAGGCGAAAAAACAACCGTTGGTTTGCTGGTGCATCTACAAGCCCGATTGTTGGCGCGTTACCTGCGTGGCGACATTGACGAATACCCTCCGTTTATTTGGAAGTAGCAGCCGATGTATGTATTAGTCACCTATGACGTTTCCACTAAAACTCCCGCCGGTCGCAAGCGTCTCCGTCGGATCGCGAAGGTCTGTCTTGACTACGGGCAGCGTGTTCAGAATTCCGTGTTCGAGTTGTTGGTCGACCCCGCGCAATGGGCGCAATGCAAAGCAAAGCTGTTGGCTGAGTATGAACCAACCGAAGACAGCCTACGGTTTTACTTTCTGGGGAAGAACTGGCAGCGTCGGGTGGAGCACGCGGGTGCGAAGCCAGCGATTGACCCTGAGGGCCCC
>CAKZVF010000077.1 GCA_937921995.1 uncultured Pirellulaceae bacterium
AGCGTCCCGATTACCCGCCTCACTTAGAAAACTACTTCTCGCCTGAAGCCGTCGAAATTGTGGATGCCTACCAAGCCATCGTTCATGCGTGCCTGAAACAAGGCGGAGAGGTCCCACCCTTTCCCGAAGAACAAATCGAACCCTACCTCGACAATACGTGGCTGGACACCGGAAAGTCAATCGTCAATAACTGGCTGGGCATGGTGTATCGCTTGACCAATAATGACCGAAAAATCTCGTTCGCCGAAGGCGTCGATCCGAATAACCCACTCTCAATAGAACCAAGAAATCAGGACTGAAATATGAAACCAGAGAACATGAAACCAGAAACCATCGCGATTCACGGCGGTTACGAAACCGAACCAACAACAAAATCCGTCGCGGTCCCCATCTACCAGACCGTCGCCTACGAATTCGATGATGCGCAGCACGGAGCTGATCTATTTAACCTGGCCGTGCCCGGCAACATCTACACGCGCATCATGAACCCAACATCAGACGTGCTTGAAAAACGTTGTGCGGCACTTGACGGCGGCGTCGGCGGATTGGCGCTCAGCGCCGGTAGCGCGGCGATCAACTATTCGGTTTTGACGATCGCTGAACAAGGCAGCAATATCGTCTCAGTCCCGATGTTGTACGGCGGAACCTATACGCTGTTCGCTCACATGCTGCCCAAACAAGGCATCGAGGTGCGGTTCGCCGAGGACGACAGCGCGGCAGCGTTGGAAGCATTGATCGACGAAAAAACGAGCGCCGTTTATTGCGAATCGATTGGAAACCCCGCCGGCAACGTGGTCGACATCGAAGCGATCGCCAAGATGGCTCATAAGCACGGCGTTCCACTGATCGTCGACAACACCGTCGCGACGCCGGCGCTGATCAAGCCCATCGAATATGGTGCGGACATCGTGGTGTATTCGCTGACCAAATACATGGGTGGGCACGGAAATTCTGTTGGCGGCATGATCGTCGATTCCGGACAGTTTCCATGGGCCGAACATGCCGAGCGGTTCCCGATGCTGAACCAACCCGAACCCTCCTATCATGGCGTCGTCTACACCGAGGCACTTGGTCCGGCGGCGTACATTGGTCGTGCTCGCACGGTTCCGCTTCGTAATACCGGTGCGTGTATCAGCCCGATGAACGCATTTTTTATCATGCAAGGCATGGAAACGCTGGCGCTGCGTATGGAGCGGCATTGCGAAAACGCCAAGGCGGTCGCTGAGTACTTGTCCAAGCATCCTAAAGTCGCTTGGGTTAAGTACGCCGGTTTGCCGGATTCGCCCTACTATCAAAATGCCCAAAAGTACACCGACGGAACTCCTTCGGGTCTGATGTCGTTTGGAATTGAAGGCGGATTTGACGCGGGCGTGAAGTTCTACGACGCGCTGCAACTGTTCAAACGATTGGTCAACATCGGTGACGCGAAATCATTGGCCGCTCACCCAGCCTCCACCACCCACCGCCAGCTCTCAGAAGAAGAACTGACGTCTGCCGGCGTCACCGCGGATATGATCCGGTTGTGCGTTGGCATTGAACACATCGACGACATCATCGCCGATCTGGAACAGGCGCTCGCCGCCGCTTAGGTGAGCGAGCCTTCGCACCTGGAGTGTCAAGCTCGTAGGGCCGGTTCCTACCGGACTTGTGCGGTAAAGGTGGGCGCGGCCGGTGGGAACCGGCCCTACGATCACAAAAAAAATGCCAACAGCGCTGATGGAAACAGCGTTCTGTTGGCATTTTGTATTTTCAATTTCCGACCGAAGCTACTAAAGCCTCTGTCGTTTTACTCAATCTTCTACTCGTTGTTGTAGTTGCCAGATGATTGCTCTGACTGAGCATTTTCCTCTGCCGTTTCGATGGCGCGCTGCGTCGCAACGGTGACCACCTGCTGAGCGAACAATAATTGATTGCGAGTGAAAAATCGCTCAAAGTATCCGTTCATGCTCTCGACGCGATTCATCAGAGACAACTCTTCCCATGACTTCTTATCGGTCACGTTCCAAGCGGCCGCCTGAGCAACAGGCTGAGCGATCTCGTCGTTGGCCAACATGGTCATCATCTCGGCGATTTTGGGATCGTCTTTGAGCATGCTGAGCGGTTGGATCTTGTAATCGATGTGAGACTTGGGATCTTTTTTGCCGTGCTCCAAGCAAACCGTTTTAACAGCAACTTTGCCGACTTTCCCCGGTGGGATATTAAACGCTCCACCGCCGCCGCCTCGGCCGCCACCTAATCCGCCGCCGCCAAATCCACCGCCGCCGCCGCCGCCGCCGATCCCGCCGCCGATGCCTTGGCCACCACCGCCGCCTAATCCGCCGCCTAAACCACCGCCGCCTAATCCTCCGCCGCCAAGACCACCACCGCCTAATCCGCCGCCACCAAACTGACGCATCACCGGAACCGCTGAAAAGGTCTTTGGCATCTGGACTGAGAGAGGACGATCGGTGTTGTTCTTCACAAGGATGTTGGAATCGATCGCGCTGCGAGCCTTAATGATGACTTCCACGTCGCCCGTTTCCATCGCGGCAAACATTTCGACCGCTTCAAAGCCTTCGGCAGCTGTCTGCGTTTTTGAAATCGTGGCCAGCCGTCTTTTCAGAGCTCGCGCTTGCTGCGGCGTCATCTCGGTTTCGGCGTCGGCCGAAACGGTCTTGGTTGCAACCACTTCTGATTGGGTCGATGTCGCCGTGTCAGTGTCGGCGTGTGACGTTAGCGCGAGAGAGCAAACGCCCGCAACGGCTAAGGTCAGCTTAAAAATGTAACTCATAGGTTTGGTTCTCATTGAAAGAACTCCTGTTAATAATCCGGTGCTCCTTGCCTGCACCGGTACAAATAATGCCCTCGGCTTCAACATCTGGAAACCGACGGCACTTTAAAGATAGTTGCAAACGTCGATAGATCCAACGATATTCTGCTGTGAACGGACATCTGGCATCAAAAACCGGGAAAAAACCCGGATTCCATTGCCCCGATGACAGCGTTAAAGCAGACCGACCGCTACCAGCGAGTATCGGACGATTAGCCCCGCGGCAACAACACTTACGATGCTCATCAGTTTGATTAGGATATTCAGGCTTGGACCACTGGTATCTTTAAACGGGTCGCCCACGGTATCCCCCACAACGGCCGCTTTATGGGCCGAAGAACCCTTACCACCGTGATGACCGGCCTCGATGTACTTTTTGGCGTTGTCCCAAGATCCCCCCGCGTTGGACATAAAGATCGCCAAGCAGAATCCGCAACACAACGTCCCCACCAACAGCCCCAACACACCACCGACGCCTAGAATCAGCCCCACCACAATCGGCGTCACGATCCCCATTAAAGAAGGCAGCACCATCTCCTGCTGAGCCGCCTTCGTACTGATCGCGACCGGTCGTGCGTAGTCTGGAACCTCCGAACCATCCATGATACCGGGACTTTCGCGAAACTGCCGGCGCACCTCTTCGACCATCCCAAACGCGGCCCGGCCGACGGCCTTCATCGTCATCGCGCAGAACACAAACGTCGCCATGCAACCTAAAAACACACCGATCAACACGCGCGGATTGAGCACCGTCGCATCGTAGAGCTTCACAATGTTCAGCATCGACGCCGTGCGAACATCCTCAATGGGATCCGACGTCGCGGCAAAGGTCCAGTTGCCCGATTGATCTTGCTCGAACAGATCCTCCGGAAGTGCCGCCGGAAGTTCAGCAACCGAATCCCAAGCCTCGGCAATTTTCGATTTACGACTGTACTCAGGCATCACCAAGAAACCCTGCACATCGTCGCCCGTTTTTCGCACGATGAAACTGTTGTTCAATTTGTAAAACGTATCGTCGGCTTGCACGACGTTGGAACTGGCGGCTGATTGAGCCCAATTGTCAAAACCGGTTTTGACTTGTTCCACATAAGCCGCCAACAACGCCAGCGCCGTCAGCGCGGCCGAACCGATCGCAAACCCTTTTCCCGTCGCCGCGGTCGTATTGCCAAGACTGTCCAGCGCGTCGGTGCGGGTGCGAACGATCTCATCCAGCTCCGCCATCTGCGCGTTGCCACCAGCGTTATCAGCAATCGGTCCGTAAGCATCGGTCGCCAGTGTGATCCCCAGCGGCGACAACATACCGACCGCCGCGATGCCGACGCCATATAGGCCCAAGGTAAACATCTCGGGCTGGTTGAAGTTGAACCCGGTCGCAAAACCAAACGCCAACATCATGCCAGTACAAACCACAATCACCGGCATCCAAACGCTTTTCATGCCGTCGGCGACACCGCCGATAATCACTGTCGCGGCCCCCGTTTCGGTTTGAGCGGCCAAGCGCTGCGTCGGGCCGTATTCATCGCTGGTGACGTATTCGGTCCACTGGCCGATCACCCAACCGGCCAACAGGCCGACGCTAATGCTGCCGGCGATGCCAATGTAGTCCGTGCCCAAAATAACCCAGGTGGCGATCGCTGATAGAACCCAAGTCCCCAGCATCGCCGAATTGATTCCTTTGCCCAACACTTTCAACAACGCCTTCTGGCTGGCATCGTCGGTGGCCTTGACTAAAAAGATGCACAGGATGGACATCACGATTCCGATCGCCGCCACGATCAGCGGAAGAAACAGCGCTCGCACTTGCATGTCTAAAAGCTGGCCGCTTGCTTCGGTTGATTCGGCTGCACCGGCGGCCGCAATTGCCATCGCCGCCACGCCCAAAGACGCGGTTGCCAAAATCGAACCGCAGTAGGATTCGTACAGGTCGGCTCCCATCCCTGCGACGTCGCCGACGTTATCGCCAACATTGTCCGCGATCGTGGCGGGATTGCGCGGATCGTCCTCGGGGATGCCTTGTTCGACTTTGCCGACCAAATCCGCACCGACGTCCGCGGCCTTGGTAAAGATACCGCCGCCAACACGCGCAAAGAGTGCTTGGCTGGAGGCACCCATCAGCGAACAGAGCATCGTGACGGTGATCGTGTTCAGATCCAGATGGCAGACGAAACGAAGAATCGCATACCACAACGACATATCCAAAGTACCCAACCCGACGACGACCAAGCCCATCACTGCGCCGCTGCGAAAGGCGACTTGTAGTCCATCATTGAGCGACTTCATCGCGCCGGCGGCGGTGCGACTGCTGGCCGCGGTGGCGGTTGTCATCCCGATATAGCCCGCCAGCGCTGACCAAAAACCTCCGGTCAAAAACGCGATCGGCACCCAATACTGCTGAATACCGGCCCATCGTGCGACCAACAGCAACAAGAACACCACCAAAAAGTAAATCGATACAATGATGTATTGCTGCTTCAAGTAGGCCTTCGCACCGAGGGTCACATAGTTTGCGATCTCCACCATGCGATCATTGCCAGGATCCGCTGCTTTCATTTCTTTGAAGAACTTGAAGGCAAACACCAAAGCCAAAATCGAAGACGCCAACAGGATCGCCCAAAACACGTACTCTATCGTAAGCACTTGCTCGCTGGCCCAACCGGCGCCTTTGCCTAAATCCCCATCGGCAGCTTCAGACAAATTGGCCGGCTCTGTCGCGCCGGTAGCATCTTGTGCAAAGCCAGTTTTCCCCAGCAACGACAGACATGCAACAAAAACAGCAAAAACAAGCGACGAACAGCGTCGTCGCGGCAGCAAAATTTGGTGAAACACTGTGCTACAGGTCTATTAACCTGCCCTTAAACCACCATACGGGTAAACAAGTTTGTATTAAAACTGAAACTTGCATCCACTAATACCCCAGTGCTTGAAAAAAAACGAAATTTCCACGCCGCCTTCAAAATCCCAAAGTGGCTCCCAACTTCTACTGGCCAGTGCCTACTTTTGACACTATTTTCGATTTCGATTTCGCAATCACCGGACACTAACCAAACTGTCCGACCGTTGAGCGGCGAATCCTCAATTCCAAACCGCCAAATTGATTCCTTATCACTTCCGGTTATCGCATCTTGGCTTCAGATCGGCGTCGCTCGGTTGCTGGTTCCGCAATAGCGCGATCCGGCGATGACCCTTTCGCGTAAATGCAATAGAATAAAAATTCTTTCAACCGCACTCGATCGCGACATAGTCTTCCTAGTTCCGATTCGAGCGACAGTAATTTTCGAGAGCTTTCAAATTGTTATTTAAAGACGGACTAATGCAGATGGATTTGAGTCTTAGTAGTTTTGCCCGCACGCTGATCGCGACCACAGCGTTGACCTTTCTATCAGCAGCGTTGATTTGTGGTTCTGCGATCGGCCAAGACGCAGAAGTTCCCGGCATGGCGGAGCTGGACAAAGCTTTTGACAAGAAGATCAATTCAACGTCCACGCGCGACCTCGATGAAGTGGCGCGGTTGTGTGAACAAGCCATCAAAAAGGGCCTTAAGGGCGACGCGGCCGAACAAGCGAAAATGCTTGCCAAGACGGCCTACTACGAACACGCCGACCAACTGGCCAATCGCATTTTCTCCATGACCAGCGAAACCGATCCGCGCTGGCAGCGCATGCGACGCGAAGCCCTGCGACGGCTGGAAAAAACGGTGAAGCTCGATCCCGACATGGCGTCGGCTTACGTTTTAATGGCTCGCCTAAACAGCCTCCCGCGCGGCGACAACGAGGAAGGCATGGACGCGGCTCTGACGGCGATCAAACTGATTGAAGACGACGATGAATTGCTGGCCCAGGCTCTCATGGCCAAGGTCGCATTGACGCTGGCAGGGGTAAAAAACCCCGACAACGTCGTCGATAAAATCATGGAAGACATCGACCGCGCGATCGAACTGGATCCTAACAACGAACAGGCGCGATTCCTGCGCAGCAAATTGCTGGCTCGGTCGGGCAAGATCACCGAATCTTTGACCGACCTCGATGCCGCTCTGGCCAAAGCGAAAAGCGCTGGTGCTTATAAACTGGAAGCCAATCGGTTGATCACGAACGAACAGTTTCCTGATTCGCCCGAAATGCAAGCTGCAGCGCTGCGTTATTTGGAAAAGGCGATGGAGCTGAAGCCAGAACCAAAACTGCTGCTGACCAAGGCCATCGTCCACCAAGTGATGAAGAACCCGGCAGAGGCGTTGGCGGCGATCGACGAACACATCAAAGCAGAACCGGATAACGTGCGGGCTTACATCCTACGGTCCAACCTAAATGAAGAGGAGAAAAACTTCGACGAAGCGATTGCTGATTTGACCAAAGCGGCTGAGATCAAACCCGATGAGTTGTCGATCTACACCAATCGCATCAGACTGCATGAATTGAACGAGGATGTGGACGCGGCAATCGCCGATTGCAAAACGGTTCTTGAGAAGGATCTTGGCAAGGCCGAATATGCGTTTCAGTTTACGCTGGTGGGCCTTTATTTGCGGGCCGAACGCCCCTTGGCGGCAGCCAAAACGGCCACGGAGATCCTTGAAGATCACCCCGACGGCGTTTGGGAAGACGAGCGGGACATCGTTGGTTTTCAAATGGCGATGCGCCGGCTGGAATTGTTGCGTCTGCGAGCCGGAGCCTACCTGAACGCCGGCGAGCACAAAAAGTCGATCGATGACTACGAATTGGCCGTCGACATGACGGACATCATTTACGATCTTCAACAAAAGATATCACCGCGCATGCGATTGAAGCTGCCCGACTATGAGGGCGATCCAGGAATCTTGAACAATCTGGCATGGGCACTGGCAACGTCGACGTTTGATGAACTGCGAGACGGCGATCGCGCACTGGAGCTGGCTGAAAAGGCGGCGGAACTTACCGATTACAAAGAAGCATATATTCTCAGCACGTTGGCATCGGCCCATGCGGAACTTGGCGACTTCGACCAAGCGATCCAGTGGAGCGAAAAAGCCGTCAAACGTAACCAGGAGGAAATGGAAGAGATTGAAGCCGATGACGAGATGGAAGAAGACGTCAAAAAAGAAGCACTCAAAGCCAGCGCCGAGCAACTGGAGAGTTTGAAGAAGGAGTTGGCAAGCTACGAAAACGGAAAACCGTGGCGCGAACTGCAAACCAGTAATGAAAAAATAGACGAAGAGGATGCAGATGCGGATGCGGATGAAGACGCGAACAAAGATGCAGATGATGATAGCGATTCAGACAAAGACGACGCAGAGGATAGCGCAACCGAAGATGCCGATACAGAGGATGGTGAAACCGAAGAGGATCAACCCAAACAAGAGATGAAAGAGGAATCTGATTCCGACTCAGATGACGAAGGCGAAGAAAGCGAAAAAGATGATCAGGACGATGACGAAGAAAAGGAAGACAAGGACGAAGAGAAAAGTGAATCCGGAGACGAATCTGAAGATGATTCCGACGACGAATCTGATTCCGAGAAATAGATCATCCACGTGCGGGTGTTTGTCGAATTTCCAATTTCCAATTTCCAATTTCCAATTTAGAAATTCCAAATCAGAAATCCGAAATTCAAATCCCCCTTCTCAACATTCAACATCACCCAAACACCTCCATCGCAATCCAATGCAAATCCAAACCTCCCAACAACTCTCCGCCAAAAAGTGCGAACCATGCGAAGGCGGCGTCGCGGCTTGCCCACTGGAAGTCTCGCAACAGCAATTGAAAAACCTGGACCAGTGGAAACTGACTCCCGACAATCAGCGGATCGTCAAAACTTGGACGATGAAAAACTTCGTCCAAGCCCTCAACTTCTTCAACGCCGTTGGCGAAGTCGCCGAAGCAGAAGCCCACCATCCCGATCTTCATCTGGAAAGCTATCGCAACGTCCGCATTGAAATTTGGACGCACGCGATCGGCGGACTGAGTGAAAATGACTTCATTCTGGCTGCCAAGATCGACCAAATCGACATCGACTCGATCAACTAACCCAACAAATTAAACAATCTCCAGCCCTGACCACACGCATGAACCTTTCAGCCCAACCCGAAAAAAGACGGGGACGCAAACTCCCCTCCCGCCGCGTCATCATGATGGCGTTGGCAGCGCTGGTGTTCGGATACGAATACAGTCGCCCCACGCTCGAAGGTTGGTTGAAGGTCGAACTGCCAGCGATCAACCGGCGAGGAGGTCGCAACCACGCAAACTCTAACTCTAACCAAGATGACCGATACGAAGCAAGCTTACCTTCGGCAACGACGAACTCTGGAGGATCCAAAGGTTCAGACAATTACAAGATCGACTTTAAGGGCAGCGGTGACTTCAAACTGAAAGAAGTCGGACGCGATCGTTACGAATCTCCTGCCGGTTTGCTTTACACCATGGGACCGCGCGGCGAACATCGGATCGAACACGTCATGCGCCATGCCAATGATCAACCCAACCGACCCGCCCACGGCGTCTTCATGGGCGACGGCGACCAAGACGCAGTTCTGAAAATCATCGACGACGCCTACGAATTGGTGAAATCAAAATCACCTCAGGCGCGATACGAATCGTCGCAAGGCAATGACAAATACGACGTCGACATGAAACGCAAGATCGGTTTCGAAGGCGGCCAAAAAGGCAAACGAAGCAACAACCGCGCGCTGAATACTGTTCGCATGATCCTCGATGGCAATCGCGTCATCACGGCTTTCCCGGTGCGCTAGAGAAGTGAAACGAACCCACCGTAGGATGGGCACTCTTGCCCGTCCAAGGTTCGCCATTTCGGCTAAGATTGTATGAAATGTGGACGGGCAAGAGTGCCCGTCCTACGACGTTGATCTCCGATTCTCTACAGCACTTTCGCAATTGCGTTGCAGATCTGATCCATATTCCCATCGTTCATGCCCGCGATATTCATCCGGCCACTGCCCAGAATATAAATCGAATGCTCTTCGCGTAACTGATCGGCCTGTGATTTGCTCAACCCCGAATAACTGAACATACCGCGCTGTTGGTTGACGTAGCTGAAGTCTTTGCCCGGCACAAGCGCTTCCATCTTCGCCACAAAACTGGCTCGCAACGCAACGATACGCTCGCGGATCTCCGTCAGTTCTGTTTCCCAGATCTTACGAAGTTCTGCGTCGGACAGCACTGTTTCTACAATCGCACCACCGTGGATCGGCGGGTTGGAATACATGGTCCGAATCGTCGATTTGATTTGACTTTGCATCGCTGCACAAACGTCAGCCGATTGCGCGACTGCCGTGACCCCACCGACGCGTTCGCCGTAGAGCCCAAAATTTTTGGAGAACGAATTGCAAACGATCGCTTCGCCGCCTGACTGGACAAAGTTTCGAATTGGAAACGCATCGGCCTCAAGACTTTCGCCGAACCCTTGATACGCGAAATCAAAAATCGGCACCATAGACTTGGCTTTGATTTGTTCGCTCAACGTCTGCCATTGTGCTTGGCTTAAATCGACTCCGGTCGGATTGTGGCAAACAGTGTGTAGCAAAATGGCATCGCCAGATTCTGCCTGATCAATGGAGGCTGTCACCTTTTCGAAATCGAGCCGAGTGCCGCTATCGTCCAAGTAATCGTAGTGCTTGGTTTCCAGTCCGGCTTGGGTAAAGATTTTGCCGTGATTGGCCCACGTCGGATTGCTCATCCAAATCGTGCCAACGTCCAAAACCCGCCTTACCAATTCACCCGCGACTCGCAGCGCAACAGTTCCGCCGGGCGTTTGAGCGGTGGCAGGAAATGATTGCTTCGCCAACGCAGCCCCCAATATTAATTCTGCCACCGAGCTTCGGTAGGCAGCAGAACCGTCGATGGGAAGGTAGCTTTTGGTGGTGCTGTTCTCCAGCAGAATCTGTTCGGCCTGCTTCACGGCAGCCATAATCGGCGTCTGACCGTTTGCATCTTTGTAAACGCCCACGGTCAGATTGACCTTACTGTCGCTGGCGTCTTTTTTGAATTGCTCGTTCAGGCCAAAGATCGCATCGGGCGGATTAACAGGTACAGCTTCGAACATATCAGGCTCGTGAAGTGAAAGGGGACTCGTGCAAAGCCCGATAATTTAATCACGAAGCGGCTTTATCGGAAGGGGCAACCCTGCGGCGGATTACCTGACAGAGAAGGAAACACTCTCGGCCATTATAGAAAACGGCGTGCCACAGCCCTAAACAGTCGGTTTCCCGACCCGGTCGATATACTCGGCCAGCCTCGATTGGAGCTCGAGAATCTGCTGCCACTTCTTATCGGGCAGTTGTACTGCTTGGCCGCGCTGTGTGATTTCGGCTTCGTTAATCACATGCCTCAGATGAAGATGCAAATACTCAATGACTTCCGACAATTGCGCGGCCTGACCGGGGGAAAGGCGTTCGGGAAGTTTCGGGGGCTCAAGGCCCGCCAGTCCGTCGGACATCTCGTCATTGGTACCGCCAATCTTTTTAACGGCGGGGCTGCCAGGAGTTTCCGATAATTCAAAATTGTCCGGCGGCACATCTTCTCGGTCGCCAAACAGGATGACGCTCCGACCGATAGAAATCAGATCACCCTTGCGCAAAATCCGAAGCTGTACTTCTTCGTTATTGACTCGCGAACCATTGGTGGATTGCAGATCCGTGAGGACAAGATCATCATGATCCTTTTGAATCTTTAAATGGTAACGACTGACCCGTTCATCGTTGAGCTGGATGGTGTTCCCTTCTTCGCGGCCGATGGTGACCGGTGCTTCAATTTCGCCGTAGATCTGCCCTCGGTTCGCACCATCGATGATTCTTAAGGTGATAGAACTCATGAAGACGACCTTCGTCGAGTCAACGAAAATGAGAGGGGTTGTGATGAGGCATGCAAGGCAGATGGAGGAGTCTCCAAAGGCCCATGGTGGTAGAAATCCAATCCTGCTCGCCAACTGCATTTACATCTATATTATTAACACTCGACACAATTAGGTAAATCAAACTAATCTGATTTTCCAAGAATTGCTCAAAACTCGGGCTGGACATCTAATTGCACAGGGAATGACTGTTATAAACGCCGCCGAGAAACCATTTCGGGGCCCTTCTCTTCGATTTCTCTTGGTTGCTCATTGAAATAATTTCTCCAACCTATATATTCACAAATGAGTGCACTAAATGGATAGTCAAGGCATTTTGGCACCTGTATGCAACTCGTACGCACCCGTGGCTCAATTGGATAGAGCATCGGTCTTCGGAACCGAGGGTTGGAGGTTCGAATCCTCCCGGGTGTGCTTAGTTTCTTTCTCACGCGTTTTAGTGCGCGTCGATTTAGCAAAACCGCCAGTTTTGCTTTCTTGCGCTCCTTCTGTCTGCGGACTATCTGCGGACTTTTTTTCGGAACCGATTGCTGACGCTTTCGCGATGTCTTCGGGCGTGATTTGTAAGTAGTGCTTCCTGGCAATATCAGGGGAATTGCCTAACCACTTCGAAACGTTGTTCAGGTCGAAGCCCAGCACTGTCACCAGCGACGTCTCACAAGACGACCGAAGATTCATCCAAGGCTTAGGCCATGGATTTAGTTGAGCCTTTAAAGCCGTTCTGTTGAGTCTACGCGTCAGTGGCGCCTGTTTTGGGCAGTCGGGAAAAATCGGACCGCTGGCAACCTTGAGCATATCTGGTCCAACAACTTGTCGATGATACGCTTCCAAGTATTCACGAAAGTCTCCGAAAATCGGAACCAAACGCTCCTTGGTTTTGACACTGGGAACAGTAAACGTGTTGGTGTCCCAATGGATGTGCTCCCAGCAAATCGCAGCAATTTCAGAACGAGTCCTAAGACCGCATAGTCCGGCGAACCCCACCAAACAACGCCAACGGACATCAGCAGCAGTATCGATCATAAGCTTGATCGTTTGCCGGTCGATGAAAACGTGACGATCCATGTTAACTTCAGACGTGATCTCTAATCCAGCGAAGGGATTCTTATCAATCAGTTCAAACTTGACGGCCTTGTCAAAAAACTCACGGATGATCTTTGCTGTTTTCGCCCGGTAGCTGTCTGCGATCCCTTCTTTTAAGAGGTGCACGTTATAGAAGTCGTGGCACTGCTCTGGCGTCACATCACGCAGATTTAATTCAGAATCGACGTAAGTGAAAAATTTATCGTGAGCACGCTGGTAGCTACGCTGCCCTGTTCGGGTTTGAAGGTGCTCGTTTTGTGAGTACAGCAGTCCAGCTAAACCCAGAGCAACCTGAGTTGCTCAAACGAGCCGCCGTAAAGATGGCAGCTCCAAACTCCGAAGTTATTTTGGCGTTAGATAACGACAAAGCCGGTCGGGCTATGTCGGAAAAACTTCTTCAAATTCTCAGTGAAATCATTTTGTGCAGAACGCATTTTCCGGCTGCGTCTGAAACTGATTGGAACGATGAGCTAAGATCGAACCAGAGGTAAGCGAGCTACTGCGAGCTCAAAACAGTGATGAAGGGGTTAATGTCAAGAAAGTTGACTTCACCATTCTGATTGACGTCGGCTTCGTCTTGAAACCCGCCAGAAGAAAGAACTCCAATGAAGGGAAATATATCTAGAAAGTTAACGTCGCTATCTAGGTTGACATCTCCTAACAATACCGGATTATTGACCGAAGAAACACTAATTTGAACTCGCCCAAGTTCGATTCGTTGCCCGTCGAGGCTTTCCATAACCAAATCGCCTTCGTGCAAGCCCGGCGTTAAACGAACAGCAACTAGCCCCCTGTGCATCGATTCGTTGTCAAGATTTATTCTAATATTGTTTGAGTCTTCAAGCTCAAAACCTTCACTTCTTCCCAACAACATTGCACCCTCGCCCCGTGGAAAATGAAATGTTTGGCCTTCTATTTCACCTACTATTTGGTTCAAAGTCATGCCAGACAACGTTTCCAAGTCTGAAACTTCCGACCCTTGATTAATCTTCGATACCGCAAACTCGCTTAAAACAGTATCTTCGAATTGATCCAAAACATTAAAGGCAAAGCTAACGTTAAAGCCATCCCCATTGCCTGTCTCGGCAAGTTCCACCGTTGTCTTGTCCCAATCACCGGCAATAAAATTATTTCCAAAAATCATTTCGTTGGAATCAGCAAGAGCCTGAAGTTCATCTTCCGGATACAAAAGCACATGACGAAACAAGTGATACAAAGGATTGTGCCCTAGCCCCTTTCCTTCGTCGACAGTTACTGCGATCTGATTAAAAAATGATGTCCTGGTAAGGGCATAACTCATGAAAGAATTATCGCTTGACTCTTCTGAAATATGAGCAAGTCCCAGCAAATGTCCCACCTCATGTATCACAGTGTTTGCGTCGCGAATTGCTTCAACGGAGACGTGAGTCGTAGGAAATACTTCAAACTCATCTTTTGCGATACAGTGGATAACCGCACTTCCTTCAGTTTTTATGTTGAATCGGTCTGTTGTTGCTCGTCCGTGCCTAATTAAACTCGGCGTTGGAAACCTAGGACCATCTGTAAAATATACGTTCTCTGCTGAATTCCGGGGTGGACCAACAGTAATTTCAATGTCATGCAAAAGCTGAGCGTTGAGTTTACGTCGCAGTTCTTCCGCAACTTCTATCTTGTATGTATTGAAATCATCCTCTGAGAGTGGTCCCCGCGTAGCTGGATCACTTGGACGAGAAAAATCCGGATCCCCATATCCTGAAACGAATCCTAGAAATCGCCTTGGTTTAAAATATACAGGAGCCCCCACCTCCCATACCAAGTTGACTCGCGGTGTCATATCGATCACGAAAGCGTCTTGGTTTCCTTCAGGGTTCACCCCCATACCCGCAATCACAAATCCATTCTCGCTAACTGCAGTCACTCGTTGGAATTCCCAGCTGTTATTGTCCCTTGAGAATCCTGCTACCCTCTTTTCGTTTACATATTCCTCCAACTTGGTGAAGTCGGTCTGCATTCCTCTCCTGATAAATACCTCACCGTCTTTGTTGTAAATTAAGGTGCGACCATTATCGGAAACAATCATAGTCGCAAGGGCTGACCCTGAACGGAAATCATTACTGTCTGCCATGTGATTGAAGGCATCAAGAGTGGAATATGTTCCATTGCTTCCAACCATGAACGCACGGACCTCTATGTTTAAAACTGGCGTACTTGAACCGGGTTTGTCAGAATATCTTATTCCATAAATATTACCGCGACTATCAACTGACATCGAACCACCAAGTGCTTCACTACCTAGAGATGGCAATAAAATCCTTCGTGGTATAAACTGGTTTCTAGGCGTGCACGCAATGATATTGCCATTTGCAGTATTAGACTCAGCCTCCCATGCGTAGAAGTCAAACCTTTCAGTTACAACCTGCCAAGCATAACGCGAGCTCGCTGAGTCGAGCAAAATCTTGCTTTGGCCAAAGCCATTTACAGGAATATGATTAATTCTTCCACCGCCAGGTGAGACAATCATTCCGGCATTGGAAGTCCCCGGCCTATTAACCTTAAACCCATCTATAAAAGAGTATTGAGAATAACTAAGGGCATTTAAGCTATTAACCGAATTGCCTGACGCAACAAAGATGTCGCTCTCTACGCCAAAGTTAGTAGAACCTAAAAAGATGAAGTCGTCGCCACTTCCGAATCCGACAGCCGAAGAACCATCGATCGAGGCAAATGCGTACGAAGTTACCCTGTTAAACGGCCATGAATCTCTGTCGGAAGAATCAAGGTCTTCAACATTAAAAACGTTACCTGACGAACTTCTAAAGGCATCATTGTAGATGTAGGCATTGAGATCATTGGATATGTAGGCAAAACCAAGCTGTTTGTAACACGACTTTGTGCTAGCAACATGATTTCCGCTCTCTGGTCGCTCGAAGAAATCTGTGGAGCTGTAAACCTGCCCCTGCACCAAGGGGCACAGTGTGGCCACAACCAAAAACGTGATGCTACGGACAATAGTTTTCATTAGATGTAAACCTAAAAAAAGTTAAGCCATCGAAAAACGTCTTAGTATCGTACCCTAACAAGCTTAAAACACCAAATCTTTTCTACCGCCCCTGCACCAAGGGGCACAGTGTGGCCACAACCAAAAACGTGATGCTACGGACAATAGTTTTCATTAGATGTAAACCTAAAAAAAGT
>CAKZVF010000078.1 GCA_937921995.1 uncultured Pirellulaceae bacterium
GGTCGTCGCGATCGTGGCTCAGGGGCTGGACGTGATCCGCGTGATTCGCGACATGCTGGGTGCGACCAATGGGCTCAGCGCGGCCCCGGGTACCATCCGAGGCGACTTCAGCAGCAGCCGACAAATGAATCTGGTCCACGCCTCAGACGGCCCAGAAGCTGCCGCCCGCGAGATCGGGCTGTACTTCAGCGACAGCGAAATTTGCGCTTTCGATTCCTGCATGGTCTCGTGGTGCCGCGCCGGGGACGAGTAGAAGCAACACCTGTTTCATCGTTTAAAATGCGGGGAGCACCTCCTGATCGGGAGGTGCAATTTTTTGATTTTCCGAAGTATAAGTATATTTAGAGAACCTACTTAGATTCCGTTATTGCTCTATCAAATCTCGAACCGATCAGCGACATTTTTGCTGATCTCTGGATGAACAAAGTTTTAGGGATTTGTAAGGCAACACCGCAATACCATGTTGGGATGTAGACTTTGCCGTGATGAAAAACGATAGTCGTTTGAGAAAACTTTACACAAGCACTGGCCGTTGCAAATGATTCGTCGCATATACGCTCACAATTTTCGTTGTTTCGAAAACCTTGACCTGCCATTCAAAGAGCAATCTTCAGTTTTGATTCTTGGAAAGAACGGCACTGGCAAATCATCGCTTGTCAGTGCTCTGAGAATGCTGCAAAAAATAGCGAAGGGTGAAAACCGAATTCGCCAATTTCTGAAATTGGAAGACTTTGCTTTTCATCGAACCGAAAGGCCAGTGCGGCTTGAGCTATCGGTAAAACTAGAAGGTAAAATCTACGATTACTCAATTGCTATTGAGTTGCCGGAGGGATTCAAAGAACCAAGGGTTCAAGCGGAGAGTCTAGTCGTCGACAGTGAAACAATCTACTCACGAAAAGAGGCGCAAGTAGATCTCGGGGGAACGACAAGCTTTCTTGTTGATTGGCACACAGTTGCATTACCGATTGTGCAAGTCCGCGGTCTGCAAAATCCCATCGAAGTATTTAGGTCATGGGTCTCGAGAATGGTTTTGATTGCTCCGATTCCATCTCGAATAACCAGTGAATCGCAAGAGGACTCTCTTTATCCCGACAAAGATGTCGCGAATTTTGCTGACTGGTTTAGCGGAGTCTTAAGTGAATACCCGGCTTCATATACCGTCATCGAAGACTTCTTGAAGCAAACCTTGCCCGACTTCCTCGATTTCCAGAACAAGCCCATGGGTGAGTCGGTTAAAAAAATCATTGTTCGATTTCAACGTGGCGACGAAATCCTACCTTTAAGTCTTGAGAGACTATCAGATGGCGAAAAAATCTTTTTCGTTTGCGCTGTCTTACTAGGAGCAAATCGTAACTACGGGCCTACATTTTGCATGTGGGACGAGCCTGACAACTTCGTCTCACTTGCTGAGGTTGGCAATATGATCGTGGCGCTACGAAAGTCGTTCAAACAGGCAGGCCAACTATTCTTAACTTCTCACAATCCAGAGGCGATTAGAAAGTTCTCTGATGAAACTACCCTTTGTCTTGACCGTAAGTCGCACTTGGAACCAACGACAGCGCGTTGGTTAAGCGACTTGACATATCAAGGTGACCTGATCGATTCATTGATTCGAGGCGACCTGAACGATGGGGCTTAACAAGCACAAACCGGGGCTTTATGTCATTCCAGAGGATGATGCAGATCGCCAGATTGCAAATGGTTTTCTTGAAGACTTTCGTGTACAGAATGCCTTTCAGGTTATGCCACCGGCTCAAGGTCGCGAAAAAGTATTAAGTCAGATTATTGAAGTTTATGTGCCGATTCTGCAAAAGTACAAACAGCTTAAAGTCATTGGCGTACTAGATTTCGATGGGCGAAAAGATCGGTATGAACAAAAACTTCAAGAAATCCCCAATGGCGTAAGGGAAAGAGTTTTTCTTCTTGGAACGCTTAATAATCCTGAAAAACTCAAAGCTTCTGCAGGTTTGCATTTTGAGTCCCTTGGCGAAAAGCTCGCCCAAGAGTGCTGTGACGCAAATTTTGAACTGTGGAATAATGAACAGCTTGTGTTTCTTAAAGATGAAGTTTTACGAGCTAAGGAAGAGCTTTGGACTGTTCTGTTTGGTTAGGATTGGTTTCTTATCACAAAGGCCGTTGGACATTTTGTGGATAACACCGTAGCTTGGCCACTCCGGTAGTCAGCCCACTCCATTGTTTCTATCTTTAATTTTTGAAATCAGGACAAAGGTTTCAAATTCTACTGGACGACTTTCTTTCTAAGCCAGCTGATAAATTCCGCCGGCGGCATCGCGGGCCTTTTGCTTCTGGACCCATTCGCGGTTGGCGACCACCGCTTTATTACAGTGGTCCTCATCCAGCAACTGATAGTGGACGTTGCGTTGTCGAGGCTCAAATCCAAGATCCGAAATTGAATCGCGGATCTGATCCAGCGTCAGATAGTGAACGGTCCCCGCTTCTGCGACGACGTTCTCTTCGATCATCAAACTGCCCATGTCGTTCGCGCCGTAGACCAAGGCCAATTGACCGACCTTCAAACCCTGCGTCACCCAACTGGATTGAATGTTGTCGATGTTGTCCAAAAACAACCGTGCGATCGCCTGCATCTTGAGATACTCGAACGAACCCAGCGGCGTGATGTCGGACATCTCCGTATTATCCGGTTGGAAGGTCCAACAGATGAACGCCGTGAACCCGCCCGTTTCATCCTGCAGGTCGCGCAGACGCTGCAGGTGTTCGATGCGCTCGGCCGCCGTTTCGACATGGCCGAACATCATCGTCGCGCTACTGCGTCCGCCCAGTTTGTGCCAGACGCGCATCACGTTCAACCAATCGTCAGTCATCACTTTGCCGCGCGTGATTTCGTTACGAACGCGATCGACCAGAATCTCTGCGCCACCACCGGGCAAGCTTCCTAGTCCGGCCGCTTTAAGTCGCGTCAACACTTCCTCCAAGGACAGATTGTTGACTTTGGTGAAGTGATGGATCTCCGGCGGGCTGAATCCATGCACGTTGACCATCGGATATTTTTCCTTGATCTCACGCAGCATTTGCTCGTACCAGTCCAGCTTGAACTTCGGATGGAGTCCGCCCTGGAGCAGAATTTGTTCGCCACCAAGCTTCACGGTCTCCCCGATCTTCTCCAACAGTTCGGCGCGATCGAGTACGTAGCCTTCATCGCTTTTGGGGCCGCGATAAAACGCACAGAAATCACATACCGCCGTACACACGTTGGTGTAGTTAATATTGCGATCAATGTTGTAAGTACGATACCGCTCAGGGTGCATTCGATTGGTGACGGCGTTGGCGGCAGCACCGAGCGCCGTCAAGTTATCCGTTTCGGTCAGCTTGAGCGCTTCGTCAAAAGTCAATCGTTCGCCGGCGACGGCTTTATCCAGTAGTTTGGCAATCATGGAATTGAAGTTGAAGGTTGGGTTCAATAAGTTTGAGTTCCGCCGCGTATCGAAAGTAGAGCTCAAGGCCCTGTTTCTCGGCGTCGCCCAAATGGAAATGTAAGTTATGTTGAAGGTACTGTCGGCACTGAGCTTCGGTTAACCCGTAGCCGCCGGAATTGGATTCGGCGATGTTGGCGACGTTTGCGATGCCTTGGTCGCGGGCTTGAGACAGCACTCCGTCCAAGCGGTCCAGTTGCTCCTGTGTCCGCGCGGCCCAAACGGCGAAAACAAACGGCAGCCCCGTCCAATCATGCCACGCCTGCCCAAGATCCCAGACGTAAGGGAACTGTGGTGGGTCTGGAGCCATCGCGCGATCGCCAATGATCAGCACCGCATCGGTTTGGGTCTCTTGCCAGTGGTCGGTCATCAGCAGCGGACTGAGCGCGGGCGAAACGCCAAATTGTTTTTGCAAGAAGATTCGTGACAAGACGCGGCTGGTCCGACTGCCTTCATCGAGCGCCAATGTTTTGATTTTTTCCGGAGCGACGCGGCTGAGCAGCTTCACGCTCCAGACAGGACCCCGGCAACCGATGCAAGCGTCCGACACGACGGTGTAGCTTGGATCCAAAACCGCCTCGAAAGATGGAATCAAGGCGACGTCTAAATCGCCCGCAGCCAGCCGATCGGCCAGGCGACTGGGCAAATCGAAAACCAGCTCGATTTCATCAGCGCACGACTCCAGCCCATACACCAGCGGTTTGGTGTTGAGATAGGAAACAGCACCGATGCGCATTGGATCCATTTTTATCTTTTGATAGATGATGAAATTTAGTTAGCGGCAGGGCGCTAGCCGCTGGTTCTGTGATTGACGTTTTCCCAGTGATTCTTTCTTCCGCTCGGCCACCCGCGGCTAGCGCCCTGCGGCTCACCCAGTATTAACCGCAGTGCCTTTGAATCGGTCACCAGTTTAACTATGTCAAAATGTAGCGGCAGGGCACTCCCTGTGGCCTGTAGCAAAATTACTGAAAACACCGAATTTGTTAGGTCGAAACAGCTTATATATCCACCGGCCCAACAGAATATACATCATGCGACTGATTCCTATCTATCTCATTTCTTGCATCAGTTTCGCTGTTTGTTCGGTGAACTGCCCGCAGCAAGCCCACGGCCAGGTATCTCACACCATCAACGCCGCCCCCTCACTGCAGTACGCGCCCGGCGATCCATGGACGCGCGGCAAGCTTTTCAATCTTCAAACCAAGCATTTTGGATTTGGCTACAACTGCGACGACGAAGAGTGCAAACGGAACTCGCCGTATATTTGTTGGAAGAACCAAACCGCAGACGATCTCCCCACTCGCAAAGGCTGGTGGCAGCGGCTGAGTCAAACGACGGCCGAAATCAAACAACGTATCGCCGATGGGAATTGCGTCCAATGCGCCGAGGCCGATCCTTGCATCGGTTGTCAGCAGCAAAAATGTGGCGGCTGCTGCGATGGCCAATGCTCAAATGAATCACCGTTTGTCTCCACCGGCGCTATCTCACCGCAAACCCAAGCCGCGGAAGAAACGTTGGCCTTTGAAGCACCAATTCAAACAACGGCCATGCGTATCGAAAACAAGCAAACGATTGAGCAACGACAGCCCTCTCCGATACGTCCGCCTACTCGCACCGCCGGGCTCGAAAGTCTGGACATTCGACGCCAGTAGTGCTCACCGCTACTTTTTAAGCAACGTTTCAAACGATCGTCACTTGCGACCGGCTGCCTATTCCACTTCCAAACATTGCTGCAGATCAGCGATCAAATCATCGGCGTCTTCGATTCCGCAAGCCAATCGAATCATATTATCATCGATGCCAAACTCGGCGCGTTCCTCGGGCGTGCACTGGAAATAGCTCATCACCAGCGGTTGCTCGATCAGTGTTTCCACTCCTCCCAACGACGGAGCAATCCGCGCCACCTTCGCCGCATCGACGATGCGTGCGGTCTCTTGCCAGTCAGCGTCTTTGACCAAAAACGTTACCAAACCGCCGTATCCGCGCATCGTTTCTTTGGCCACACCGTGATAAGCATGCGACTCCAACCCAGGATAATAAACCTTTTCGACGCGCGAATGGCTTTCTAAAAATTCTGCCACGCGTAGGCCGTTTTCGTTATGCTGCTTCATGCGAAGGCCAAAGGTCTTCAAACCACGTTGCAAGAGATAGCAATTATGAGGCGAATTGACCGCCCCCATGATGCCACGCAGGTTCCGCATCGGGTCAAGCACTTCCTTTTTCCCAAGCACAACGCCCGCCAACAGATCGTTGTGACCGCCTAGGTACTTGGTGGCCGAGTGCATGACCAGATCAACGCCGTGAGCGATCGGTTGAATGTTGAACGGCGTGGCCAACGTCGCGTCGATGATCGTCAACACGTTGTGCTTCTTGCCAATTTCGGCAAAAAGATCAAGGTCCACGATGCTAAGGTGCGGGTTGGTCGGCGATTCGCTGACCAACAATCGCGTGTTAGGCGTGATGGCGGCTTCCATCGCGTCGTAGTCTCCGGTTTTAACGTCAATCGTTTTGACACCAAACCGCGACAAGTGCTTCCGGCAGTACTCGCGACTGCGGTGATAACATTCGTCAAAGAAGATGATTTCATCGCCTTGGGAAAGCACAGAATTCAGCACGCCAACAAACGCCGCCATGCCGCTGGAGTAGAGAATCGCATCTTCGGCGCCTTCTAACGCCGCCAGCTTCCGTTCCACCACGCGTTCGCCCGGCACCCCATAGCGACCATACTCGCCGCGCTCTTCTTCGTTCTCAATGAAGTCGATGATGGCCTGAGTGTTTTTGAACGTAAACGTCGACGCCAGTACAACCGAATCGGTGATCGCGTGCGACGGTTTTTGACGAGCCTCCCCGGCGTGGACCGAGGTCGTCGAAACGCCGCTGTTGGGGTCGACGCTGGGACGACGAACTTTGCTGGTTTGTTGTTCAAAATCTGAAGGGGTTACCGACATCTCACTTGCTCCAATAATAACGTCTACAAATTCATCGTTGAATTTGCGTCAATCAAGGAGATGTTGGCCAGAGCGGATACCAAGTCGTCGCGATCAATCAATCGTTGAAGGCAGCATTAGTTTTCTGGACTCTACGCATTTGAGCATGCGTTTTGGAAGGCTCTTTAGCAGATAAAGGCTGCAAGCGGCTAACAAATCCCTGTGAGCTTCAGTATAGCTAGACAAACGGCACTCTGGCAATCCAATAATAATTGTTTTCAAGCCGTTTTTTTCTCAAAGTTGTCAGACTAATTGGCTCCTAGAGACCGCAATTTGGCATCAAGGTTTACCCAAGCTGTATATGCCGAGATTTTTCAATAAAGGTGTGATCCAGCAACCACGAAATTTCGTACCACCTCCCGGCACCGTGCAATAATTACAAGTTCGATGAAGTCTGCCATGGATTGGCGTGCTTTGCTAACCGTCGATTTTGCGAAGATCGGTTTAGGAAAGCGGCTGTGACTTGAGGTCACTGACTGGTTCATTTAGTGGAGTTTCGATGGGTTCATTTCAACAGATTACGATGGGCATTGGTTGCCTGATTGCGGCGTTTTGGTTTGGTTCAGTTCTCCAAGACCGACCTGCCGGGCAAAACCAAACGACACAGCTTCTCCCTGAGGGCACCATCGATCCCAATCGAACTGCCGCCGGCCCCTCCGTCGTTCAAAAGACGAAAGGGTTCTTGGATTCGTTCTTTAAATCTCCCGGCAAAGAAAAACCAATCACCGTCGCCGATCTACGCGCCGATGCAAAACTGGCGATCCCCACACCCGGTACGAGAGGTCACAACAGCAGTTTCGATGACGAACATGCCGATCGCCTTTCTCCCGCCTACTCTCCCATTGCTCCCACTACACCCACCGAAGACTTGGTCTTCGACAATTCCCTATTAAACCCACCCTTGAATCCCTCCTTAACGACTGACCCGCCCAAGGATTTTCAGCCCACCAAACGTTTCGTCGGCAGCTTTGAATCTGCCGACCAGCCACCACGATTAACCAAAGTCGCGATCGTGCCCGACTTTTCGTCCTTGGCCGAAGAAGTCAATCGCGGGCTGAGCTTCAACGACGACGCCGACATCGCCAGCAGCACGCCGATGAAAGTTGCGCCATTGAATCCGGCGACCAATATCGAGTTGATTCCGGTTCCGAAATTTTCGGACGTTCAAACGCAAAAGCCCGATCCCATTCCGACGCCAAACTGGGAAGCGGTGCGGGAACAAGTCGCCGCTGCCGAACGCCGGTTGGAGACTTATCGCGATCAAATGACTCAGCCCATTCCCGAAATTGCCGAAACCGTCAATCGTCGGACCCAGGAGTTCTGGGACCGCCAACAAACCGAGGCCAGACGTCGTCCTTCCCAACCGTCTCGATTGGCCAATCATCAGACGCCGGACGCATCTCAGCAGCGTCGCCTCAAACCTGAAACTTGGGCGCAAAAACAGCAGCGCTGGGATGTTTTCGGCAACGATCGCGCTGGCCGTCTTTCCCAAAATCAAACTCAGCCCAGGTCAAAGCCCAGAATTGTAGAGGTCGATCGGCCGTGGGTTGAGCAACCCATTGCGGCACAAGCCCAGCCCCAACCGCAGGCCACCAATAAATCATCAGCAGTGGTCAGATCACTCAACGATGACCGCGTCGCGGTGTCTCCGTACGTAGCTCCCGATAACGATCGGCTCGCCTACAACGCTCATCAACGGCACCCCACCGTGATGCAGAATCAGCTTCGTCCTCGATACAATCCTAACGCCGGTTCCCAACCTGAATTTGTTTCTCCTCCAGACCAACGACAATTCGCGGCCCAGACGAATTCGGCCCCCGCCAACTCATCTGAAGCCCCATCATCTGAAATCGTCGAAGCGGCAGAGGTCACCTACGGCAGCTTCCGCGAATACGAAACTCAGCCTCAGGACACATTGCAGACGATCTCGGAGGAGTTTTACGGTACGGCCGATTATTATTTCGATCTGTATTTGGCCAATCGTGATCTGCTAAGCAATCCCGCGACGGTACCGCCAGGAATCACGATCAAAATCCCAAGGTTTGATTCGCGATAGGCATCCCACCGTTTAACGACAAGCCGGAAGGCGACCGTGTTTGACGGGGCCGAACGAGGTCGCCTGCCGGCTCGTCGTTAAACAGAAAAGGACCTGCCAATAACGCATAGGCTCCGTTACCCCATTCACTTCTGCCGTTTACTTACGCCAGGATATCCTTCACCACATGCCCGTGCACATCGGTCAACCGGAAGTGGCGGCCTTGGTACTTGAACGTCAACCGTTCATGATCGACGCCCATCTGATGCAGGATCGTTGCGTGTAGATCGTGAACGTGCACGCCGCTGTCGTTGATTACGTTGTAGCTGTATTCGTCGGTTTCGCCGTGCGTGTGGCCTGCCTTCACACCGCCACCGGCCATCCAAGTGGTAAAGCATCGCGGATGATGATCGCGTCCAAAAGAAACCGGATCCAACTTCCCTTGGCAGTAACTCGTCCGACCGAACTCGCCTCCCCAAATCACCAACGTGTCATCGAGCATGCCGCGCTGCTTGAGATCCATCACCAATCCGGCCGACGCTTGATCGGCGTCTTTGGCTGAACTTTTCATCTGCCCGGTCAGCCCCGAGTGGTGATCCCACCCCGGCTGATACAGCTGGATAAATCGAACGCCTTTCTCCGCCAACCGCCTGGCACGAAGACAATTCGCGGCAAAAGTGCCCGGCGTGCGAGCGTCCTCGCCATAAAGTTCGTACGTCGATTCCGGTTCATCCGAAACATCGGTCACTTCAGGAATCGACATCTGCATCCGGTAAGCCATTTCGTATTGAGCGATGCGTGTTTCAAGCGCCGGGTCGCTGGTCGCAGCAAGTTCCATGTGGTGCAGTTCTTGCAGACGATCGAGCGCTTTGCGGCGGCTGGACCTGTCGATGCCTTGTGGGCTGTTGAGATACAACACGGCATCTTTATCGGCTCTGAGTTCGACGCCGTCGTACTTGCCGGGCAAAAACCCGCTGCCCCAGAGACTCGACCGCAAAGGTTGGCCACCGCGTTTGGTCGAAACCATCACCACAAACGCAGGCAGGTCCTCGTTCTCAGACCCCAGACCATAATGCATCCAAGCCCCCATGCTGGGGCGCCCCGGGAATTGGGAACCCGTCTGCATCATGATCACGCCGGGCCCATGATTGATCGCCTCGGTATAACAAGACTTGACGACGCAAATATCATCGGCAATCTTTGCCGTGTGCGGCAGCAGTTCGCTGAGCCAAGTCCCACTTTGGCCGTGTTGAGCGAATTTAAACGGAGACCCCACCAACGGAAGGCTCGATTGAAAACCGCTCATCCCCGTCAGTCGTTGATCGCCGCGGACCGAATCGGGCAGTTCCTTGCCGTGATCCTTGTTGAGACGCGGTTTATAATCGTAAAGATCCATCTGGGAAGGAGCGCCCGACTGAAACAGATAAATGATGCGTTTGGCTTTGGGGGCGAAATGCAATTTATCCAACACGCCCGGGACGGCCTTGGAAACGCGACCCTCCGCCCCAGCCGCCGGATTCAACAGCGTCGCCAGCGCGATACTTCCCAACCCTTGCCCGAAGCCTGCCAGAAACTTCCTGCGACTGGTCAAGGCCGATGCGTTACGACCGTTGCAATATTTGTGGTTCATAGGATTTCTGATTTCCGATTTCCGATTTCCGATTTCTAATTTCTAATTTCTAATTTCTAATTTCTAATTTCTAATTTCTAATTTCTAATTTCTAATTTCTAATTTCTAATTTCTAATTTCTAATTTTTGATTTTTGATTTTTGATTTTTGATTTAAAAATTCCAAATTCCAAATTCCAAATCTTCCGCTACTTATTCCGAACGGCTTCATCCAAGTTCATGATCGTATTCACCAACACCGTCACCGCGGCCAATTCATCAGCCTTCAGCGTTTCATTGGCCGGGGTCTCTCCAACGGCCAACAATTCCTTCGCCGCATCACCATGATCGGTAAAGTGCTCCAACTGCTCGCCATGCAGCAATTGCAAAACTTCCAGTTCAGCATCGGTCGGTGATCGACTGGTCAGCAATCGAAACGCTTCATTAGCAATCGCAGCTTCATCCTGCTGGTGCTTCTTAATTAGTTTCGCCGCAAGAACTTTGGCGGCTTCAACGAACTGCGGGCCATTGAGCAACACCAGGGCCTGCAAAGGCGACGCCGTTATCTCACGCCGCATCCGACAGACTTCGCGCTTGTTCGCATTCATCGTGATCATCACAGGCGCAGGTGACGTTCGTTTCCAAAACGTATACAAACTACGGCGATACAAAGCGCTGCCGGTGTCTACTTCCAGCGGCGTGTAAGCCAACGCCAGATCATAAGGCTTGACCGGTGGACCGCCGACTTTATTGACCAACAATCCACTGATCGCCAGCACATTATCGCGCACCATCTCCGCGGACAGTCGCTGGCTGGGGCCCCGCGCGTAGTGCTTATTCTCAGGATCTTTTTCGCGCACCTCAGCCGCCACCACCGAACTCTGTCGATAGGTCGACGATAGCGCGATCTGTTTTATCAGCCTCCGCACGTCCCACCCATTTTTGCGAAAATCTAGGGCCAACCAATCCAATAATTCGGCGTGAGTCGGAGCCTGCCCCTGCAAACCAAAATCTTCGGGCGTCCGCACGATTCCCTGCCCAAACAACAGTTGCCAATACCGGTTCACCACGACCCGCGCCGTCAACGGGTGTTCTGGTGCCAACAACCATTTTGCCAACCCCAACCGCGTGCGTGGTTGATCGGCGGGAAAGGGAGGTAAAAACTCGGGCGTGTCCGGGAACACTTCTTCGCCATGGTCTTCGTAGCTTCCGCGTTTGAGCAAAAACGCTTTGCGAGGCTCCGGTTGCTCACGCATAATCGAAACCGCCGGTGTCTCATCCATGACCTTGTTCCAATTCGCCCGCGCCGATCTAAGTTCGGTGCGATGCGCTTTCATCGACGCGTCGACAGCCAAGAAGTAGTGTTCTCGCAATAACGCAACAGCATCGGGACTCAGCTGCTGAACATCCGCCGCTAACGCTTGTCGCAGTGACTTCCCATCGGCCAATTGTTGAACCTCCAACGTCGACAACTGCCGGTCGTAGCCGCGCAACTCATCCACCACGCCGTCCTTGAACCCGCGGTCGCGAAACCGCGCACCGATCGCGAAATCGTTGTGTCCGTTGATCCATTGATTGATTTGGCGAGTCAATGAATCATGGACGACGTGGGCGGTCGCGTCCTGAGCGTTGACAAAGATCTTCAGCCCCGACGCCTTGCTGGATCCGTCGTAGGTGACGGCCAC
>CAKZVF010000079.1 GCA_937921995.1 uncultured Pirellulaceae bacterium
GATCATGGTTTCGCCGATTGCCCGGGCGGCGGCCAATAGAAACGCCGAAATGATTCCCGATAGTGCCGCTGGCACAACGACTTTTAAAGACACATCAAATTTGGTGCCCCCAAGTCCGTAGGCGGCTTCCCGAAGCCGGCGCGGGACAGCTCGCAGTGCGTCCTCGGACAGCGACGCCACGGTGGGCAGACATAAAATTCCTACCGCGATCCCAGCGCTGATCGCATTGTAGAAATCGACTTGGACGCCGACCGCTTGCAGTGCCGGTGTAATCACCACCAGTGCGAAGAATCCGTACACCACAGTGGGGATCCCTGCCAGCAATTCCAAAATCGGCTTGAGCACATTCCGCAGTTGCGGCGGAGCATACTCGCTAAGATAAATCGCGGTGACCAGTCCCAAGGGCAACGCGACCAACATCGCGATCACCGTTACCAACATCGTGCCGCAGATCAGCGGCCAGATGCCAAAGAGTTTTTCGTTGCCGAGTGTCGGACTCCATTTGAGCCCGAACAGAAAATCGGTGATGCTCGTTTCAGGCATACTGAAAAACTGAATCGTTTGCCCCACCAGCAAACAGACGATCGTCACCGTGATCAATACTGTAAACGCGGTACAACTCGCCAACGCCGCCAAAATGAACCACTCACGAAAACGAGTCGTCGCCAGCGAGCGAAATGCGCGACGCTGGAGACAGACCGGTTTTTGATTCGCAGTGTTGTCGGCAGTTGCCATCAATTGACCTTGCTAGGAAAGTAGGATCCAGAACACAAATCTGGCTCTATGGTATGCTACGTCTCAAAGAGCACAATGGAGTATTTGGATCAAACAGGCAACTAGTTGAGCAAATTCTCAACGGTGTAAAGCTCGGCCAAAGAACCCTCTCTTTTGGCTGGCTGGCCGTCTTTGATCTCCCAGAAATGTGTGCCTGTTTTGCGTCTTTTGAAGTGTGCTTTGACGGCATCACCCATTTCTTTTGGCAGGCCAACGTACTTTACTTTAGCGGCAAGTTCGGGCGCATTGTCCAGATAGTAATTTACGAAGACTTTAACTTCTGGTCGGCGAGCCGCTTTGCTGTTTACGTAGATGAACAGCGGACGAGAGAACGGAGCGTATTCGCCAGATTCGATCGTCGAGGCTGAAACTTCGACGGCTTTGCCTGAGTCAGGATTGACGATTTTGACGCTTTTGAGTTTGTCTTGGTTGGCGAAGAAGTACGACGCGCCAAAGAAACCAACGGCCCCCTCGGTCTTCGCAATTCCCTGCACAAGAACATTGTCGTCTTCGCTGACGGACATGTCGTCACGCATCGAAGATTCTGATTTGCCAACGATGACTTCTTTGAAGTAGTCAAACGTTCCCGAGTCAGTACCGGGAGAGAAGATTTTGATTTCAGTCGCCGGCCAAGCGTCGTTGATGTCCTTCCAAGTCTTCGCGTTTTTGAAGCTTCCGTCTTTTGAATCCGAGAGGAATATTCTCTTCAGCTGATCAACCGTTAGTTGCTCAACAAAATCGTTCGACTTGCCAACGGCAATCGTCAAACCGTCATACGCAACGGGAAGCTCGATGAAGGAAACGCCGTTGGCTTTGCAGCTTTCAAATTCTTTGTACTTGATGGGGCGCGAGGCATCGGAGATGTCTGTTTCGCCTTTGGTGAATCGTTTGAAACCTCCACCTGTACCCGAAACGCCGACGGGCACTTTGACCTTGGGAGCAATCCCCCGGAATCCAGCGTCGGCCTCAATCGTGATGGGCGCGACCGTGCTTGACCCGTCAATGTTGATGGTGCCCTCGAGATCCTTCAAGCCATTCTGAGCTTGGGTCGGAACTGCGAAAGAACAAGTGGTGATCGCAAAAACTAGTAGTGGTAAAATCTGTTTCATTTTTTGTGCCAAAACCGAATGGGGGTAGGTGGTTTGTAAGTTCTATTTATAGAGCGCAGTAGATGACAGCACTCTATGTCGCAAAAGGTACAAAACTCCTGTTAAGATAGCGTTAACAAACCTTAAAAATAGGGTTAATAAATTTGAGGGCGTCTAAACCTCCGCGTTTTGCTTGGTAATGAAGGCTTTTGGTGATCTTGGATTGCCAATTTCCCAATAGGGCGGCTGGCTGAAATCCTGAGTGTGCCTTGAACGGGTTTGCCTTGGACGGGCAGGCGTGCCCATCCCGCGTCGTTGCTCTCACGTCGTTGATCTCAAACCATTTATTAGACCAACTGCCCGCAGCGCATTCTCAGTTGAGATTTTTTGGGGCAACAGAATACGGATCTTCCCGAATACGGATCTTCCTTTAGGACGATTCCTTAGCGGCCGGCAATCGAATTTCAAACTTGCTGCCTTTGCCAAGCTGGCTTTCCAAGTGCACCGATCCGCCAAAAGACTGCGCCAAATGTTTCACGATTGCCAATCCAAGCCCTGTGCCACCCATGTCGCGCGATCGTGATCGATCAACACGATAGAATCTTTCAAATACGCGCCCTTGTTGCTCTTGGGCAATTCCTATTCCGGTATCTGAGACTGCAATGACCGCTTCGTTTTGATCTGCGTTGGACATCGTGCTGGTCGAAAGCGTAACGGTGCCTCCGTCAAGCGTGTAATGGATCGCATTGACGAACAGGTTCTCCACCATCGTTTTCACCGCCGACGGATCGGCTCGCGCGATCGGGGCAGGGTCCATCAAATCGAGACTCAGGTTCAATCCTCGATCTTGCGCCAGCTTTGAGAAATGCTCAACGATAAAACGGCAAACCTGATTTAGATCCACATCGGAAATTGAAAATGCATTTTCACCGGATTCGACTCGGGCCAATAGCAGCAGTTCTTGAATCTGTTTGTTCAACAGTTCCGCATGGAATTCGATTTCTTTGACAAACTCCAGATTCTTTTCTTGGTCGTTGATCGCTCCCATCCTCAACGTTTCGGAATACGCTTTGATGGAAGCCAACGGCGTTTTGAGTTCATGCGAAACGTTGGCAACGAAATCTCGCCGCATCGTCTCCAGCTGACGAAGCTCGGTAACATCATTCAAAACAACGACAACACCCGGACGCTTTTCGTCGGCCAAAACGGAGATCCGCGCCCTGAGCGTTTTTTGAGGTTTGCCCAACGTTTTGAATTCCGTTTTACAAAACTTGCGACTGGCCTGCGTTTGCTCGACCGAAGAAATGAGTTCGGGGATGCGCACGATCTCGAACAGCTGTTTGCTGACAATCTCCGGCCGCATTAGCTCCAGCATTTTACAGGCGGCACCGTTGGCAAACATGACTTGGCCATCGGGCTGGATCGCGATCACGCCTTCTTTCATGCTTGAGAGGACCGAATCGAGATGTCGATTGTTTTCGATCAGCCGCTCTTCACGTACGATCAGTTCTTCCTTCATCCCTTCAAACGCGTCGCCAAGTTCGCCCCATTCATCGGCTTGGCGAGTCAGGTTGATGGCGGCTTGAAAATCACCAACGCCGATCCGGCGCGCCGCGGCCGCGAACAGTTCCAGCGGCTGAATATATTTGGCGGAAAACAATGACATCAACAGCGCTGTCAGCCCCCCCAAAGAAATTGCAGAAAACCAAACGTACCTTTGGATAGAGGCGATGGACGAATTGATCGCCACCGCTGGCGTGGCAACGCGGACGTAACCAGTAACACCATCATCGCCCGTCTCCATACTCCGAGCGAAGTAGATCATCGGTTTTTCGAGCGTTGCACTGTAGCGTTCAGAAAAACCAACACCTTCGGCTTTGGCCATTAGGACTTCGGTGCGTGTGGCGTGAGAACCGATGTCGCGTTGGCCGGTGCTCGAGTCGGCGACGACGGCTCCGTCGGGCTTGATCAGCGTGACCCGCATCTCGGATTTCTCTCCGATGCGTTCGACATAGGCAGGTAGGGTCTGGGTATCGATGCCGTTCTCAAGATCACCCACGTATTCGGCCAACAGCAGTGACATCGCGTCCATTTTCGATTTGGCGGCAATAATCATTTGATCACGCGCGATGCGGCTGAGCACGAACACGAAGATCCCGACCGCAAGCAAGTGCAGGATGAGATAGCCAACCAGAAATCGACGGACAGTGCGCGGAAAAATCATAAAACCGAACGGGCGATGTGTTTCAGCCGTGAAAAAATCACGCACGGTTTATAACAGGGCCAGCCAGAAAAGCAAAACGGGCTGATGGAAGAGCCATTTTGGATTAAGGAAATATGCCCCCGCCAAACACATAGTGTTAGTGGAAAGGCGCAAGCCTTCCGTTTCGTTGAGCAACCTCTTCCCGTTGATTCTGGCAAAGCTTCCACGTCCCGCGTTTGGTGGTCCATTGATTTGGTACCCCCAGCGCGAAGGTTTTGAAGTTGCGATTTCCAAGTGCTGAAAGCACGGTAGGTAACAGCCATGGACGCAAGTCCATGGATTGATCCGATGAAATCACCGTAAGTGCTGAAGGCACGGCATGCTTTTGGGGCTTGGATTCCTGTCGTCCTTTCAGGACTAACGGAGCGAATGATTGATGGTCCCCCGGACTTGCGTCCAGGGCTAATACATGCCATCACTTTGTGATTAACCCGCCTGCTTTGTTGTCGTCTAGGGGGCTTCGCTGTCGCCTGCGCTTTCGCCTAACAACTGTTTCGCTTTTTCGAAGACCTTCAGTGCTTTGAAATCATCCAATTCGCGTTGGAGCACCGGGTCATCCGTTTCTTCAATTGCCACGATCTGTTGGAGCAGTTCATGTATGGCGTGCACCACGTCTTCATCCGTGTCGTTGGGATACTTTTTCATTAATGCTTCTGCCGACGACAGAATACAGAAAATCATATCCGGCCGATTCGCAACAGCCTTCTCTAGCTCTTGCGGTGCTCGGCTACCCAATTCCATTACGGCATGGTAGTCGCGCGGATTCATCACGGCGGCTCGTACACTCTCAGGCCCCAACTGATTTTCGAGCAAGGTTTTCAGAAACCGGACAGCCACTGGCTTCGGGCTCGAAGTGAGATAATCCCAATAGGTTTCGCGCTTGCATTCATGGCGTCGGAGAATAATGCCACCTTTTTTTACACGAACGAGTTGCGATCCGCCCACGATCATCAAATACATCTTATGACGAACTCTTGCATCGGTCGACGGATTCAAAATAGTAGATTGTACTGCCATTTCAACTTCTTTGTCGTTGGGCCAGAAGGCGCGCGTTAACCGAATAAGCTCAAGTTTGGTGGCAGCCGAGCCATTCAAGAACAACTGGCGAATAGTCGGTGCCAGAGTTGGGTCGTTCCTAATCGCTAGTGCCACACGTTGTTCATGGACACCAGCAACGTAAGCCCGCTCACCACCGCCCTCAAAGCTCGTCGAAGAGCCGTAGCTTCCGATCAGCGCCCTAATAACTTCTTCAATCACGCCATACGTTTCTCTATATCCCTCACCACCTTCCTTCTCAACTCTTGCCACGATCAGTTTCAACAGTTTGGATAGCTGCTCAAGAGACGCACCATTAAGATTGAGCGACGAGCAAAACGCAATACTTTTTCGATTCCCATGTTCCAGCTCATCCAGCACGAACTGAGCCGTTTCTGATCTATCGAACAACCATATCGCTTTGCTCATAGCTCTGTCGTAAGAGGCGCGCCCCTCAAATACAACCATCTGCTTGGTCCCATACTTTCGGGCCAAAGTCCGAACAACTTCAAGCAGCTCCGTCTTTTCCTCGGCCGTCACCGTCAAAGTCGCTGCCGCCTGCAATGCATCGCTGAGCATCTCCATATTGCGCTCCGTCTTGGCGACGTTGATCCAGTGAGCAAAGGGTTGCCCTTTGTAAATGGGTTGGTTGGAAACTGGTCCTTTTGAAGTGGCTTTCTCTTTTGCGGTCAGGGCTTTTCGTAGCACTAATGAACGGACGACTTCGCTGCTGTCGGGACTTAGCAATTGTTTCGCACGCTCGAAGATCTTCAGCCTTCTGGCATCACTCATTTCTTTTTTGAATGCTGGGCTGTCTTCATTCTTCAGCAACAGTGCCAAAGCTCTTTTAACAAGTCGAAATTCCTCCTCCGTGCATGTCACTGAGAGTTGTCCGCTGTCATCAATTTTGATTTTGCCGGCGCGACGCATTTTCTCAATTTCAAACAGATCTGCTTCGTCTAAACCCTGCATGCGATCGCCAGTGCCTGAAGCGGTCGTGGGGTCGATGGTACTCAGCTGCTTCGTCACCGTGACTACCGCCTGTTTGCCGCGTTTCATCGTCAGTGCATCTGGATTCACCTCAAACGAGTTTCCCTCACCGATCGCTTTGATTTGATAGTCGCCAGATTCGATGTTGAAGGAGTTTTTCGTTTTCGTGTCCAGAACACGTACGACTTTTCCGTTTTGAAGGACTTGGACCTCGACATCATTGTCTTCTGATTCGATCACCAATTCGCCCTGGTCCGTAGCGATGCGAATAATCTGAGGTGAAAAAAGAAACGCGGCGCCACCAATGAGCCCCGCTGCAATCAACGCAGCAATTCTCCAATACAAGCCCGAAGCGCCAGCGAGCGAATACCTACCGCCAGTTCCTCCACCAACGCGGTTGCCACTCGAAAGATTCACTTGCTCGCGCGGCGTGCTTGTATTGGACATGTCATACCGACTTACGTTTACCGGCCATTGATCCCGATCAACTTTCAACATCGTCATGAACTGCGATGCCGATTCGGGGCGATTGGCGGGCTGCTTTTCAAGCAAACTCATCGTAAGGTCAGATAGGTCATCCGATATCTCGGCGTTGACGCGCTTGGGCGGAGTCGGTTGCTCGTGCTGGATGGCTTGCAGAGTGCCCAGGATCGAAGTGGCTCCGAATGCCAGTTTGCCCGTTGCCATCCGATACATCATGCAACCGAGTGAAAACAAATCGCTGCGACCATCCAGTTCGTGACCTTTGGTTTGCTCGGGCGACATGAAGTTAGGCGTGCCCGCTAACATGCCCGTAGCGGTCAAGCCGGGATCGTCGTCCACAACCCGGGCCAACCCAAAGTCAAGGATTTTTACTTCTCCTGATTCGGCGCTGATCCAAACATTGGCGGGCTTGATGTCGCGATGCACCAATTGGCGATCGTGAGCAGCCTGCAAACCGGCGGCGACTTGAGCAGAAATATATCGCACCTCCGCCTCGTCCATCGTCACCACGGCATTCAGTTTTGCCTCCAGCGTTTCTCCCGGCAGCCACTGCATCGCAATAAACGCCAGCCGTTCATGTTGGCCAACTTGATAAATCGTGACCACGTTGGGATGCTCGATCGAAGCCGCCAACCGCGCCTCGGCGATAAACCTCTCCCGAGCAACGGCCCCTAACGAAGGGCGCAGAACTTTCAGCGCCACGGTACGATTGAGATTCTGATCGTTCGCCTGAAACACCACGCCCGTGCTGCCTGAACCTAGCAACCGAATCAGTTGGTAGTCTCCAATCGAACCCAGTAGCTCCTGACCATCTTCGGCCGGTGTTACGCATCGCAAAACTTCCGCTGCACGGTCGGCCAAAACTTCGGCTTCGGTCGCAGAAAGTCTTGGGCCGTGCGATCGCGGCCGAGCATCGGCACCAGTTTGCTCGAGCAACCGGTTAACAAGACCATCGACTTGCGCGCGGTCTTCGGTTTCTATGAAGGACGATTCGGATCCGGGGAAAGCACCGGCCACGTGTTCGCTAAGCGTGTCATGGCTGTTCAATCCACGCAATGTTTCGTGACAACTTTGGCATTCTGCCACATGGGACTCACACTGCGACAGCGTCGGAGGTTCCAATCGTCCCAACAGAAAATCTTCCAAGATCGTTACGTCAGGGCAGTTTTCCACGTCGGTTCGGTTCATCATTGCACCTTCAAAATTACATACAGCTCATCGCCGGCGAATCGGAAGTTTGAGCCGCCTGAAAAGAGTATGCGCGAGGTAGACGATTTTTGTGTCGACGCACCGTTTTTTTTGGTTCATGAGAATTCCGAACCGCCAATGGACCGAAATCAACGGGAATTTCGACGAAATCGGCGTGGATTTAAATTTATCAGCCGTGGGTGGAATTTATAGCAATCCATGCAGATCGCTCCGCAGTTGCTTCATCAACTTTGATCGCGCCGAATAGATCGTCCATGGGCTGACATCCGTTTCAGCGGCGGCCTCATCGACAGTTTTCCCATCTGACATGACTCGCCGCAGCGCGTCCCAAGTCGCCGGTGCGAAGTTGGATTCCATCTGCTCCATCGCGCGAGCAACCAACAGCCGCGCGTAATCAACGTCCCAAGCGGACTCGGCCACTTCGATGGGAGCCAACTGTTCCAGCATCGAATCGGTGGTGAACTGCATGCCGCTGGACCTCCGGCGTTTGATCTCGCGGTAGCGATTAAGGGTGATCGTGCAAAGCCAGCCACGAAAACTTTTGGAGGCGTCGTAGCAAAAGTCGGGCAGTTTCTCAAACACCCGCGTAATAACGTCCTGCACCAAATCCGAGGCATCGGTCCTGCTCAATCCAGTTTTGCGGGCCCAGTAGAAGATCAGCGGAGTATAAAGCCGCACGAACTCCTCCCACGCGGACTGATCCAACCGACTATCACTGGTGTGCTGCAAGCGCAACAACAGGCTTTCAGAAGTTGTATTCATTGGCTCATAATAACCAGCCGACTCCGCATTTGCAAAAAAGCGTTGGGAGAGGAAAAAATGAAGGCAAGACATTCCCAAACCGATCGAGCGGCAACGTAGTGTTTGTCCCATAATAAACGGAGGTATAGTAGAACAAACTTTTTCTTTTGATTAGGCTTTGAGCCATGAACCTGCGCAACCAACTCAAATCGTCGTCGGCTCAATCGCATGCCCGGTTGGATCGTGAATTGAGCGACTTTGGTCCCTTTACGGATCCGACTCGCTATCGAATCTTTCTTAACCTGATGTTGAAACTGCATCAGCGCTGTGGCAGCAGTCTTGCGTATGTTGAATCTGAGATCGAACTCCCCTCTCGCAATCGTTCCCTAGAAGATCTAATTCGAAGCGACTTGCTGACTTTGGTGCACGACGAATCAGAAGCGCGGGACTTGCGGGATGATCCTCGAAGCGGTGCATCCACTAAGTCCGCTGAAACGATGTGGGGAGAAGCCTACGTCATGGAGGGCTCGGCGATGGGCGGGAAGATGATGTACCGTCAAGCCGAATCGTTGCTGCCGCAGGAATTTGGTCGAGACTATCTTCGCCAACTTTCCTTCGACGCAGGGAAACGATGGAAAGCTTTTGTCGTTGCCTTGGAGTCAGAAACAAGCGGTCTGGACAACGGCCAAGTCATCGCCGCAGCACAAAATTTGTTCGATGATGCCTACTCGATTTTCCAAACGCTTAAATCGAGCGATTCAATCGAATCGAGTTCTTAAACGGTAGCTTTGTTGAAGCCAAAACAGATAAGTAAATTCGCGACCCATCGGCAATTTGCCTTACAATAAACCACCCACGGCACCGACCTTGACGCATGACCCAAAAGACGGACGCGATGACACCTGAAGAAATTGCCCTGCAAAATTGCGAAAATGAGCCCATTCATGTTCCCGGCCGCGTCCAATCCTACGGCGGCTTAATCGGGTTCGACCTCAAGACGCTCTCGCTTAAATACAAAACCGAAAACTTCGATACATTGCTTTCGCAGATACGGCCGCTCCGCTTTAGCGATTCGATCGAAAATGAAATTGAGGATCGTGAACTTGTCCATGCGATCCGCGGAGCGCTCGGATTACCTACCATCGCCACCCAGCGCGAACGCCTAGGGACCTTTACGTTCGATGGATCTCCTTTCGATGCCGCGTTGCACTGCTCTGGCGATAACGGTGTTTTAGAGCTTGAACGAATCGCTGGACCGGCCGAACGCACCTCCGAAAGTGTCTCACGTGTCAGGGGAATGTTGGCCAGTCTTGACCTGACGGGTTCTGAAGAATCGTTACTTGATTCGGCTGCGAACGTGCTCAGGGCGCTGACCGGATTCGATCGCGTCATGGGATACCGGTTCCTACCCTGCGGCGATGGCGAGGTTGCCGCCGAAGCCAAAAGCCCTAGCATCGATGCCTATCTTGGCCTCCGATATCCCGCTTACGACATTCCGCCTCAGGTTCGAAAGATCGCGCTGAGGATGCCGTTTCGCATGATCACCGATATTCGCGACCCACATGTGGAGATTCATAGCGCTTGCGACCAACCGCTGGATCTAACGATGTGCCACATGCGAGGTGTGTCGCCCATTCATGTCGAATACCTGACCAACATGGGTGTGCGGGCAACGATGAACATTTCGATAATCGTTCGGGGCACGCTGTGGGGCCTGTTTGCCTTTCATCACAATCGTCCCAAACGTTTGTCACCCGAACACCGCTCCATTTGCGAACTGTTTGGTCATTTTTTCTCGTTGCAGCTGCAGCAACAGATTGAAGGCGATCTCATCGCGCGGCGAAAACGCGCTCAATCAACACGAAGTTCGTTGCAGCAATCGGCCAAGGAACCACTGCCAGAGGTCTTCAAACGACTCTCGGGCGATATCGCCGCAATCGTCAATGCGCACGGAATCGCACTGGTTCAAGAATTGTCGATCGAAACCAGTGGTGACGTGCCGGACGAAGGCGTCATCCGTGCGCTTACTTCGATGGCCGGGGAGGAACTTTATTCGGTCGAGAGTTTCGACGGCGTGCAACAGCTGGAAGGATTAGAAACCGGTAAGACCGCCGGGGCACTGGTAACTCAAGTTGATGCCAGTGGCGGCACGTTCATTGTCTACTTTCGAAATGAGATCATACAAAACGTGCGTTGGGGCGGCATGCCGGAAAAAGACATCGCTTACGGCCCCAATGGACCGCGTTTGCATCCGCGCGGTTCTTTCTCAGAATACGCTCAATCGGTCACCGGCAGATGCACGCCGTGGTCACAGGGCGATTATACGGCCGCGGCCGAACTCCGCAGCGTTATTCTTGATCTCGTATTTCAGGACGTCAGCGCGACCCGCGAAGCCTGGCAAAAGCAAAAGAAATTTCAGGATTTGTTGGTCGCCGAACTCAATCACCGCGTCAAGAATATTCTTGCCTTGGTCCAATCCATCAGTCGCCAAACGAAAGACTCAGCGGTTTCATTAGAAGCATATACGACGGCCTTCGAAAAACGAATTACGGCGCTGTCGACCGCTCATGATCTCGTCGGAGGCAGCGGGCTTCAATGGGCGCGATTGGAAGACCTCATCTCCTCAGAGATCAAACCGTTCCTGAACGCCAAGCAGAACATTTCGGTGTCGGGCACGCCAATTGGACTGAGGACGGATGTCGCTCCGATCGTGGCGTTGGTGATTCATGAACTGGCGACCAATTCGGCCAAGCACGGCGCACTGTCAGTCCCTGATGCGACACTGGACATTCGCTGGTGCGCCGAAGCCGGAGGAATGGCAATCAATTGGAACGAGAGTAACGTCGCCAGCGGCCCCCAGCCAACCCGCCGTGGGTTTGGATTGACGATGATTGAGAAAGCGATTCCCTATGAGTGCGGTGGCGACGCGCAGGTGCGTTTTGAAAGCGATGGAATCAAAGTTCGGTTGTGGCTACCCAACGAAGCGGTGACTCAGCTGGAAAATTTACCCAAACCTTCTTTGCCCACGGTGGAATCTACCGCAGACACTGAATCAGTGGAAATAGCCCCCAAACAAGAAGCAGTATTAGTTGTCGAAGACAATATGATTTTGGCGCTGGAAATGGAGAAAATGCTGCGCAGGTTAGGATATTCCAACGTTGCAACCGCTCCAAATCAAAAATTGGCAATGCGACAAATCGGCGACTGCGATTTCGCCTTGGCGGTACTTGATATCAATCTCGGTGGCGAAACCAGTATGGAGATAGCCAACAGGCTTGTTGATGAGGGTATTCCGTTTGCATTTGCCAGTGGATACAATAAGGAGTTTGAAATCCCAGAAGCGTTAGCAGGATTCCCGCGGCTAACCAAACCGGTCGATTTTGTAGAACTGAAGCGGGTGATCAAACTTTTGTGCGGCAACTGAACTTGAAAACGATCCTAATTTTAGAAGATGAATTTCGCCTAGCCACGTCATGGCAGTTGGCATTAGAACAAGCGCGTTACGCGGTCATCGTCGAGTCAAGTTTTGATGCCGCCTCTAACGCTTTGCAGGAATCCGAAATAGCATTGGTGATCAGCGATATGCTGATCCGATCAACTTCGCAAACTTTAGCGGAGAAGGGTGGGCTGAGCCTACTTGCGTTCATCAATCTCCATCTCGAAAAAAGCAAGCGACCGCCGGTGATCGTGATCAGCGGCGCTGACGCCTCGATGAATATCGACAAACACGCCGAAGTGATGAATGCGAGGATCGTATTAAAGAAACCCGTTTCGGTCGATGAATTGGTTGAGCATGTCGACAGCATCTTGGGTCGTGATGACCCGAACGAGAGCTAACGGCGCTTCTTTCATTCCCGCTAGTGGCAACGTGACCTAGAAAGTTGCTTGTCGAAAGTTGTTGTCAACCTGGGCCCTGTTCGATTTAAAATTCAGGGTTTGCTGTCAAGACAATATGTTCGCCGGCGTGTTCTAAATGAGCCTTGATACTCATTGCACTGATCATTCTGCCGGCGTCATGATCTGAACGCTTGGGATCGGTGGCCATTAGATCAACCCCCGCGCGATGGCAGTGGATCAGCCACTCCATGAACGCGATCGAATCGAGCGTCGCGACGGTATGATCCTCCGACCAACCTGCGTCGTCGATGTACTGCTGAGCATTTTTAGTGTCAGTAAACACCATCACGATTTCGTCGTCGTGATCGGCGACGAAAACCGGAGTGTCTAGAACAGTTGAATCTTTCATCGTGATTAAATAAGCAGACATCTTCTCTCCAAAATTTATAGTTGTCATCAAAATATTTTTTCTGGCTCAAAACAGATTCCAGCGCACGTGCAAACCATCCGATTGGTTGGGGTGAGCGCTTCGTCCATCTCTGGCCTAAGCGATTCAGACTCACCAAGCTTTTCGCAACGGTCGGTGGACCCTTCGAGAGTTCGGAGCGTATTAGATGACGGGACTTCTTCCTTTGAAAACGCTCATGATGGCACTGATGGCAAACAGAACGATGAACACCCAGAAAAGCAACTTTGCGGCTCCCGTGAAGCTGGCGGCGATTCCGCCGAAGCCGAGCACTGCAAACAAGACCGAAAAAAGTAGAAGGGCGATAGCGAGACGCAACATGTTTTTCTCCTTGGGAAATACTAAATCGTTTTTGTTGTTACATTCAGTGCAGCTCGCATGCCAAGGGTGCATATTCTGGATTTGTAAAAAGGTGCCGAAGTATCTTCGGATCAGGTCGCATGCTCCATGAGGTTCAAATCAAGGTTGACCGGTGAACGACCAGTTGGAAGTTATCGCGACCAGCAGTCTGATGTGAAAAAAGATCTTGGCCGGTGGAAGCAAAAACTCGATGCGAAAGGGAAGTTTGGCACATCAAATGCGTACTTAACTTTCCCCGTATTCAATGACAACGTCAGCAATTCACTCGCATAAAGCTGCCGGATTTTTTTACAAAGGAAACGAAGCTATGGATTTTATGAAAATCGTCCTGTCAATTTTACTTCCGCCTTTGGGCGTCTTTCTAAGGGTTGGTCTCGGATCGCAGTTCTGGATAAATTTACTGCTGACAATTTTTGGATTCTACATTTTGGGGCTCGTCCACGCTGTCTACGTGATTGCGAAAGAACCCGAACAAACAAACGTGAATGCCTACTAACGAATGCACCGGAGTCGAAACGGTTGTTAAATCCCTTCAACCACCGGCAGCTTCTAAATTATTAAACTCTGTCGCTGTCGGTGGTTCTAATGGCTTGCAAAACCGGAGGGTGTTGAAATGTTTCCTCCGCCCCAAGCTCTTTCATTTTATTCTCACATCCAAGCCGCGTTAATTCATCGCCACTGATAACGACGATTGATTTGCCTTGGGCCAGTTTGCGTTGGTAATCTTCCTGATTGGGTAAACGGATACCTCGATTGGCTTCGTCGACGCCCGCAACGCCGCCAATGAACGCACCGGCAAGTGCTCCCGCCATCGGAGCCAGCATGTTGAGAATCGGCACGCCCATCAATAACAACCCCGACCCCACACCGATAGCACCACCTTGCAAAACGCCCTTAGCGATATCGGAGGCGGAGACTTCCTCGATGTTGTCGTAAACGATCTCTGGCATTTCGTTTGTCGCGACCGGATTGCGCCGCGACACTCGCTGCACACGCAATTCGGGTGACCGGATAGACGCCGCAACCCGGCTGGCCTCTTCAGAATTTTTAAAAATTCCTACGACGGCTTCTATCGTTTCTTCGCCATCAATTGATACCTTCGGTTGCATTAATTCTCTCCGTCGATGTGTATTTGTAGGGTCTTGCACGGGCTTTACTCCTGCGATCTGGACGAGTCATCACTCAACTGCTATTTCCGAACTTGATTCAAATTCATGCGACCGCCCTAAGGAAAGCGAAAAGCAGTTAGGTTCAAGGTCGAACATCCTGCCTTCGGCAAAAAGGGTTTGCGGCAGCAAGCTGCGACGGGCCACCCAAAATTCAATAGGCAGCAACCGCCGCGCCAATCTCAACTTTGCAAGATCTACCCGCCGCTTCTAGCTCCCATCGGAACAGTTCTCAGTTGGCAAACTCCGTTGGAGACGCAGGTTTAATGCCAAAACAAGAAGCTTTCCAAGCTGATGCGGGGTTCTAAAAACTTCGAGGCCACAGTTTCGAGCGCGTCAAAAACGATTCCTATTGATCGCTGCGCGGCCATTGTGGTCAATTCACTGTCAGTATAGAAACACGAGCATGGACGACCGAGACTCACAGGATCCGATTTTTTCGATCAGGCACGTTCAACGGCAATGGAACTGCATCTGGCACTTGCATTGGCACTAGGACTGCAACCACAATCTGCGGTAATCGCGCGGTCTCCTGTCGAAACACGCCCTCCCTTAAGACTCACTTTTGAACCATCACGCATGCTTTGGACAGTCAGATTACTCGGGTTCTTTTTAGTTGCCGTTACACTTTTGCCGCTTATTTCAACAGGCAAATGGTATGTGCGATGGTGGGATTTCCCGCGTCTGCAAGTCGCCGTGCTGTTACTGCTTCCGATCATTTTTTCGTTAGTGCTGTCGGCATCCAAAATAGCATCGGCCGAACCCATCATCTGGACGACGATATTAATAGGTTGTTTGATTTGGCAGGTCTCCCACATTATTAAATTTAGCCCACTGTGGCCGGTAGAGGTCGCGGTCGCCTCAGAGAACAGTCCATTGCTAAAGCTGATGGTCTGTAATCTTGATAAAGACAATCCGGCTCGCGCGCCCGTTTCAAAACAGCTACGCGCCGAACACCCCGATGTGTTGATGTTGATCGAGTATGACCAAGCGTGGGAGTCGGAATTATGTGATTTGAGAAGCTCATTTACCTATCACCACGAAGAAATCCGTGGCGATGGATTGGGGATGGCAGTTTGGAGCAACCTACCTTTACTCAATGCGGAAACAAGATTCCTCATTTCGGAAAGACGCCCCACGATCTGGGCAGAGATTCAAATTGACTCGGAGGAGAAAGCAAATTTTGTAGGAGTCCACCCCACACCACCGGGGCTCATGGACGTTACCGGAGACACCCGCCGTGACAGTCGTGTGAGAGATGCCGAACTGGTCTTAGTTGCCAACGAAATCGCGCAGCGGACCGAACAGCCGTGGATTGTCGCGGGGGATTTCAATGATGTCGCTTGGTCCCACACGACGCGGCTTTTTAAGCGCGTCAGCGGATTGAATGACCCGCGTATCGGCCGAAGCTTCATGGGGACCTACATTGCCCAATACCCACCCCTGCGATGTCCTATCGACCATGTTTTCCTTTCGGATTGCTTTACCATCTCCAATTTATCGCGCAAACGCATTTCCGGATCGGATCACTTTGCCATTCTTGCATCGATCGCCATGACGCGTGCGGTCGGTGTCACTCCACAGCCACAGGGAAATGACGAACAAGATGCCGAAATGATTGTCGAACAAGGCAAATCCGATGCTCAAGACCGCGGCGTTGAAAGCGACGAGGTGACGGGCGACTAAATTCGAAAGCAATCTTTTTTAACCGCGAATGGACGTGAATAAACGTCAGCAGAAAATCCGGTTACTCATTTACGTGCATTCACGTTTATTTGCGGATCTTAAAAGTCGGTCTTTTCCTGACTTGGATTGACTTTAAAAATTGGAAGTAGCCGTGTTGCTAAAAGATGGCTAACTCTTGGTCATCGTTTGTTTGGACAGTCTCAGCACCATCGACCGAGGCAATAGCGGGACGATCCAGCCAAGCAACAGCCGCAGTTTCCAGTCGTTGATCGCGATCAAGTCACCTCTTTCCATCGCCCGATATCCGACCTTCGCAACGCTCTTCGAGGTTGCCACGTTTTTCTTGAATGCTTCCACACCGTCAAGTTGAGCACGTTCTGCAAATCCGGTGGCCACCGGCCCAGGACACAAAGCCGTGACCGTCACGTCAGTATCAGCCAACTCTTCGGCGATCGCTTGTGAAAAGGAGACAACAAACGCTTTGGTGGCGTAGTACGTTGCCTGCATCGGCCCCGGCAGAAAACCTGCGGTGGAGGCGACGTTCAAAATCTTACCACGGTTGCGATTGACCATCCCCTGGAGAAACGTGTGCGTCAGCTCCGCCAGCGCCTTCACGTTTAAATCAATCATCGCACAGTCGTCGTCCCAACTCCGCTTGTGGAATTTGCCATGGCCACCAAACCCAGCGTTGTTGATCAATACATCCACTTCAATATTCAGATCCCGCAGCTCTTCGGCGATTTCGCGGATGGCGTCAACTGCGGTTAAATCTGATGAGATGACGTGGACTTGGGTGCCATACTTCTCTGCCAGTTCCACCTGCAACGCTTCGAGCCCCTCACGACTGCGGGCGACGATAACGAGGTCTCCGCCTTGTTTGGCGTGGAGGTAGGCGAGATCACGGCCGATCCCTCCTGAGGCTCCGGTCACCAGTGCGGTTAATTTCATAGACCACGAACCTTTCAACTGTCGGGCGACGGTTTAAAATTTCTCTTCAGCGGCAATGTTCGGCAATGTTATATTGGTGCCCGCCCGCGTAACGCCTGAGCAACCGCGCTGATCAAAAATAGTACAAGGAAAACGACGAAAGCGATTTGGGCTAACCCCGATAGAGTGCCCGCCATGCCTCCAAAACCAAGGACGCCCGCAATGATGGCAAGAATGAATAAGGTAATGGCAAGGTTAAGCATAGTTTTTCCGTGAATAAAAGAATGTTGTTTTCTGTTTCGTGCGCTGAGAAATGTTGTGTCTCAGCGGAACATTGACATACGCAACCGGTGTGCCATTGCGTTGCCCTGACAAACATTTAGACTCGCGGTGTGAGTTTACGTTGACTACGGTGAAATGAATTGGTCGTCCAACGGTCAATCCCTCGTCAGCGGGTTGCTCAGGCCCCAGCCCTACTTTTTTCAGGTCATTTCTGCAATTTGTTGTCTCGGCACTCCGCGAAACGCTTCTCAACGAAAAGGGATTCGTGATCGCCTGGCGACCATCTTGCTCAAATTTCAATCAAAAATGGCTGTGGCACTCAGCTTGCATCAAGGGTTGATTCAGCGTCAAACCAGGTGACGGATTTGCCACCAGGAACAACAACCTTCTGAAGCCTAAGACCTCCACCGCATCCGGTGGGACAAGGTTTTGAAAAAATGAGTTGAAGGACCGCTGAGAGGTCGTAATTTCAAAGCAAAATCAAAACGGAAAATCATTTTCGCACGATCCAGAGAAAGATTCAGAGGCCCAGATGAACAACGAATTTAACATTGTCGGCGTCGGCGCTTCAGCGGGCGGTCTGGAGGCGATCGAGAATCTTTTCGAGGCCATGCCCGAAGACACCGGCGCCGCATTTGTTATCGTCCAGCACCTTTCCCCAGATTTCAAAAGTCACATGGAAGAACTGCTGGCGCGAAAAACCAGCATGGTGATCAAACGTGTCACCAACGAGATGCCAGTGGAGCCGAATACGATCTATCTTATTCCGCCCAATACCGAAATGATGATCTCTGACCGGCGGCTATTGTTGACCGAACGTGAACGCGACGAAGCACTCAATCTTCCAATCGACCATTTCTTTCGCTCGTTGGCCAACGACTGCGGCCGGAAATCCGTCGGCGTGGTTCTTTCGGGAACCGGCAGTGATGGGTCGCGCGGGATTATGGCGATCAACGAAGCCGGTGGGCTGGTGCTATGTCAGGACGAAGACACCGCCAAATTCGATGGCATGCCGATGAGTGCCCAGGAGACCAACGCTGTCCATTTAGTGCTCCCTCCCGAAAAGTTGGCTGCTGCGATCGACGCGTACATCAACCAATCGCTCAGCCCCGAAAATTTGGCCGAACAAGAAATAGGCATCAGCACTGAAACTGGCATTGAAGACATCTTCAACCTGCTTCGCCGCGAATACGGCATCGACTTCAGCCTTTACAAACCGACGACGGTGAAGCGCCGGATCGAACGCCGTTTAGCACTGGGCAAATATGAAAATGTCGACGCGTACGCCGAACAATTGCATGACGACTCAGAAGAACTCAACTGGCTTTACAAAGATCTGCTGATCGGTGTCACTCAGTTTTTCCGAGACAGCGAGGCATTTGATCGTCTAAAAACGAACATCATTCCCAAAATTATCGAAAAGAAACGTAATGGGGCTGAGTCGATTCGCATCTGGGTGGCGGGCTGCGCGACCGGTGAAGAAGCGTATTCAATTGCGATCTCATTTCACGAAGCGCTGCAGAACGAACGGCGGCCTATCGAAGTCAAAATCTTTGCGACTGACGTGCACCGCAAGTCGTTGACGACCGCCAGCGCCGGGATTTACCCCGAATCGTCGCTGGGCGAAATGTCCAAAGAACGAATCGACAAATACTTCATCAAGCACAAAGAAGGCTACGAGATTTTACCCGAAATCCGCGAGATGATCGTGTTCGCGCCGCATAATCTGGTCAGCGACGCGCCGTTTACTCGGATGGATTTAGTGACATGCCGAAACATGTTGATCTATCTTCTGCCACCGGTACAAAAGAAAGTTGTGTCGCTTTTCCATTTCGCGCTACGCACCGGTGGTTATCTTTTCATGGGTCCAAGCGAAACCCCCGGCGACTTGCTCGAGGAGTTCGAGGTCGAAAACAAAAAATGGCGGCAGTATCGCAAGCGTCGTGATGTGCGGCTAACAACGAACATTCGGTTACCGTTGGGAGGGACAGCCAACCCTCGGCCTTTTGCTGCCCGTCGCAGTGGGAACATACGGCCGACGCCCGAATCGCAGATGCTGGCCACCTATGACCGTTTGCTGGACAAGCACATGGCGCCAAGCTTCCTGGTCGATGAGGCCGGCGAACTGGTTCATTCGTTTGGTGGCGCAGAAAAGTATTTGCGAATTCGCGGCGGGCGGATCACGACGAATATCCTTGAACTTATCCACGAAGATCTGAAAACCTCCGTCGCCGGCGCCCTCCAGCATTCGGCCAAGGAGCAAAAGACGGTGCGTTACAACGGGATCCGCATCCAACACGAAAACGGTCCGGAGCAGGTTAGTCTGATGGTGGATCCGGTGCGCGATCCACGCACCGAGGTGACGCACACCTTGATCTCAATCGAACCGGTCGCTGCCAGTCAACCGGTGAATCAAACGTCTGCGGTCATCGCAAATTTGATCGAGGATGTTGATGTCTCCGCACTGTCGCGCGAACACATCACGTCGCTGGAACATGAACTGCGATACACCAAAGAGAACCTGCAGGCCACCGTAGAGGAACTGGAAACATCGAACGAGGAATTGCAAGCGACCAATGAAGAACTTGTTGCCTCCAACGAGGAAATGCAAAGCACCAACGAAGAACTTCAGTCAGTAAACGAAGAACTTTACACCGTCAACGCCGAGTATCAACGTAAGATTGTTGAACTGACCGAGATGACCGACGACATGAACAACCTGTTCCGCAGCACCGATGTCGGCGTGATCTTCCTTGACCGCGATCTGAACATTCGGCGTTTCACACCGCGTATCGCTGAGACGTTTCATTTGCTGCCGCAGGACCTTGGCCGTCCGATTCAAGGGTTTGCTCACAACATCGAAAACGATGTGTTCAACGATATTCAAGGCGTCTTGGAAACCGAACAGGCCATTGATCGCGAGGTCCGAGATAGACGACAAAACCATTGGTTGTTGCGTATCATCCCCTATCGGACCGTAAAACAGGTTGAAGGCGTTGTGCTGACGCTGGTCGATATTAACTCGATCAAGGAAACCGATGCGAAGCTGCAGGGCTATCGCGATCTTGTCGAGGCTTCGGACGCGGCCATCACCGGAACCGATAGCTACGGCACGATCTTGACTTGGAATCCAGGCGCCGAAGCCGTTTACGGTTACACCGCCGAAGAGGCCATCGGCAAACATATCTCAATGCTGACGCCGAAAGAATTGGAGCCCGAGACTCAAGAAGTCATCATCAGGTCGCGTGCGGGTGAAAAGATTGTGGGACTGGATACCAAACGCATCACCAAATCAGGAGACATTCGCAATATCATGTTGAATGTTTCTCCGGTGCTTGACGCCGAAGGGAAGGTCACCGGATTCTCAAGCATCAGCCAAGACTACACCCAACGAAAAGTTGCCGAACAAGAGCGCGAGAAACTCGCAACGATTATCGATTCGACTTCTGACTTTGTCGCTACCTACACCGGCCAATGGAAAACGATGACGGTTAACCCCGCCGGTTTGGAACTGTTGGGTTTGCCGTTGGGTGCGGAAGTTGCAGGAAGGCCAATCAGCAGTTGGCACACTGAACAAGAGGCACAAAGGTTACACCAAGAGGTCCTCCCTCAAGTAGCAAAAGACAACGTCTGGCACGGCGTCACCAGAATCGTGAATCAAGACGGCGTCGAGATCCCCTTATCGACGGTCATAATCGCTCATCGAGACGAAGATGGCGAGATTAACTATCTGTCGACCGTCGGGCGTGACATCACCAAAGAATTGCAAATGCAAAATGAACTGCGCGAGCGCGAAACGTTTTTGCGCCGAACGCTGGATGGCTTGTTTACCTTTGCAGGTGTTTGTCTGCCCGATGGAAATCTGATCGAAGCCAACCGTACGGCATTGACGTCCGCGGGAGTTGATCCGGAAGATGTGCTCAATAAGCCGTTTGCCGATGTTCATTGGTGGGCTTATTCGGAACAAGTGCAAGAACAACTTCGGGAGGCGTTTAAAACAGCGGCCGCTGGAAACCCGGTTCGTTACGATGTCGAAATTCAGTTGGCCGATGAGAAGTTCATTACGATTGACTTCCAGTTGATGCCGCTGAGAAATGATGCGGGTGAAGTCACGCACTTGATCCCCTCCGCGATCGACATCAGCGAACGCGTCGCCCTCGAAGCACAATCCCGTGTGTTCCGACGCGCTTTTGATGCTTCGTTGACTGCGATGTCCATCAGCGACGCAACCATGGACGACAATCCGATGGTCTACGTGAACCCAGGGTTCACGAAGCTGACCGGTTACAGTGCCGAAGAGGCCGTTGGGCGAAATTGCAGGTTTTTGCAAGGCAAAGAAACAGATCCGAAGTCAGTCCAAAAACTTCGCCGGGCGATCCGCAAGGGGGAAGCCTGCCACGTCAAATTAATCAACTACAAAAAGAACGGCAAGAAATTCTGGAACGAACTGGTCATCACACCCGTGCGAAACGAGCATGGCGCACTAACACATTTTGTTGGCGTCCAGTTCGACATGACCGATCATCAGCGCGTCGAAGATAAACTCTCTCGGGCACGCGATGTTGCCGAAGCCGCCAATGCTGCCAAAAGCTCTTTCGTGGCCAACATGAGCCACGAGATTCGGACGCCACTAACGACGGTGGTTGGCATGACGGAGATGTTGCTGGAACAGGAAAAAGACAAATCCAAACATGATACGCTGCAAATGGTGTATCAGAGCGGGAAACATCTGGTCACATTAATCAACGATGTGCTGGACCTTTCAAAAATTGAGGCCGGAAAATTGGAAGCCGACGTCGTCGACGTTTCTCCGACCCATATCATTGACGACGTCGTGTCATCGATGGGCTACCGGGCGAGTGAAAAGGGACTGGATTTCGACGTCAATTACGATGGGATGATTCCTGAGAAAATTTTGACCGATCCAATCCGATTCCGTCAGATTCTCTTCAACCTCGCTGGAAACGCAGTCAAATTTACCGAAAAAGGATCCGTTACGCTGAATGTGAAACTGATCGATCGCGATAAAAAACCAAAGCTCCGAATCGAAGTTGAAGATACAGGAATTGGATTCGACACCCAAGAAGCGGAAAAGTTGTTCGAGCAATTTTCGCAGGTCGACTATTCGCCGACGCGCCGACAAGGCGGAACGGGACTCGGTTTACATATTAGTAAACGGATCGCGGATTTGTTAGGAGCGCGGATCAAGGGCGAGGGCAAAGTAGGTGTTGGCAGCAAATTCACGTTAACGCTACCCACCGGTGATTTGACCAATCGAACTTTCATTGACCCCAAAGCTCAGTCTGAGAAACCACCGCTCCCTGGCGCAGAAAAAATCGCGAGTGACACCGAATTGTCTGGTAACGTTTTGGTGGTCGAGGACACGCGTGGAATTCGTGTGCTTATTAAACGCATGTTGGAAAATTCCGGGGCCAGCGTGCAGTTGGTCAACGATGGGCAAGAAGCAATTGCTCTGATTGAAGATGTTTTGGATGCAGATGCTTCCAACACAAAGCCGTTTGCGCTGATCATGCTGGACATGCACATGCCAAATCTCAGTGGTTACGAAACGGCGAAACGGCTACGCGAACTTGGGATCACCTCGCCAATCATCGCACTAACCGCCAGTGCGATGCGCGGCGATCGCGAGAAATGTATTGCCGCCGGCTGCGATGCCTACCTCACAAAGCCAATCGACCGAGCGAAATTACTCGGCAAGATCGCCGAACTGACGGCGGAAGATTAATTCTACGCGTCAGTGTTTGGTGACCGCGGGAAGCAGCGATCAAAAGAGCCGTTAATAAACGCTGATGAACGTGAATGGAAAGCGAACATGGATTAACGTTCATTCATCTCCATTTGCGGTTGAACATTTCAGCATGCAGAGTTTCTGGAATCGTCAGCTATCGCATTTTGGTGGCGTTTATCGAGAAGTTTTCGGTTCGCGTTTATTCGAAAACTACATCACTACTCGGAAAACGATCGCACTGGTCGCCGAACAACCACCAGATGTACACCAATCGCGTTTGCTCAAAAGCTGGCTGGGATTGTAAAAAAGAGATGCTGATCATGGAGGCGCAGTCCGTGAGAAAATTCGCGAGTATCTCTACGCCCGCGTGGTATGAAAAGCTGATCACCAAAGAATTGTAGAAACGCGGAAAAATTATTTGATGTCATGGTATGGGTTTTGCAATTCATGCTGTGCACTGGGTCAGTCCAGTTCATTTCCACTTCAATTCTCCCCACAGGAACAACTATGAGGCTCTACCTATTGATGTTGGCGGCGCTGGTCGGCAACGTATTTCTCACCCATGCTTCTGCAACGGCCGAAGATTTGTACACCGTTACCGACAACAATGTGGTCAACGTGATCGACTCCAACTCACCAACGGTGGTCACACGCTCCGGATCCATCAGTGGGCTCGCCGCGACCGAATCAATTTTCGGGCTGGACTACCGTGCCAATGGCGGCGGCATCTATGCGGTTGGGAGTTTGGGTAACATCTACACAATCGACCAAACGACCTTCAATGCAACGTCTGTCGGGTCGGCGTTAACGCCAGCCTTGGTTGGAAATTCTTTTGCGTTTGATTTCAATCCTTCAGCCGCCGGCGGAATTCTGTCTCGAATCATCAGCGACACAGACAACAATCGCGTTATCGACAGTACTACTGGTGGTTACTTCGGTGCCCCAGATAAAACCGCAGTCTTTTACAACGCTGGAGATGCAAATGAAGGTGCAAACCCGAACATTCAGGGAATTGCGTATGACAACAACGTGCTAGGTGCGATGACCACTCAGCAATACGGTATCGACGCCGATCTCGGCATTCTTACGACGGTCGCCAACAACGCCGGTACGTTGGAAACAGTGGGCTCGTTAGGGCTTGGTTCAACGCTGAACAACGAACTGGCCTTTGACATCTCCGGTGATACGGGGATCGCCTACGCGTCGCTGCAGGTCGGCAACGGTAATTCGGAACTGTATACGATTGATCTCGCCACCGGAGCAGCTTCCCTTCAAGGAACCATCGGAGGTGGTGTGACCGTAAGAGACTTCACCGTTGTGCCTTCGGCGATACCCGAACCATCGAGTTTGGGATTGCTGGGAGTCATTGCGATCGGTTTAGCACACCGCCGAAAACGGTCGTAAGTTTGACTCAACCTAAAAATGGAAAACATTCGGCCGCTTGTTTAAAATAAGCGGCCGTTGTTTTTTCGAGTGATGTCGTCAGCACTGGCAAAATGCAGCTACCAGCGCCGCAGTCAGATCGCGAAGAAAAGTTTTCGGTCGTCCCTCTTCCTGGCAGCGTATCGCAACGGTGTCAGTCGTCAAGCATCGAAACAATGGTGGCCAGATTATCTGCGTCGGCTGGTTTCTTATCGTGTCTCCAGCGGCTGATGCGTGGGAATCGTACGGCGATGCCGGATTTGTGTCGCGGCGAGCGTTGAATGTTTTCAAACGCCAGTTCGAATACCAGTTCAGGTGTGACGCTGCGGACGGGGCCGAACTTTTCGTGAGTGTTCTTCCGCACGAACGCATCGACCTGACGGATCTCCGCGTCCGTTAAACCGGAATACGCTTTGGCAAAGGGAACCAGTTCGCCATCCTTCCACAGTGCAAATGTGTAATCCGAATACAGACTCGCGCGGCGACCATGACCGCGTTGAGCGTAAATCATGACGGCGTCGATCGTGAAAGGGTCTACTTTCCACTTCCACCAATCGCCTACAGGCCGGCCGACTTGGTAGGCCGAATCACGCCTTTTAAGCATCAAACCTTCGGCGCGAGATTCTCGCGCACTTTCACGAAGTGTTGCTAATTCCTTCCACGACTGAACGCGATCGCCTTCGGCAACCGACACTGCGGGTGGAATCAAAATTGATGCCGTTAGCGAAGACGCATCCCCCGTTTCAAATAGCTCACCGACGGAACTCTTTGACGCTACCGGAGCAAGGGAACTGACGATGTCGGTCAATCGTTGTTGGCGATCTGTCAACGATAGATTGCGTATGTCTTCGCCATCGTGCTCAATTAAATCGAAGGCCAGCAGCACCACGGGAACTTCGCGCAGTAACTTCTTCCCCAACTTTTTGCGACCAAGCCGGCGTTGTAGTTGGCTGAATTCGAGAGGTTTTGATGCGACTGCGTCCCAGCCCAAAATCTCACCATCAAGCACCGTCCCATCCGGCAAAGCTTCGGCCGATTCGGCGACCTCGGGGAATTGTTCGGTAACCAATTCTTCCCCGCGCGACCAAATGAACGTCTCGCCTGCGCGGCGAATCACCTGAGCCCGGATGCCATCCCATTTCCATTCAGCGCTCCAATCCTGGGGCTGGCCCAGCGTTAAATCCGGCCCATCTTTGAGAGGGTTGGCCAGAAAAAATGGATACGGTTTGCTGACCGCCGTTTCCTGTTCATTCGGATCGACCAGTGCGTTGTAGAAGTCAGCGCTGGGTTCCCAGTCGCCCATCAACCGATGCGCGATCGTGGCAGGGTCGATTTTTGCATGCTGCGCCAGCGCTCGGGTGATCAACTTTTTGGATACGCCAACTCGGAATCCGCCCGTCATCAACTTACCCAGCACAAATAATTGACGTTGGTCAAATCGCTGCCAAAGTTCCAGGATCTTGGAACGCTGCTGTTCGGGTTCCGCAGATCGCAAGGGCAACAAATGTTGTTCAATTAGATCTTTGAGCGTGATGTCTGCGCCGGACTCATGAGGCGGTAGCACCAAGGAAATCGTTTCGGCCAGATCACCAACACGTTCGTAGCATTCCTCAAACAACCACGGTGAAAGATTGGCTTGTTCGATCGCCCACTGCCGAAGCAATTTCGTTCCAACCAATCGCTTGATCCGCCGTCCGACCAGAAAATAAATCGCCCACGCCGCGTTTGAGGGCGGAGCGACTTCGAAGTAATCTTTGAGCGCGGTAACTTTCTCGGTCGTCTTGGTCGTGCCGTCCAGTCGCCAGTAGAGATTGCAAAAGTCATTCATAAGCTTCAGCCCAACACGTCGTTACGTCGGCTGCTCCTGCGCTTCGGATGACTCGACCAAAAGTTCGCCCTCAAATTCGGTCGCGACCGTTTGCGCGTTGAGGCCTTGCTCTTGCAGATGCCGGACCACAACATCGCAATAGCCGTGTGTGACCCACACATTCTCTGCTTCGGTTTCACCGATCGTTTGCATGAGTTCATGCCAGTCGACGTGGTCGGACAAAATGAACCCGCGATCCATCGCTCGCCGGCGGCGCGTGCCGCGGATTTGCATCCAGCCCGACGCCATCGCGGTGCTAAGTTTTCCCAACCGCCGTGCCCATGGTGTTCCAGCGGCGGCCGGGGGAGCGACAATTAATGCCTGGCTGAAGTCCGTTTCTTTGACGTCCAGTTCTCCCACGTACACGGTCTCAGGGAGCGTGACGCCTGCCGCCCGATAGCCCGCATTGAGTTTCTCGACGGCTCCATGGGTGTAGATTGGCCCGATCGTTGCGTCGATGCCTGCGAGCAATCGTTGGGCTTTGCCAAGCGAATATGCCAACAGCAAACTTGCTTTACCGGCGGCTTGGTTGGCTCGCCACCATTGATTGATTCCCGAAAAAACGGCCTCCGAACTGAGCCAGCGATAGATCGGCAGGCCAAAGGTTGATTCGGTGATAAACGTGTCGCACTTGACCGGTTCAAACGGTAAACATGTCGAATCTGGCTGACGTTTATAGTCACCGGAGACCACCACCCGATGGCCCTTTTTCTCAATGCAGACTTGGGCCGACCCCAAAATGTGCCCCGCAGGATAGAAAGTAACGCTGACACCGTTGATCGTAAGCGGCTTCCGCAGCGGATGAAAATCCAGTCGCGCTTTCTCTCCCATCCGAATCCGCAGTACTTCGGCAGAGGTATCCGCGGCCAGATATTGCTTGGATCCCCACCGCGCGTGATCCGCATGGGCATGAGTGATGATCGCGCGGTCAACAGGACGCCACGGATCGACATAGAAGTCGCCTTGGGCGCAGTAAAGTCCGCGGGGTGTCGATTCTAAGAGTGCTTTTGCCATACCCTTCAATGTACCGCAATCGGTTTCGGGATGTCTCAAAGAATGTGTGCTTTCCAAACTCCGTTTCGCGCAAGAAAAAAACGGCGACCAAAGGCCGCCGTTTTTCCACACCACACTACCTCTTCCATCACGCAGTCCGAACGAAATTCGGAACTTACGAATCCTTAAAACTGTCTCGCATATTGCGCACCCGATCGTGCCCCGCCTTGACGATGGCGTATTGCCGAGTCAGCACGTCATTAACCGCACTTCCGGCGGTGTCTTTGAGTACCTCTTCATAGGCCGCCTTGATGTGGTCTTCGCCGCGTTCGGCTTCGCATAGAACCGGAAATACTTTCTCGCCATTGATAACAGAACGTACCTTAATCCACGCCCGGTGTACGGCAGCCATCATTGAACCATCTTGTTCGGCCTCCTCGCCGTTGCAATGAACATAGTTTTGAAGTTCCCTCGCCAGATCAGATCGCTCATTGGCCAATTCGCGGAACAGCGTCTGAACCCGCAGGTTATTGATATCTTCGGCAGCTTCGCGGAAGCCATTGAACGCATCGGTGTTGTACTGAATCAACTTCTGCAATCCTGCAATAGTTGACTCATTTAGATTCGCTTTTGTTTCAACTTTCATTTGTAATTTCCCTTCCTTTTGTAAATTGGTCGACAACTATGCGACTCCAGCCGCAGGTCGGATATGAAAGAGGGTCGCAAACAACATGCCAAAGGCTTAACCTGAATCGAGACGCCAAAAATCCCCGCGTAGAGGTGTGGACGGTGCAGCGCGGTGGTTGCGCGGCGGTCGTAATGGTGGCTGTTACAGCAAACGCGGTGACGCCAAAATGGCATTTTGTTCTCGGCGATTCCCAATGTTAATCGCCATCGTACGCGGCGTCTGCTGATCGACCAGCGATCATAATCCGCCTTCAATGTGGTCTTAGAGCAACCAGCCCACATAAACGGATGAGTCGTTGATTCACCGGCATGCTAGCGAAATTCCAGCACACCGGGTTATCCAGAGAATCTAGCGAATGATTTCTTGGCGTCTATTTGTCCGGCGGCTGAAACTGGCATTCAGTTTTTAAATGGTTTTGAAATTTTGGCCTCAAGTTTGCTACATCACGTCTCACGCCTGAATCACTTTCTGGCATCAATCACATTTGTCGAAAAGGATATCGCTATGTTAGTACTTTCCCGTAAGCAAGATGAGGAGATCGTATTTCCTGAACTTGGAATCACCGTTCAAGTTATCCGCACCAAAGGAAATCAGGTACGACTTGGTATCAAAGCACCATCGGACATTCGTGTTCTTCGTGGCGAGTTGGCGTTTGAGACTGATGCCACTACGCCAGTCACAATGCCGATGAACGAACATCCGATGCAGGTTCAAGTCGCTTCTTGAGCCGGCACTGGAATATCAAGTTGCAAATCCCCGGCTACTGATGACATTCATGGATTCGATTGTCGTCACGAAGATCATGGCCTGGTGAACGTCTTTAGGATGAATACGTTCACGCCCGCGGATCCGAGTCTTCTCATCCGCTCTCTCTCGATCTGACCAAGCTTGGTCAAGATCCCCTCACGACGTTTCTCGAGGTATTCGCCGCGATCGAAATCCTGCGTCTATCGCCGCTAATTAAAATGGCATGGAAAGTGCTCCTCTAGTCGTTTTCGCGGTCGACGATTTGTCTGGGCAATTGGGCAGCTAATTCCGCATGTTAAACATTCTCAGCACAAAATAAGTACTCAGGAGAACACATGGCTGATAAATTCAAAGTCGGTACTAAGGTGAAGTGGAATTGGGGCAATGGAACGGGGCAGGGGAAAGTGTCCGAAAGCTTCACCGAAAAAGTGACCCGCACCATTTCAGGCACTGAGGTCACTCGCAACGCAACCGAAGATGAACCTGCCTACTTGATCCAACAGGAAGACGGTGCTCAGGTGCTCAAATCTCACTCGGAAGTTGAAGCAGATTAGTCTCTAAATTTTCGCGTGCGTGTAAATGATCACACGCGACTGCTGTAACGTAGATTGTTGTCACATACTTTTTAGAAAGCGCCGATGCCCGACCCAATACAATTCAATTTGTTCCTCGCGGCGGCGATCGTGTTGACGCTGGTTTATACCGTCTACGTGATCCATTTGATCATCGACGACGCCAGCATTATTGATCTTGCTTGGGGCGGCGGTTTTGGCTTGGTCGCGATTGGTCTTCTAATCGTGGCCGATCCCAAAACGAATTTCAATGTACTGCTGGCCCTGCTGCCCATCATCTGGGCGATACGTTACACGACCTTCATTTTCTTGCGGAATTGGGGCGCAGGCGAAGACGACCGATACACCGACCTCCGCCAGCGGGTGAAAAAGAAGAAAATCCCTTGGCCACTGTTTTCCTTCTTCGGCGTGTATGGGTTTCAAGCATTTGCGATGCTACTGGTTTGCGTTCCACTGATCGTCGGCATGGCAGCGCCAAGTTCTCAAACACTGGGTTGGTTGCCGCTGGTGGGGCTTGGCGTTTGGATCGTTGGATTCCTCTTCGAGGCCGTCGCCGATCTGCAACTGGAGGCGTTCAAGAAAAAGCATCGCGACTATGATGGGCCGTACTCTGAAAAGCCGCTGTTAACGACCGGGCTTTGGAGGTTTACACGACATCCGAACTATTTTGGTAATGCGTGTATGTGGTGGGGAATAGGTTTGATTGCCTTGTCAGCACCCTACGGCTGGATTGGTTTGATAGGTCCTGCCTTCATGAACTTCGCGCTGGTCTATCTGACGGGAAAGGCGAACAACGAACGGAAAATGAGCAAACGTCCCGCCTACCGAAAATACGTTGAATCTACGTCCGGTTTTTTCCCGCTACCTCCAAAGCGATCGTTGCAGTAGTCGATGAGGCCACGGATCCAGCAGCACCATTAAACGTCGACGTGGCCTTAGACAAGATCGAGTACTAATTGTGCCAATCGCGATTGCATTAACTTACCGACGACGATTCGTTTTTCGCGTTCAGAATCGTCCCAACTGTTTCGAAGTGCGGACTGCCGATCCAAAATGTTGTGGTTGGCGATGAGCCAAGAAGAGCTTTCAAAATTTGCGGTGGCGATCGGCTGTGAGTGATTGGGCGTACTGGATGTGAAGCTCATCTTGGTTCCTTTTCAATTTTAACTTCGGTGTTCGGCGGCGATGGACGCGAGGAGTTTGACCATGAATTCTGCCAGGCATCCGCCGACCAGCCGCCGTCACTTAGGGGATTCATGACTTCGGGAATTTTTCATTTGTTTTTTTTGAAAAGCAATTGCCGGGCCAATTCGGGAAAATCAACCATGCTTTTTAACGCCGCAGAAATCTTAGAGCTTCACCGCGCAAATCAGCTCTGTCATTGATCGCACGAAAACCAGCCTGGAGGGAATTCATCCAAACGTAATCTTCCGGGCTAAATGGCCGCGCCCAGCTTCGTGATTTAAATCAAAACCAGAAAAATGGCCGATCAAACCATTTGCCTAATATTTGATGTGAAAGTCGGAAAAGCCAGCAGAGTCGACTTCAGATCGCGTGCGGTCATCTCGCCACGCATCGCAACGGCAAACAGATTGATCATCTCTGAAGCCGCCGGCCCGAAAATGTGAGCCCCAAGAATTTTGTCAGTTTTGTTGCAAATGATAATTTTGTACGCCGCGTGCGATTCGCATACTTTTCTTACCGATCCCCACAGTGACATATCGCCGGACTCAACACTAAAATCTTCCCGCGCTTCGGAGGCCTGTGTTTCGGCTAAACCGACCGCTGCGATCGGCGGAACCGTAAAAGCGACTTTGGGAATCGGGCCGTAATCAGGAATCTGCGGTGCGTTTTGGCTGATGGTCGTCGCGATCGCAAACCCTTGCTGATTCGCCGTCGGTGTCAGCCGCGCTTTGTCCGTTGCTGCGCAATCACCGGCAGCAAACACGATCGGGTTGGAACTACTTCGCAAATACTCATCCACCGAAACTCCTTTTCGCCGATCAAATTGTACGTTTCCTTTCTCCAAGTCCAATCCATCTAAATTGGGCACACGCCCGGCACCGTGAACGACCAGATCAGCGGTCACCGTTTGAGCTTCACCATCACGCTGGTAGCTTACTTCGAAGCTGCCGTCATCGAGCGATTTAACGCCGGTGACTTCCACTGAGCACTGGATGGCAATTCCGATATCAGCCGCCTTTTCCACCAGTTTTTCCACAGTAAAAGCATCGAATCCCGTTAGGATCCGCTCGCCGCGTTGCAGAACAGTGACGTCGCAGTCCGCATGTCGCGCGACGGTTGCAAATTCCATTGAGATGTAGCCACCCCCGACGAACACCACGCGCCGAGGCAGCGATTCCAGATCCATAAACTGGTCGCTCAACGTCAAATATTGTGATCCCTCAAAATCTAATTCCGCTGGCTTGCCACCGGTCGCGATGAGAATGTTCTGCGCGGAAAAGTGGGTGCCATCGACGTCCAGAACGTTTTCGGAGATGAATTTTGGGCAGCCTTCGATCGTCGTGATGCCGGCGTCTTTGAACTTTTCAACCGACGACTGAGGAACCGGTTGCGTGAAGGTGTTCTTCCATTTGAGCAGGTTGGCCCAATCAATTTTAATGTCGCCGACGTTACACAGTTTTCCGTTGCCTCGGCGTGCGGCGTCTACGATTTCGGCGGCGTGGACGAATACCTTTTTCGGATTGCAGCCGCGGAGGGCACAGTTGCCTCCGAACATTCGGGATTCTGCGATCGCAACGTTAAGCCCCGACTCGGCACACTTCATCGCCACACGCCCTCCCGAAGGGCCCGATCCGATGACGAACAAATCAAATGATCTCATAGTTTTCTCGTCTCCCATTTTTCGCTAAACCCGCAAAAGACTTCCGCTTTCATTTTGTCTCAAACCAAGATTGAAACAGATGGCTTGTAACAGAAAGCAATCCCCGCGCCAGGGCGAGCCGAAATCCTCTGAATCACCGGAAGTTCCGTTTTACTTATTATCTTGCTGAGGCTGGTACGGCTGATGCGGATTGGCAACCCAAGCACAGAATGGTCGTGAAAAACCGATTGGGATTGTCCCGGCGTTCGTTAAAAGTCACTTCCTGTTGAACGTATCGCAACCGACATGAGCGCTGCGGAACCAGATAGATTGTAGGTCCGGTTGACGATCGCGTTTGGATATCACTTGGCCTGCCAAACGCCGCTGTCCTAAACGTCCCGGCAAGCAAACTAGATCGCACCTGCGGGCCAGTAAATCCTTCACTCACTTATGGTTTGTTTGCCAATTGTGACAGTTCTTATCACGAGAGTGTTGAGTCAATGGTTTTTGCCGCTTGTCGTACGGCTCCTTCAAAACGGCATGTCGTCCCAGTCGTCTTTCGAATTGGCAACCGGTGTTCGCAGACGCTCTGACAGTCGGCTTTGGAAACTAGCGACGCGAGCAACCAGATCAGGAAACTGCTCGGCTGCTGATTCCAGAGCCTCTGTTAAAAGTTTCGTGCTGTCGGGCAGGTCGACTGGTTCCGATTGACGGTAAGCGGAAAAGTCTGTGTTCAGCCGCCGGATTAGCTCCTCAGGTGCACCGAATTGCTGGAGCTCAGAAATGATCTCGGCCAACAGAAAGGCCAGTCGCAGGTTGCCAGTGTCGCCGCCAAGTGACGCAGGGAACGGTTGGTCGGTTGTGTTGCCTGAATTCCAGACCGATTCAAATTCATCGGAGTCTTGCCGGTCGGCAGTTTCACTGCGTTCACGATCTTCGCGATCCCAACGGGCCGACAATTGGGCAAACTCCTCCTGTTGAGCTTTCCAATCTTCCCGTTTCTCGTGCATCGAAAACGCGAACTCGTCGTCTAATTCCAAACGATGCCCGTCGATAAACGCAAAACTGGGACCAAACATTCCGTCAGCACTCATGTTACAAATCGGGCAGTCGCAATCAATGATGTGCTGCTCGGATTGACGCTCCGACATGCCGACGATTTCGACACCCGCCCCGCGCGGAACACGGCGGCGACTGCACTCGATGATAAACTTCGGAGGTGAACCTCCTTCGAACGGATCTGCCCACCATTGAGTTTTCACGTCGGTCAGGAAGGCAGCCAGATCCGACCGCGTAAGATCGGACGCTTGATTCTTTACCGGTTGCGGAGTCTCTGATTTTGTTTCTAAATTCAAGTCTGCTTGATTTTTGCACCAAAACCAAGCGGCTGAAATCAATTCGCGACAAAGATCAAAATACATCGCCATTTCTTCACGGCCGATCGGGCCATTGAGATAGCCCACGACGTCGGTAGGGCTGGCAACCAAGGATCCGCCGCCACGCTCAAATCGCATGCGCTGTCCAGCAACAAGTTTTTCCAACCAGTCGCGTCCGCCATGTAGCATCTGGCGAGGATACATGCCATCAAGATCGGCTCTCGGGGTCATCAACCACTGGCGATGAACTTCGATCGTCAACTGATAGAACGGATCGCGATTCGAGTCGACATCTGAATTAGCCAATCCAAAGGCTTGCTGCCCTTCCTCGGAATCGGCGATGGCCAAAACACGACTGGCAATGTCTTCAATCAGTGGTTTACCAAATAGAACATTCCGGTCGACAACTGGAACGTTGATCGGCGATTGACGGACTTGGTCAACGACGTCCACGATGTCCAGATCGACTTGTTCGTGCAACTCCCACCACGGTGCCAAATGCACGCTCAAGGGGTCCTGCTGCTTGCCGTTTTCGTTGATGTGCATCGCGAAACAGGCATCACGCGTTATCTCATGGAAGGTCTTGCAGGTCACGATCTTTTTCTGCGTCAAATCTAGCACAACCCAACCAACGGATTCTCGAAGCGCGTCGATCGTTTCTTCGCGCTTGGCGATTTCAAGAGGAAGATTACTTGCAAACTCCGGCACGACGCGCGTTGTATAGCGCGGCCAGTAAGCCATCATCTCATCCCAATCCAATGGATCTTCCGATGCAACGGCGATCAGCGTTATCGCCGTGTCTTCATCCAACAAGCCGCAACGACAACCTGCTGAATCAAAAACAGCAACGCAAATTGATGGGTCTTCCATTTGATGGGTTCCTTCTGGTGATGGACGTTGCAAATGACGTGGATCGAGAGACGCGTTTGGTGAACTTACTTATTCATTCCCTTCTTCCTCAGGGCTGTTTCCCAGGGCGTCGCCGAGTTGGGTCATGAAGAAGTTCATCTCGTTTCGATTTTGCTGATGCTGTTCTTGCCACTGCTCTTCGGTCAACTCAAAAGCTCTTTCGCCGATCCGCTGGACCTCCAGAGAAGTGCTTTGGACGACCACCCGACCGTTGCGGTTGCTGAACCATTCTAAGTACAAACACTTCGACCACGTGTAGGGCGGCTTCTCTCCGGCCGTCAAACGCTCAACCAGCTCTCGTTCGGGAATATCAAAGTGCTTGACCATCTGATCGGCGGTGATGTCGCCGACATGTCCGGATTGATCAGGGCTGATGCCTGTGTAGTCCGGCGGAGGATCGCCATCGTAGTCCTTTTCGTAGTCCTTTTCCAAAGCCGGCATCACACGCTTGATTCGAAATTTCCAACCGGCGAGATCTGGGTGGCAGTTGCCCGCCAGTTTTAGCTCCAAGCGGTCTTCAAATCCGTCAAGCTCCAACCAGCCGACCGTCCAGCCGAGTTGCGTGTTATCCAATTCGCCCGCTCGAACCAGGCGTTCGGGTCGCCAAGCCATGTTTGACCTGTGTGAGTTTGAGATGGAAGATTGAGATTTGAAAGTCCAATCATTCTAATATGTTCCACAGAGGCAATTAGTCCGTGAAGTTTGTTTTTGGGCGAGATTCCCGGGCGGGCAGCGGCAGCAATCAAGCAAAAGCGGCGCCAAACGTTGGGCAGAACGTGACAGGGATTCAAACCGAACGACATTTCACCGATGCCGAGGCAAAGGTTGCTAGAGCACTGGGCGATCGTCAGGCGATTTCACCGCTCGACACGCAATACAAGCAGATGCATGCTCAACGAGGTCCGTGTTTAAGTTAAACACAACCGCTGAAGTACCGTTGAAACACCAAAAAGAAAGGCCAACACAACAAAAACGTTGCGTTGGCCATTTTTCAACTCCCCCGGTAGGGCTCGAACCTACGACAAAAACACTTGGAAACACCGACCAAACTGGTTTGGTGGTCCCACTGGTGGTCCCATCGGTGTCAGAAACGCGACTGTTGAATCTGTTTCGCCAACTACCCGAGCAAGAGCAGAGCCGGCTGATTGACGAACTGGAAGCTTCACAACTTGAGCGTCAGCGCAACCTTGAATGACGCGGCACCCACTGACGCTGACGCGGGTGTCATTGGGAAGTTGATAAAGGTCATGGTTTCAATCGACACTGAAAAACAGCTGTCTCCCAATCATTTTACGAGAGTTAAAGGGGGCAGGGACCAGAACGGTACCGGAACGAAATCCAAGCGTCATTGGCTGCTGCGAGTGTGGTTAGGTGCCTTACAATATCTCCAATCCATTAGGACGACACCAGCTGCACAAAACACTTGACTTTCAAAAAACGATACGCGAATATGATCTCCGGTCTCGAATGATTCGGTCCTCGAATCACGAAACCAGCTAAATTGGCCTTCTCGAGAAAAAGAATCACCAAATGAATAGCCTACAGATGATTGCCCGTGTTTCATTATGCTTACTGGGCTTGTTTGGGCTTACTCGATTTGTCAGTCCAGTTTCAGCTCAAGGTTTTGACGTAAGCACGTTGGTCGCAGGTGTCATTCTGACTTTCGATCACAACCCGATCTCGAACTTTCAGGACATTGACCAAAACTACGGGGACAACGTTACTTTGTCGCCAGACCTGCTCGGCCATGAATATGGCAGTATTTCAGGACTTGGTGATGGTTCAACGCCTAACGTGACACTGACTTACGGCCCGAATCAGCCAAGACTTTGGAGAACAGGCTATGGCGATCTGACCAATATCCTGTTCAACGACCTCGATGGGGATTCGTCATTGCAAATCGAACTTGCTGCTGACACAGGATTTGAAGTTGGCCTGTTCGGATTTGACCTTGCTTCGTTTATCCCTACTGGCCAAACCATTGAGGGACTTGAGGTTCGAGATGGAAACGGAAACATTCTTTTTTCTGTTGGTTCCACAGTCGTTTCAGGTACTACTCACAACGACTTCGATTTCCCTCTAGGTCTGTTTGCGTCTACTCTGGTTATTGATGTCGATTTGACTGGACTCGGTGCCGCAAGCGACGAGATTGGAATCGACAATATTAGCTTTGCTCAAAGAACGAGTGCCGCAACGGGTGTCATTCTGACTTTCGATCACAACCCAATCTTGAACTTTCAGGACATTGATCAAAACTACGGGGACAACGCTACAGTATCGCCAGACCTTTTGGGCCATGAGTACGGCAGTATTTCAGGTCTTAATGACGGTTCAACACCGAACGTTACGCTGACTTACGGTCCGAATCAGCCAAGACTTTGGACAACAGGCTATGGCGATCTGACCAATATCCTGTTCAACGACCTCGATGGGGATTCGTCATTGCAAATCGAACTTGCTGCTGACACCGGATTTGAAGTTGGCCTGTTCGGATTTGACCTCGCTTCGTTTATCCCTACTGGCCAGACCATTGAGGGACTTGAAGTTCAAGATGAAGACGGAAACATTCTTTTCTCTGTTGGTTCCACGGTCATTTCGGGCACTACACATAACGACTTCGATTTCCCATTAGGTCTGTTTGCGTCTACTCTGGTTATTGATGTCGATTTGACTGGACTTGGCGGCGATAGCGACGAGGTTGGAATCGACAATATTAGCTTTGCCCAAAGAACGAGAGTTGCAACGCCGGTGCTTGGTGATGTCAATCTGGACGGCTCCGTCACCTTTCTCGACATTGCCCCATTCATTGCATTGCTTTCCAATCAAGAGTTTCAAGCCGAGGCAGATATTGATCAGGATGGGGTTGTGAACTTCTTGGATATCGCTCCGTTTATTCAAATTCTGGCGACCAGCTAGTTTTTCACCGATGCTTTTCCGCTGAAAATCATTCTGTCATTCTGCTTTAAGAGATGATGCGAACCTGATTCGTGTTCCACTGTCAATTTACTATCGCATCAACCGACGGGGAATGACAATGGCCATCTGTAAGCTTTGCAAATCAGACGCAAGCCTTCGAAACTCCCACATCATTCCAGAGCTGTGCTTTAAGCCGCTCTACGATGAAAAACACAGGGCGCAGGCGTTTCAGCTGAACGCAACCCCCAAAGGCTATGTCCAAAAAGGATTTCGCGAACGT
>CAKZVF010000080.1 GCA_937921995.1 uncultured Pirellulaceae bacterium
GCTGCGGTCAATGTTGGGTTGATGGAACCAAAGGTGCCGGCAAGCGTCGGTGTTGTATCGAAAGTGCCAACAACAGGAGCGCCATTTTGGTCAAAGATGGTTCCGTCGCTTGGTTCGTTGATCGCGAAGAAGGAACCGGTAGAAGCGTCGCGGAAAACAAGTCCCGGTTCATCGCCGGTGTAGCCAAGATCGACTCCACCAATCAATCCACCATAAAGTGTCGTGGCATCGCTGGTGCTGTCGGCAATTCCGACAGCGTCTAAGATCGTTCCGAAAGACGTCAAATCAAGCATCGTGCCATCGTTGTTGGCATCGATGTCATCTCCGATCATCCCAGTGAATGAATCGGTCAGCACATAAGTGAACGACGGATTCTCGAGATCGGGAACCGAAACGACAGCCAAGCCATTGGCATCATAAGTGCCCGTCACGTTTGCCGCTCGGTCGATCACTCCGTCGAATCCATCGTTCTCGATCGAAATCAACCAGAGATCAAATGCAGCCCCCGCAGTTCCATCGCTCAGTTCAACCGTCGCCGGATCGGGATCGGTTCCGGCCGCGTTGGGCTGGAACTCACTGATAAGGTCGGCAGATGCCGGGCTGGCAAAAATCAGCAAAGAGGCAGTAGCCATTGCCAAGAAACAAAAATCCTTCTTCATCACGTTTCTTCTCCATTAAAGAACGGGTTTATACGTCGTGGCATAGACTTGGTGGCCACTGCGATTGCTGACAACAACATGGATCCAATAGTTAAAATTGAGCCCGAGAGTTTGATTTCAACAGTGAACTATCAAAACCAATCGCGCGATGTTTCAGTTCAGGGAAGCCGTACTTTTGTAGACTTCACTACTTACTGATACCACTTAAATAGCAGCGTGAAGCACGATTCTGGAGATAAATCAGATTAAAACCAGTTTGCGAAATCCAGAGAACAACAAAGAGAAGAATCATTTCTACTGGGTTGCAGAACTTGATCGTTTCAAATTACTTAGAAGGAATAAGCCTAACGCCTCGGAAGTGTGCTTTCGTGCGATTTGGCGTGGGCATCGTCTCAAAAAACAAAAAGTTAATCAGTTCTTGTTAGGTTTTGAGCAAAGGCGTTTTCAAAGGTTGACTGCCGGGGCACGGACGAACTTTTAACTGTTGGTAGTACCCTGCCGGGAACTTCTTCGTTCAATTCCGCAACATTTTTGCCGCCACTGACCACCAACCCGGCTGCACCAGTTCTCGGTAAGGTGAATCTGCCGGTAACTCTTCCATTAGATAGTTATGGGCAAATGCCAAGTTGTGATAGGGCAGAGTCGGGAACATGTGATGCAGCGCGTGATATTGAATGGCAAACGGAAAGAACAACCACGTTAAAGGATCGCGCCCGACGTAATTGCAGGAATCCATGATGTGTTCGGACACGCTCAACCGATCCCCGTCGCCTTCGAAATGATGGTCGGCCAGCTGGCGGAGCTGGTTCATGACGACGACCGTAGCGCCCAAAGAATACAGCATCACGATATGCGTCCATTCGCGCAGTCCGATCACAATCGCCAACGGAATGATCAGGGCGCGCAGAAAGCACGCCAGTTCCAGCCAAGCAAAGGTCTTCCGGTTGATGTTGCCCAGCGGACGCTGGTATTTATAGTTGAACGTGAACGCCGACAAGTGACGCAGCGTGAAATCTCGAACTTGGGGTGTCACGAAAGTCAGCGGCGCCAGTAAAAATCTCAAGAACACGACCAACGGAAATACCGCGACGAATAAAAAATAGAGGATCAGATTGCAGATGCTGCCTCGGGGGCAAACGTTGACCACATATTCAGGGTCCTCGGGGGTGCCGTAGACTTTTTGGGAATGATGATCGCGATGATGGCCGGTGAAGAAAGTCGACGGCGTCAGGGTGGGAATTCCGATCAACAGATTCCAGGCGACCTTGAACGACGTTTGCTCGTGTCCGCCCAGATGGGCCACTTCATGGACAAGCGAGCCGACGCGATATAGCCAGAACGAAGCCATCACGTATCCCGCCAGCTGCCAGAGCGAAAATGGTTCAGCGGTCATGAACAAGGCCGCCGACGCGTAGGCAATCAACCCGCTAAGAATCATGTCCCGCCAATAAATCAGCGGTTTGACTTTGTGGAAGTCTTGATCGGCCTCTTTTAGTTTCGCGCGCACCGTGCGCACCCAGTCCGTGGGAGCAGAAGCAGAGGACATCAAGATTCCTAGCATGGAGGAGAGAAGTGGGAGCAGTAGTTGTCACTCATTTAACCCGATCTGTCAAACTGCCCATCCAGTTGATCCGTTTGTCATTTTGGGGCATTTAATTAGCAATGCAAACAAAGTAGTCTATTGCAGCGGCCAAAGGTTAACTTGGGTTAAGCTGGGTTGGCTTTGGGGAGGACACTTGTGAGTAAATCTTCCAATTTTCTTCACTCTATCAAAAAAGAAAAATGAAAAACGCGATCAAAAATTTCGTTTCGTCAAAAACAATCATGGCGGTGCTGTTTGCTGGTTGTTTGACAAATTTGTGTTGCGCTCAAGCTGCCAATGGTCAAGGCGCTTTAAATCCCATCGTTGAATCCTCGACTCACTTCAACGAAGTCGATGGCATGGTTGCGGTCGAGGCCGAACATTTTTTCAAGCAAGAGTTAAAGGACGTGCGTGCGTTTTACTTGACCCACGCCGATGAGACCCCCAAATTTGAACCTGACGGCGATCCGTCTCACGTTGGCGGTGCCAGTAACGGAGCCTATCTGGAAATCCTTCCTGACTCGCGCCGCAATCACGGGGAAAAGCTAATACCGGGCGTTAACTTCACTAATGAACCGGGCAAAGCGGCGGTCGTTTCGTACAACGTCAACTTCACTAATGTGGGGCGGTACTTCGTTTGGGTACGCGCGTACTCCACAGGCAGCGAAGACAACGGTTTGCATGTCGGTATCGATGGGTCGTGGCCCCAAAGTGGAAGACGATTGCAATGGTGTCAAGGCAAAAACCAGTGGTGGTGGGAGAGTAAGCAACGTACAAAAGAAGTTCATTGCGGTGTGCCCCATCAAATCTATTTGGATGTTGCGACCCCCGGCGTTCACACGATTCATTTTTCAATGCGCGAAGATGGTTTTGAGTTTGACAAATGGTTAATGACCCGTGATCGGGACTTCCAGCGCCC
>CAKZVF010000081.1 GCA_937921995.1 uncultured Pirellulaceae bacterium
CAATGGGATACGGACCAATACCAAGAGATTGAACTTCCGAGGTTTTCTGAAAAGCAAAAAAGCTGGTACTGTTATTTCACACTTGGCGAAGATGAAAAATGGTCGGCTGTTTTTGAGGGCGTCGCTGAGTCCAAAAAAGAAGCAGACGATTCAGGTGCGGCCAAGTGATCGCAAGGATAAAGAGAGATTCGTGGCCGTTCAGGTGTCTACAGCAGATCCGACAGCGAACTCCATTGGACGTCGCCGCGGGTGTGGATGCGTTTGACCAGTTCGATCGCATCGGGACGGTCTTCCAGCAATCGGAACGCGACCGAGGCCAGTGACACGTCCTCGCACTCGAAAACCAACACAAAGTTTCCATAGGTCCCGTTGATGGACTTTTGCTTCATGTGAAAATGGCTTTCGACCAATTCGGCAACGTGGTTGCACTGAGAGAAGGTCGGCAAACCCAACATCAACCGCATTGCGCCACCGCAATTGTTGATCTCGGGACGGGCGGCGGCCAGTTTCTCGTTCAGCCAACGAATCAACTGCTCCGGTTTCACTTTGCAATTGACGATGATGTCATCCAAGCAGAGTTTTTGATACGCATCGGCCAGCACGCGTTGCGAGGCTTCACGAATCTCGGAGGGCAACCGGTGCTGCCAGACGGAAGATTCATTCAATGACTCAAGAAAGCCACCGCGGTCGCGAATCAACGACTCGTATACCTGAATTTCAGTGCGCTCAATCTGCTCCTCAAGATTCGCATGAACACTCTGATTCATCAGGAAGTCCATATTAAACCCGTCTTCGGATTCAATCTCGGGCAAAGTTGTTTCTTTGGGGAACTGGCTGGCAACCAGTTGCAAGTGAGTCTTAAACTTGTTCGAGATAATGATCGCGGAATTAAGGCTTCTCTGAATGACCCGCATAAACTCTTTTGTGAACCGCAGCAAAAACTCATTTTTGCGTCTGGAAAAGTAATCCGACAACAGCGAATCCAAGGACGCTTGGTTTTTCCCGTTGAGCTGAGTAATCGCCGTCAACGTTTGCTGCATGAAGTCTTCTTCTTGTTCAATCAGTGCACCAAGGTTCAGCGACCACTGCCCAAGCAAGTCCTGGGCGAGTTTCACGCATTTGCTGACCAAGCTCAGATCAAGCGATTCAGTGTCCAGCAAATTGATCAGTTCCACCGAAAGTTCGTCGCCGCCTTTAATCGCTTCGTGACCGATGAAGTTCTCTAGCTCTAAACATGAGATTGGATCTTCGGCTCCGCTTTGCTCCCGGCGGGACATTGTCGAGCCAAAGACATCATCCATCGTTTTGCGAATCTCAAGGCCAACGTGCCTACCGTTGGCCAGGGCGAGGGTTTTCACTTGCTCACAAGCCGTTTTGATGGTTTCTTCACCCACGAATTTATCCATCTCGGCGTGAATACTGCCAAAGATCGACTCGTACGACAGGTTATAGTCGCTCAGCAGTTTCGAAACGATTTTATTGGCTTTTTCATCGTTGTCTTCCTGCCCAAAGATCCATCGGCTTAACAACCCGCGCGACAAACGATTCACGGCCAAGGCGCCCAGTTCCTGATTCCCGGGACCTGAGACACTCAGTCCAAACGAACGCAATGCGAAATGATCTAGATCTTTGTCTTTTGCACGACAGGCATCCAGAAAAGCGCTACAGCGACTGACGGTGGAGAGACTAATATATTCGGCAACGCCGTCCAGTTTCGCGTCGAAATCGGACTGCATCAAATCACGTCCAAGATCTTTAAAGTAAGTGAATTCAAACGGAGAAGCTTGCTCGAATTCAGGCAGCCCCATCGACTCATCGCCTGGGTATCCAGAATCGTTGAAGTGACGCAGTTCCGTCATGAACGCAAACGCATTGGCTGCCGCTAATCCCGGATCACGATGGCGACGATACGCGGCGTGCATCAAAATCCCGGTCAGTGAATCCGATTTGAGACCTTTCTCGCTTAACAAGACACGCATGGCATACGCCAAATCCAACGTCATCCCACTGCCCAATCCGCCACTGATCGTTGACACGATGACCACTTTTGGATTCTCGACTTCACCCGGATCCAGCGCCAATGTTTCGCAAGTGTTCGCCACGTTCTCCGGCAAAACGATCTTGTCAACGGCCTCGGAAAGGCCATTCCAAACGGCGTCAAAATGATCGGCAAACGCCAGTCGGCCCAACGGACGTAACCCTTCGGTCTGCAGCGAACGGGGCACGTTGTAGATCCACCGCCGACTGAGCCATTTGAATTTCGTTGATTGATCACGATAGGCCTCCGGTTTCCCCAGAGGAATCGCAAGTGTCTCCTCCGAACTCAGCGCACCCGAAGCGTCATGCAGGCTCAAGTTCGAAAGCGCACTGCGATCACTATCGATGCAAAAAACCCTTAACGAAGGTATCGCATCCAACGTGGAATAGCGATTGGTCATTTGCTGCTTGATCTTTTGCACCACTTGATTCGCCGTCGAACCGATGCCAATGATCAGCGTCGGACGGAACTTCGTTTTGGTTTCATCACATTCGGGCGGGTCAAGCGTTTCAATGTCAATCGCTTGAATGGGCTGCCCGGTGCTTCGCAAGATCGCGGTAAAGTCGCCGGCTTTGTCGAAAACGACGGTGCCCGATTCAGTATCAGCGTCGCTCCGATTTGTGCGCGTACGACTGACGACTTTTTTATGAACGCGTTTGCGGGCCAGCAATTCTTCGGCCATCTCACGGCAACTGCCAAAACGCAATTCGGGATTTTTGGCCAAGGCTTTGGCGATGATGCTGATGTCGCCCTTGGGCAAAGAACGCAGGTCAGGCTTGCCGTGCATGTGCTGGGCAGCCAATTGAGCGGGCGTATTGCCGGGAAAAGGGCGTACGCCGGACAGCATTTCCTGATAAACGATCGCCAGCGAATACTGGTCGCTGTATTTTCCCGGCCGACCATCAAACAGCTCAGGTGCCGCATAAGCAGGGGTCATCCCCTGCATCAAAGATTGTGACGCGTTTTGCAGATCCTTGATCAGGCCAAAGTCGGCGACTTTAACGTGACCGCTGACCATCAACAGGTTCTCTGGTTTAATATCTAAGTGCTGCAACTGGTGCGATTCACTCATATAGTCCAGCGCGTCAGCAGCGTCGCGTGTGTGCTTTAGAATCAGATCGCGCGGGAGGCCAACTTCGCCATTGAGCACATGTTCGTTGAACAGATCCGCCATGCTCTTGTCGGCCAGTTCGGTAACCACGACCAACTGACCTTCGTATATTTCGATCCGTTCCAAACCCAGCAGAAATGGATGGCGAAGTTTTTTGACGCGATCGAGCGCTTTAAGCTCCGCTTGAGCCCGTTTCTCATCGTGGAAACCGTACACGATTTTCAGCGCTTTAAGAATTCCACCGGGCGCTTCGGCCGACCACACCTCACCAAAACCACCGGAACCAATGCGTTCCAGAAGCTTGTAGCCAAGCACGTCGGTTTCAGCAGTTAAGGGTTGGTTGGACAAAGGAAAACGCCGTTCTTTCTAAACGTAATTTCGGGTAACGGTGAGTTGAAACTCGCGGGGTGCTGTCTTGGTTAATCGTGTCTTGTCTAATCGTGTTTTTTTCAATCGAATCTTTGTTAACTGACGGCTTTGGCCATCGTTGCGGGGGCATCACTTGGCGTTTCCAGCACCATCGTAAAATAGCTTTGCACGACACGATCAAAATACTCGGGCCGAATTTCCATGGGCAATTCGTTGTAAGTGCAGAAACTTTGAATCTGATTCAGCAGATCCCTCGGATGGCAACGACGCAAACGCCGGTTGGCTGACAGATAATGCGTCTGCAACAGGTAGTTCACGACCTCTGCGCGGTACTCGCACTTAAACCGTTCACAGTAGATCTGAAAAAGGTGGTGGAATTCTTCTGGAGAGGGATCCGTAATTTCGATCTTATAAGGGATTCTTCGCAGAAACGCCTCGTCCACCAATTGAGAAGGCTCAAGATTGGTAGAGAAAATAATCAACTGCTCAAAGGGGACCTGAATCTTCTTTCCTGAGGACAGCTGAAGAAAATCGATGCGACTCTCAAGCGGAACGATCCAACGATTCAGCAACTCCTGCGGTTCAATGCGCTGCCGACCAAAATCGTCGACCAGCAAACATCCGCAGTTGCTTTTCATCTGCAGCGGCGCTTCGCTGACGTTACTGTGCGGATCGTGACGAATCTCCAAAGAATCCATCGTCAATTCTCCACCCACGACGACCGTTGGCCGGCGAATGCGGACCCACCTTCGGTCGTGACTGGCGACGCTGAGCAACGTATCTTCGTCTTGCTGAGCCCGTTGATGGTAGGCGGCGTCGTAGAGCTTGATGATCTGCCCGTCTTCAAAAATCGCGTGAGGCAGCCAAATCTCATGACCAAAGCACTGCGTGATGCGCTGAGCCAGCGTTGATTTGCCGTTGCCTGGTTGACCATAGAGAAACAGACCTGCGCCGGAGTTAATCGCCGGCCCCAAGCTTTCAAACAAAACTTCATCGATACTGATGTCTTTGAAGGCCTCTTGCAACTCAAAGCGCTTGGGCGATTCGGCTCGGATCGTTTGGGCTTCAGCGCTCAATACGTAATCCATCAACGGCACCGGAGCAGGCCCAACGTAGGAGCAAGTCTGGTTGTAGATAATAGCCCGATCGCGACCGACGTCAGTCAATGCGTAGGAGTAATCATTCAAAGGAGCCGAGCCCTTGTGGACGATCATCTGTCTGGATCGAAGATGCTGGAACAACGCCTCTAAGGCTTGAAACGAAAGGCAAATGTCGTTTGCCAATTGGCGTCCACTGGAAACGCCCACGATGGCCAGTCTCTTAATGATCAAGGATTCGATCAACGATACCGGCAACCCCGTGTCCTCAATCGACAGCGCTTCGGAAGGCCGAAATGACTCATCCGCCATAATCGTGGCGAGCAAATCACTGCTATAAGATGGTGAGGCCAGCGCGTCAGACATGGGTAGGCTCGCAGGTGACAATAACGGATTTTGCGCGAACTGATCGCACACGTCTTGGCTTCGGCAATACCAGAGGTAACTATTTGGCATGACTTCCACAATTGAAAGACATTCTATCTTTAGCTGGCACGTTGCGCACAATTGGGCAAGTCTAACGATTAGTCGCTTGGTAGTGCCGTCGACATCTCAATCGCTTCCGCCACCAGCAGACCCTCGGTCCAATGCGGCTCAGTTTCGCAACCGTTTTCACTCGTTCTTAAAGGTGGCGTACTTATCCTCCAAAGCACACTGATTCTGCCACAGCCATCAATCTCGCATGCGATCGGAACAATCATTAGAGTCACGTGTTGATGGCTTGCTTATCTGAGATTTCTTGACCTATTTCATTTCCACGGGGTTAACAGAATGGTAAATCTTAGAGCCGACCTTTTAGCCGCGTCTATCATGGCCGTTGTTTTTGCGCCCCTCTGGTCGCACATTTTTATCCACGTTAATGACATCATGAACAACTCCCCAGAGCTTGAATTGGATTTCCCTGTCACCGACGACAAAGGCCAGTGGTTTTTGTCTGGCCAGATCAGTGAAAACGATCCATTGCGTCAATTTCCGCTGCACACGTTCCCATTTACTGTTGGTCGAAAAACAGAATCTTCACTGCCATTGAATGAAGGCTGTATTTCGAAGAATCATGCGGAAATCGTTCTAGACGCAAATGGCAACCTTCGCCTCCGTGATCTAAACAGCACCAACGGTACGTTCGTCAACGGCGAAGCGCTCAAGGGAGAAACACTACTTAAAGAAAACGACATTATCCAGTTTGCGACCATCGTGTTCCGAGTCGGGTCGGCCAACGTCGCCACCGACCAACATACGATTCAGGAAGATGTCTGCGACCAAGCGTTGGCGATGATTCAATTCGAACGTTTGATCAGCGACGGTGGACTTCATCCGCACTTCCAACCGATCGTTCGTTTAGACAACCAAGAGCGCATTGGCTACGAAGTGCTCGGACGCAGTCGACTCTTCGGCTTGCAATCACCCCACGAGATGTTTCATGCGGCATCACAGTTGAACCTCGAAGCTCAACTCAGCGAAGCGTTCCGTGAACGCGGCATCGAAATCGGGAAACAGTTCCACAACGACATGAACTTGTTTGTGAACACCCATCCTAAGGAACTCGGCCACCCCGAGCTCTACGATTCGCTCAAGATCATGCGTGAGATCGCACCCGATCAACAAATCACGTTGGAAATTCATGAAGGTGCCTCCACCAACATGAATATGATGCAAAAGCTATGTGCCGTTCTCAAAGACCTGGACATTAAACTGGCCTTCGACGACTTTGGCGTTGGCCGGGCGCGCCTGGTGGAACTGGGCGAAGTGCGTCCTGACTTCCTGAAGTTCGATATGAAACTGACCCGCAACATCAACGACGCTCCTGCAAAGCGCCAGGAACTGGTCGCGCTGTTCGCCAACATGGTCAATAATCTGGGCATTCAAACCTTGGCCGAAGGCGTCGAAACCAAAGAATGCCACGATATCCTCTGCGAAATGGGCTTTCAGCTGGGGCAAGGTTTTTACTACGGCCGTCCGTCGCCGATCTCCAAGTACATCGAAGATGAACCTTCCCAAAGCGACCCATCACCTGAAACGGGCGAAGTTACCTCCGATCCCACCGAAGCCGGAACTGAGTAACAAACCCGCTTGTTTGATTCCCAAGAGATTGAGCCCCAAAAGATCTGGCTTTAAGGCCAAAGAAGCTGGCAAATCTTCGGCCAAACGCCGAAAAATTAAGGGTTATCAGAATTTTCCCGTTTTGCTATACTTCGGGGCTAAGTATTACTCGCAGGCTGCAGCAGCTGGGAAGACCTTGCTGGCTGAAGCCGACTTCTCGAGAAGATACTTAGATACTAAATCCAAATTACAGCCCTCATTCATTAGCACCTCAATTAGTGCGTTCGAGCAAGAGTATCTGACATGGCCAAAAGCAAGAAGAAATTGGAAATCGTTCACCTCGTTTGTGAGGAAACCGGTGACTACAACTACACGTTGCGTCGAAAGACTGGCGGCGAAAAGCTAAAGGTTAAAAAGTATTCTCCTCGGCTTCGCAAGCACACCATCCACAACGAAAAGAAAAAGTAGGCAACGGCTGACGCTCGGGTTTCTCCACCCGATCGCCCTTCCCCTTCTTTCGTCAGTGCAGCCACCGGATCTGAGAATCCGTGGCTCCGCTCTTGTGCTCAAAGGATTGCCGCTATGTCGTTGCGTTGGAACTTGCGCGCTCATGATGCTCAACTGATCCAGGAAATCGAACGGCACTCAAACGTCTCGCCCGTCGTCGCTCAATTGCTGTCCCTGCGCGGCATCACTCGACCGGCGGACGTCAATCTATTTTTGGAAACGAAAATGACCGGCCTGCGTCCACCGCAGGAATTGCCGGGCGTCACCCAAGCGGTCGACATCATCTTCGCGGCGATCGAGGCCAAACAAAAGATCTTTGTCTACGGCGATTACGACGCCGACGGCATGACGTCGACGGCGATTTTGTATCTGTGCCTGAAGTTGATGAACGCCGATGTTGGTTATTTTGTACCCAACCGTTTGGATGACGGCTACGG
>CAKZVF010000082.1 GCA_937921995.1 uncultured Pirellulaceae bacterium
GCGTAGGTAATTCTTTTAGAAAGCGTCGGGCCGTAGAACGGATAGGCGAAGTGTTTTCCCGAAATCGCTAGAATGATGTTTGAGTTCTCGGGAACGGCGCGTTCATAATTTCGGATCACCTCAGCCATTTCTGGAAGATTGCGTGACAATTGCTGGTCACGATCCATCTTGAAAACAGACGTGATATTTCCTTTGGATATAAGGAAACTGTTGGTCCGGTATAAAACTGCGCGACATGAGCAGATACAAATTAGCACGGCGGCGATCATTAGAGACGTTTGTCCGATACGTCCTTTCAATAATGCGATAATGCAACCGGCGACGGGCACCATAAAGATAGTTGTCGTCCAACCGAAATAACGCCCGCGCCATGGATCGTACTGAGCGAATCCTTGGAAAATCAAAAAGGCAAAAAATGCAATCGTGAAACCGCGAAGAACGTTGTTTTTGCCCGGATAGACAAAACAGTAAATCAGTGACGGCCAAATCAACAAACAACTTGCTACGCCCCACCACGAATAGTCCTCGTGGTTTCGAGTCAGTCTGTCTAACGAAAAAGAGTGTTTACTGAATTTGTTTTCTTCTAGGCGACAACCGACCGATTCAAGCATCTCGCCAACAGCACCGGCAACACCACGCCGCAATTGGTCAACCTCGCTGTTAGGCTTGACTCCTTCGAACGCAGTCGAATCGAAAATACAGCGCAGCACATTCTTTCCTGTTTCTATCGCGGCCTCTTTTACGGGAAGATCTTCCAGTGTATGAGAAGACCGAACATGTTTTGCGCCTAATGGATGAGAGAAACGATAAATGTTTTGGAGATATCCTGTGGGTGCAGACGCGACCCCTGCCAGTAGCAAAGCAGATCCAAAACACAGGCACGATTTGAGAAACTTATCGCCGTGCAAATGATATCGAAAGTAAGCCAGATAGATCGCGACAATCACAAACGATGGAACAAGCAGCACTGCCGAGGCCTTGATGCCAAAACAGACGAACAACGGCACGGCGGTTGCCCACACGAATTTTAAATCTCCGGAACGATAATAAGCGGACAGTAGGAAGATCACGCTTCCAGCATGAGTTGCCAGCAGCAGATCGTTTTGCGTCGTTGTTGAAATCATGATGCCGTTAACCAGCAGCATCGAAAGCAGCGCTGTGACCAACGAGACCCCGCCATTGCGATTGATATTTCTTACCGTGGCAAAAACAATCACGCCTGACATCAACCATGCGACAAAATTCACCATCTGTGTTGCATTCTCACCACCAATCTTCCATGCGAAACCAAGCATGATTGGATGGTTGCGCGGATGGCTAACTTGCGCCCACATATTGGTCGGGTACCAATCGAGGCTTTGCTGCTGTAGGAAGTGCGCGGTGCGGGCAAGATGACACGTGTGGCTATCAAAGTTGTGCGGAGCGGTGAACAGGACGACGCAAAGATTGGCGACGGCGATCAACGCGACAGTGATGCCCAAAATGAACAGTAGCGGATAGAGAGGGGTGTAAGTGTTGTTTTCCGTCAGAAGGGAATCTTCTTGAGGTTTTTCTTGAAAGTCATGTCTGCGGCCGAATCGGAAACCGAAGGTAATTACGACCAGCGCTGAGATCGCAGCGCAAATCAGCCAGGTGAGTGAGTCGCCAAATCTACCGACCAGCGATGATGCGTACCCGGTAATGAGTATTTGAAAAACGATCGCTAAGTAAGTGATGATCGTTCGCTCAGCAAACGATTTTCGGACAAAGAGAAACGCAAAGTAACTGCTGCTGAAGATCAATAGCGCCAGCGTAAGAACCATTGTTAAATCCATGCGAACCTCGATCCAATCCTGCTCAAAATATTTCTCGGTCGGCTTAAGCAGCACGCCGAGTAGCGTCGTCGTTAATGCCACCGCTTTGCAGGCAGGATTCGAGGTCACTGACCCAGTTTTTCACCAACGGCAATTCTTGGTCAGGGAAGACTCCTATTTCACATAGATCTTCGTAACAGCGTACTAGGTTGCCTGCGACATTCGATTCGCCGGGCAATAGTTTGAGCGCTGCTAATCGGTCTGTGATTTCTTGGTTACGCAAATAGCCGCTGACCTCGCCCTTAAAATCGGTCATTAAATTGTGAATGTTGCGATGTTGAATGGAATCGGGGCCATGGAAGACCAGACCGCATCCCAGTTCCCAGATACAGCGTTGGGCGATGAACCCACGCCAAATATCGGTAGCACGGAACTCGCAGTGGCTGGGTAAATACATCAGCGGATAAGCGGACCGACGCCACCAGGTGTTTTGCGAGTTGAAGGGGCACCACGTGCCGGGTTGAATCAGAATGCTGGGGCTGGGGTTAAAGTAAACCTCATGTCCAAACACCAATCGCCAAACCGCATCAACGTCTGGGGACAAATCAATCATTCCCTGTTGAATCGGCGCGTCGGCGAGGCACTCGTTCTCCGATTTGACGTCGGTGCAACCAAGCTCATCCAGCGGCAGACCCCTGGGCCAAATCTTCTCATGGGTGAAATGATTGAAAACATTGGACCACTTTTGGCCTTCTACGGGGAGGGCTTTTTGAAATTGAGAACGCCGTTTCCATGCCGAGGTTGGTTGGGTGTCGTCATCGGTTTCATAGATTGCTTGGGCTCCGTCGCTGATCGCGATTAAGAAACCAAGGTTCTTGCGAGCGTAATGATTCTCCGGCAGCATCTTGGCCAGCCTAAGATCCATCGCTGATTGGCGATCTAAAGAGTGGAAGTCGGCGTGAGGAAGTGGGAATTGGTCGGGGCCTTTGCGGTCTCCAATAACGATCAGACCGTCCAGTTCACTGCCGCAAAACGAATGCAGATGTTTGATGCATTCCGTTGGCCGCGCAATGGTCGTGATGACGCACAGGACTCTTTCAGTAGGCTCAATTGGTTTCGTCATACGTTTAATCGTTATTGTTAGATTCGCGGGCAAGTGCAAACAGGTTTCGGATCGACTCCCAAATCACGGCACGATTGACGCTGGCACTTGGGCTTTGGTACACGATTGGGATTTCCAGCCACCTGTGATTGCGAAGCAAATATTTGATTTCAGTTTGAAAGAAATGGGCGCGACTTTTCACGCCCTTTTTAACAACCTGTTCCATCGCCTTGCGGCTGAAACACTGGAATCCACCGGTCATATCTGTGAACGTTGTACGGAGTACCAAATTAGATAAAACGGTGCCAGAGCGACTGATGAAATTCCGGAAAATGCTGCCAGTATGATCGCCGCCGCGCATAAATCGGCTGCCACCGATGTAGTCAAAATTGCCGGATTCAATCGCAGTACGAAAGTTGGGGATTTCTTCAGGCTGATGGCTCAGCCCGCCATCCATTTCAAGAATCCAATCGACTCCATAGTTCAGCGCCATTCGATAGCCACAAAAATAAGCATCGACGACACAGCGATTCTCAGGTGCCCACACGCAGACAACACGTTCATCATCGACGGAAAACTTTTCGATACACTCGCGGGTGTTGTCTGTGGATGCGTTGTCAACGACGCAAAAAATACGATCCTGTGTACCCAACTGGCGGCACACTTGCGTGAGAAAATCGTTGACGGTCGAGGCTTCGTTGGCCAGTGGAGTCACCACGCCGATGGAGTATTGTTTTTGATCTGGCATAACACGGAACTTTGAAGGAAAAGCAAAGGTGACGCTACACCAATTTTTTCCATTGCCTAACTCTTGGCGCAGTCAGTAGTTAGGTGTAATTCAGTTGTTATGTAATCCGTTGAACCGTTGACACGGGGGCGTGGAGTCTTATGTTGGATTCAGCGGTGATGCTGAGCCTATTTCAGGATCCGCTCTTTCATGCTTCCAACCCTACCTTGAATTGAAGAAAGCCAACGGTTATGTCCAATCGCCCCAGCCCCCCCCCGCTTAACATTTCTGCGTAATTTTCTTCATAGCGTTGGAAATCCCAAAACGCGTACTTCGAGACGACTTAGTCGATTAGAGTTTTCGAAACTTGAGGATCGTAAGATGCTGGCTTCGATTGTGGAAAACGCGGGCTTGGTGACCGTCTTTGCTACTCCGCAGGACGATACGGTCGTCATCTCTTCTGCCACCGCTGGTTTTACTGACATATCAATCAATGCTGGGCAGTCGGGCTCACAGCTTGCTCGGTTTACGACATCGCAGATTGACAAAGTTGTCGTATGGGCGGGGGCGGGCAATGACAGCGTTTACAGCTCGGCTCGAGTTCCCACCGAGGTTAACGGGCAAAATGGCGATGACATTCTACAAGGTGGCTTTGTCGATGATATCGTCCGTGGCGGCGGCGGAGAAAACCGATTGTTCGGCCGTGCAGGAAACGACACCTTGGTGGGTGGTCCAGCAATCGACCGTATTTTTGGCGCCAACGGCAACGACTCCATCTTTGGCAACGGTGGCAATGATTATTTGGTCGGCCATGGCGGAAATGACACCATCTCCGGCGGAGCAGGTAATGATAACATTCAGGCCGGCGCAGGAGACGACACGATCTATGGCGGCACTGGGAATGACAACATCGCAGGGCATGGTGGAAGCGATGTCATGTATGGAAATGAAGGTAATGACTCTATCAACGGCGGTGGCGGCAATGACTTAGTCGCCGGGCAAGCCGGAAACGATACGTTAAACGGTGCCGATGGAAGCGACATCATCAATGGTTCGTTCGGAAATGATTTGTTGCTGGGGTTTGATGGCAATGACACATTGGATGGTGGTGAAGGAGTGGACACGCTGTACGGAGGTAATGGAGAAGACTTTCTTGAAGGCGGTTTTGATACTGTTGTCGATCGTTTGAACGGCGGCGCGCAAAACGACACTTTTGTGCAACGTGGAGGAGATATCCTGGAAGATGTCAGTAATGGAAATGGGTTAGATAGCGTTCTAGACTATTCAGTCGACAACGATGACAACGATGACAACGACAACAATGCTGATCCAAGATTTCAGTCGTTTCGTGCTGAATTTTTCCAACAAATTGTTCCTCCCCCTGTTGGTCCGGCGTTTTCTGCGACCGCCAACATTCAGTTTGCGACTCTGCCGGCTGTTTATGTTCCGCTTTCTGACGCGATTTTAAATGCATCACCTGGAGGTACTCCTATTGCAGCTGGGGATGCTTATAATTGTCATTCGCACGCCTGGCATAACAGGCAAGGGGAACCTGGAATCATAACCCAAGACCCGAATGTTCTTCCGATACCTGGCAGTCCTCGCTGGGACAATAGTGCAATAGATGATATGGCAGCTGCAACTCGTCTCAACAATACCGATACGCCACAGGAAGGTGATGTGGTTGTCTACGGTATCGATGAAAATGGAGATGGTTTCATCAACACTGCTGAAGAGGCAACACACTCTGCTCTAGTGACAGAAGTTGTTGGTGGCCAAATCACCGAAGTGCAGAGCAAACCCGGCCAAGCCGGTGAGATAAATCATCATCCGAATGATCCTCGTATGAGGTTCCATTATGGTGCTCCAACTTTTATTTTTCGAAAATAGTTTATGAACTCTCTCGTTAGAATTTTGTTGATGACAGGAAGCTTGCTTTGCTTTTGTTCTTGCCTTTTAGGACAAACGAACAGAGGAAGTGATGAAAGAAAAGACTTTAAGGTGTCTCCTGCAAGTTTTTTGTATCGGCTTAAATCTGTCGATTATAATTCTTACAGTACGTTTTCTACCGCTCCCGAGAACTGGCTTACTCCCCAAAACGTCCTTGAATTGTTTTCTCATATTCACGACCCTCGTTGTTGCGGATCGGTGTTAAATTCTTTTTCGTCGTATGTTCCAGCAACTAGGTCATCAGTTGGTCATGAGGCAAGACGATTAATTATGGGATACTGCAAACAAGCGTATCCGCCAGTTTTTCGGGGAAACGTGCCGAGCAATGTTGCCGAACTAAAAAAACAATTTCGTGAGCGATTGGAACTTGAAGATGGCGGTGTAGCGCTGTGGACCGAGATGGAGCCAAAAATCAATGAAGAGATATCAAAGGCTGAAATTCGCCGCGATCGCGAGCTTTTAGTCGTTTTTTCAGGGAGCGGATGCAGGTCGGGACATTATGAGGATGAGATGTTTGCGTCCTACAGTAAGCGGCAAGGAATCGTATTAAACGGAAAGGAAATAAGTTACCAACAGCTGGGAGAGAAGCTGGAACGCCGCTCAATCGCTTGCTTAATTCTCCAAGTTGAGTCACCAGCAAAAGTTTCGTTGGAAGACGTACGAGAAGTTCTGGGAAATATCGCGATTCAGATCGACTCATCCAAAAAACAAGTTGCGTTTGACTTGGATATTGATGGTGACAAGATTATTGGCAGCCTCAACAAATAGAGTTCGAATGGCTAAAAAAAGCCTGAACGTCTCAGCTGAGACTCTGCGTTCACTGTCGATCCAGCCGACTGTGCGTTGAGCATACGACGTCAATATCGCGAGCTTGGTAAAACACCCAAGACAACTCGCAATCGGACGCCGGAGTGGGCAGTTCATGCCGATCAGATTATCGAGGTGTTTTCCGCTCGTCCCGATACGACGCTGAAAGAACTCAAAGCTGATCTGGGAACCCATCTCTCTACCAAAACGCTTTGCCTCGCCTGTCAGCAGGTCAAGCTGACGTTTAAAAGATAGTCCTCGTCGCGTCGGAGCAGAAGCGTCGCGATGTCGAAGTGAAACGGAGGTGTGGCGGGGAAGCCTGTCCAAACGTAGTGGAATTTTGCTGAAAATCATCGAACCAGGGCAGATCATAACCGGAGTAAAATAGTGCTAGAGAATCTTAAGATTGATTTGTTCTCCGTTTCCCGCCGATCCTTTCCAGGGTGGGAAACGGTGCGACAGATTGAACAGAAACTAGCAAAGAATTCACTGATTAACTACCAGCTTGATGATCTCGAACAGGTCGCTAAGCAACGGGCTCAGCGGTTGGTTGAGCTGATTGATGAAGAGAATGAGTCAGGGATCGTTTACTTTTGCGAACGATATTGGCTCGAGAGCCAGAAACGGGTTGGGTTGCCATACAAAAGTTGGGTGAACTCAAGGTTTCGGCCTTTTGTGACCCAAAGCGAGAATGAAAGTGTAGATTCAAGGGTAATAGAGATCGGCTTAAGAGATTTTCTCCTGCCTCCCCTGCTTTCTGATCAAACACGACAGTGGATACGCTGCAATGATATATATCCAAGATGCGTAATCTTTTCATCCCTTTCGGAACCTGTCGATCAGAATTGGTATGTTCAAGCCGCGCATCTACTTCATCATTTGAATTACTATTTAGAATTCGTAAATGAAAATGCAAGTGATGAAGACAGGTTGACTATATTCAGCTTCGACCACATATATCTCTATCCCAAAAGTCACAACTCACAAATTTGGCAGTTAGACGTTAATCCGGACTTAGGCCCGATGCAAAACTTCTTCCTGCGCGATGAAACCCTATTGCGTGAGGGCTACGTTGAGAACCGCACCGATGGGCCTTGCTGGTTTCCTGGCTGTTCTCATGAAATTCCAGATATTGATCCTGACTTCATTGGGCGCTGGAAGTAATAATTGCGACTATGATCGCTGCATTTGATACCTGCCATTTCGACAACGGATCTTGTACGGGGGTCGTGCTGTTTGAGAACTGGACCGACGGTGTTGCGGTCAAGGAAACAGTTTGCCGGCTTGCGGGCGCAACCGACCGGTACATCCCCGGCGAGTTCTACAAGCGCGAGCTACCTTGCATCATGGCGGCATTGGAATCTCTCGAAGAGAGAATTGAAACGATCGTTGTCGATAGTTATGTCCAGCTCGCTCCCGGTCAGCCAGGGTTGGGTCAGAAGCTATTTGAATTGCTCCAAGAAAAGGTCACGGTCGTGGGAGTTGCCAAAACGCGTTTCCACACTGCAACCGATGCCATTGAAATCTGCCGCGGAAAAAGCTCACGTCCGTTGTTCGTATCCGCCGCTGCAATGGATGTCGGTATTGCGGCCGATCACATCAAAGCCATGCATGGAAACTTCAGAATCCCAACTTTGCTAAAGCTTGCTGATACGTTGTCGCGTAAGGATATCAATACACCAACTCAGTGAGAACAGAGACAGTCCAACGCGAATGTTTTTGAACCACAGGGTGCGCAGTAAAATCATGGGCGAAGCTCATACTCCGTGGTCTCTGTCAACTCAGTTGTTTTATCTCTAGCGGATCGACGGACTGGCGGGATTTTCAATTGTTCGATTGATAATCCTACGTTGATCCAACAAAAGGTCAATGCAGCGCATCGTTGGCATACGATTCTTAGTCGCCTTTTGGGCTGCAAGTGATGCACCGAAACACGACGGAGCCGGCTGTCGACAGGACTGTTCCAGTCAGAGGTGTCTTCTTGTAGGCGACTGCGCGAAAGCGTTTGTCGGAGGTCCGTTCAGAAGCACGGTCCGATCTACTACCGCGCCAATACCGCTCGGCGACTCATCCGGATTCCTTCTTGGAGTCGCTGGGACGAGAAAATTGGATAGCGGTTTGCGGTCTGACTGACGATGGCGCGTCCAGATAATCTGGGAGTGACGTCTTCACCATCTATCGACAGTGAAACCTCGACCGCTTCGGCCAATTCGTATTTGCCTTGGTAGACCACCATGCTGATGACCAAAGGCTGCCCAACTGCCTCAGGTCCACAAGAGATCTTTTGTTGCCGGCTATCATACTCGGTCCCGGCAAAATGGATCTTGACGATTGCGGTGCCGGGGCGTGAGAAACGCCAAACGGTATTCACTCGGGCACAACCGCGGCGAGGCACAATATCGGCCGCTAATAGTTGCACCTGTTCACCAAACGCAACACTTTGGAATTCGGGAGACGCCGATTCCATAATCGCTGCGGCTGAAAAGGATTTGCGGTCAGCCCGTTTGTAAAACTTGGTGACTGCGATGGGAACGGCGATCAACAGAATCAGCGCCCAAATCAACGGAGTCTTTGCCAATCGCTGCATCGGTTTGACCATCATTTCTGCCGCCAGTTTATGTAGACGGTAATCACCAGCGTACCACTTGAGCGCGGTCGCTTTGACGGGGAGCTCAACAAGGTAATACAGCCAAGCCGAAACGCCAATGCATAGCGTCAGCGTGAACAGCGCGAAGTAAGCATGCGAAAAATTGGAGCTAAACCAGAATTTGTCCTCCATCAGGGAGATCAACGGGTAGTGGATCATATAAAACGCAAAACTGATTTCGCCCAAAAATACCATTACGCGCGTAGCGAACAACCGAGCAAGCCACCCCGATGACCGTGCGAAGACGTAAATCACCGCCGCGTGAAAGAACACCCCGCCGCTAAAAGTCAGCCACTGTTTCAATGTCGGCCCCCAAACTTCGATCGTGTGCACGTAACGAAGCAGGCCGCTTGAAAAGAAAATTTGAAAGCCGCCCATCGAAAGCGCCAGCACAACCATCTCCAGCACGGTTGCTTTTGCCGTCCCCGCCCAACCAACAGGAGAGGTTGCTGCGTTAATCGCTGCTTGCGCCGTTCGTTGGCGAAAGATAACGCCGGCTGCCATCCCCGTCATAAACTCCAGTAGGCGAAACGGCGGAAAGAGGTGAGCAAACATTCTTGAGTCCAAGGATTCCGCGGGCAGTTCGTTTAGCGGAAGTTGAGTCTGATAGACGCTTGCGATCCAAAACAGCGCGCCGAAGGTTGCGACGAACACACCAACGTACTTCCACCAGAACTGCCGCACACCTCCCAGCATCAGCAACGGAAACATAGCGTAGAAAAACGCTTCGACAGAAATGCTCCAAGCGACGCCGTTGTAGCAGAACACCCAGTTGTTCGCCGGATACCATGTCTGCAAAAGCGACCAATGCGATAAAGCGCGAATCCACGGCATCTCAGACGCGGGCAAAGATTTAACGGTCAGAAGTGCCATCAGCACCAAGCAAGTTATATGCAGCGGCCAGATTCTAACAAAACGGGTGAAGTAAAATTTTGGAACGGTTGCCTTGCTAAGCCGGTCCTTGTAGACGTAGACCAGGATGAACCCTGAGAGCACGAAGAAGAAGGATACGGCGATCCCTCCGATGGGTCCCTTAAGCACGCGGCAATCCATGATCCCCATGAAGTGGTGAGCAAACACCGCCAGCGCGGCGATCGCGCGCAGTCCTGTTAGAGCGTCCAGCTTATTTTGGTAGGGAGGATTCATAGACAAACGCTTGAAGCAGCAGTAGCGAAGAAACGAAAGAGAATGCTTCGTCAATACAGAAATTGATTGATGGCTGCAAGAGAAGACTGCCGATGGGAAGCGTGCGCTGCTTGGCAAAACGCCAGCCCATTTGCACTCGGCTTAGGGCTACGTTGCTTACTGGAGTCGATTATAAACTGCTTCAGCCCAGCGGGTAACATAACTTCTTGTGCCGCCGGCTGGGTTGAAGTTTTCTTCGGCGGGTTTGGTGGCTCATGCCCAATGGCACTTACTTCAGTGACCCAAGCCCCATGCCATTAGCCGCGGGTTGCGGAGCGAGTGAAAGAGTTATTGGGAAAACACACATCAACCAACCAGCGGCCAGCGCCCTGCCGCTGCGTTTGGGTGCTTAGATACCTAGAGAAATTGCCCTTGGGCAATCCCCCAAAACTGACAAAAGAACTTTTCTGGCTAACGCTTAGCCTGATTCTTAACTCCTGAACAAAATTCGATGTCAGTTGTCCTAAGAGCATACACTTACTTTTTTCCCAGATGGACCATCCATGAGCTCAAAATCGACATCCCAAGCAGCAGCTGGGCGTAAGCACAAACTGATTCCAACAGGTGACGCGACGGCAATGTTGCCGGTCAGCGATAAGGTTGCACCAATCACAGTGATCGGTAACGAAGCCATTCGTAAAACGTTCGACGATGGTTGCTTGCAGCAAGCGATCAACTCCCGCATGGCACCGGGCGTGAGCCAACTGGTGCTTAATCCGGACGCTCATTTGGGATACGGCGCGCCGGTAGGATGCGCGATGGCATCGTCGACTCACGTTTATCCTGGACCTGTCGGAGTAGACATCAAATGTTCAATGAGCCTTCTTCAGATGGATTTGGAAGCTGATGCGATCGAGGATCGAAAGATTCGTCGGGCGCTGATCCAAGCGATCTGTCGGCGTACACCGACCGGTGCGGGGAAAGGGCAACGCAACGTTTCTCATGG
>CAKZVF010000083.1 GCA_937921995.1 uncultured Pirellulaceae bacterium
TGTTGGCGTCGTTGAGCAAAATGCCCATGACGGTTTGGATGTTCTCTTGATTGCTTGGGTCTGCGGAGATCGCGGCGAGGCTACTTTGCTTTAAGTCCTCGATCGTGTCGTTGAGTTCGTCCAAGACGTCTTGGTATTTACCCTGTAGCGCGGTCAGGTCACCGACGCCGGTGTTGATCTCGGCCTCGATCGTCGTTAACGAGCCGTTGAGCGTAGCCATCTTTGCCTTTAGATCATCAGCCGCTTGTTGGGCCGCGTTTTGAAAACCGAAACAGCTACTGGCCACCGAAAGCAGCAGAATGAGGCTGGCCAAACCGGCCGCGGGATTGCAAACGAATGCCGGAAAAACAAATCCACTTTTTTTCATCGCGTAATACTTCTTCTATGCGGCTGCTGCACGAATCGTGCGGTAGCCAATTGTTTTGTTTTAGTTGTTTTTTTGTAGCAGGTCGAAAGCGCTGGGCGTGTCTTCGTCCTCTTCATTGGTATCATCATCTGGTGTTGAGACGCTACTGATGGCAGTGCCAACAGGTGATTTGACGTAATCATGGGCACGTTTGTTTTCGACGGTGATCGAAATGATTTTTGAGGCCTCGGTTCTGGCCGTTTGAAATTGGGTCGCATCGTGCGTGTTTAATCGGTGTACGACTTCAATCCCTTCTTCGGTCATTACGCGGCCAAAGGCTGTGAATCGTCCATCCAATTCTATTTTCGGCTGGTGACAGATCAAGAATTTGGCACCCGTATTTCCCATCGCGTCTGGCATCATGGTGAGGGTTCCCACGAAATGGCTGCGTGCCTTTTCGCGTGTGGCTTCTCCTTCGATCGCGTATCCCACGTTTCCGGTGCCGTTGTCGTTGCGGCATCCTGCGGCCGCGTATTCGCTGGGGATCACCTGATAGAAGGCCCGGCCGTCGTAATAATTTTCCTCTATCAAGGCAACAAAATTATTCACCGTCAGCGGAGCCTGGTTTTCAAAAAGTTCCACACGAAAGATGCCTTCGGTGGTTTTGAAAGTCGCGATCGGCAGATCGCCGGTTTGAGTCTCTAAACGGCGGATCAATAATTCGTCCTGCCATTTCTGATTCGTTTTCTCCAAGAGTTCGTAGTACACGGGCTTGAGCGTCCCGATTTGCTCCAACCGATCAAGAATCATTCGCGCGCGTTCGAAATCCTGCAAAGCGTAACTAGCTCGGAAAGCGCGAATCAATATTTCCCAAGGAAGCTTATCTTCGGACAGCATTAAACTGCAGATTTCCAGCGCCAATTTTGGGTTGAAGTGACTTTCGGGATCTTTTGGCGTTAAAGCTTCCTGAACCTGTTGCATCACCAGCACGGTGGCGAAACGGTTACGGCCTGGCGCAAGACGAAACAGATCTACGGCTTCGTTGACGATGCGCTGCTGGAGACCCTCGTTCTCTATCTCCAGATTCTTGATCACCCTCATGTGCTCTTTTTGCTTGTCGACAAAGCCGATCGGAACGGTGCGATAGAGTTTGTCGATCTGGCGTTTGTTGGACATCAGCGTGGTGCGTGTCAATTCGAATTGGTTCATCGCGGCCTGCGCTTCGGGGCTTAGCGGCGGCAGCTCTTCAGGCTGCTTGGACGAAGATCCGTTATTAGCACGGCTCGAGGATCCCGCATCCCCACGGCGCCCCTGAGTCCGGTTGCCCGACTGAGCGAACGTTTGTGCGGCCATTGCCATCACTAGCAGCATCAACATTGCAAAGAAAAATATCTTGAAAAGCTTCATCTGATAACTCGAAAAAATGGGTGCGTTGCGGTCGCAATAAAAGTTGGTGCGGCGTTTAGCCGTTCGCCTGTGGTCACTTGAAGGCTGCTTCATCGAAGGCTGCTCCATCGAGGGCTACTCCAAGGTCACTTTGTTGGGTCGGTATTCATGGTCTCGTTTGCGGAGGACTTTCGCGGTGAGAATTCTGTCAGGGGTGACTGATTCAATCATCACTTCTTCGGGCGGTTCGTCCTTTTTTTCTTTCGTTTCGTGGGTGGGCAGCAAACGCAAGGCATTCTCCATACCTTCGATCACACGTCCAAACACCGTGTGCCGCCCGTCGAGAAAAACGGTTGGTTCGTAAGTAATATAGAATTGGCTGCTGCCTGAATTCGGCGCGTCTGTTTTGGCCATGCTTAGATAGCCATAAAAATGGGTTCGACCACCTTTTGTTTCATCATAAATGGAATAGTCAAGATTTTTCGCGTGGTAACCTCTGTCGGTGTACGCCACCAATCCCGTTTGGGCCATAAATCTTGCAATCACGCGATGAAAAATTACGTCCGTGTAGAAACCTGATTCGACAAGGTAGATAAAGTTGCCAACGGTTTCGGGCGCTTCATTTTCAAACAGTTCGACGATGATGGGTCCTTGGGTCGTGTTCAGTTCAACGCGCGGAAGATTGTCGTCGGCTTCGGCCGCGAGCGTCTCTTTTTCTTGTTCGTATTTTGATTGTAATGCCATACGTATCGGCAGCAACTTATGATCGGCTCCCTGAAGGCTCTCAAGCGTACTGGGCGGGATCGTGTCGATGATCTCATTGGCCTCGGCAAATTGGTTGGTCTTGATTAGCGCCAGCCCCAAATCCAGTTTCAATTGATCGATGTCCGGCTTAATCTTCAACAGCCGTCTTAAAACCGCAATCGTATCGGCGTCGCGATTTGTTTCGAGCAATTTTTCACGGATGGAGAAAACTGTCTCCGGCAGTGATTCGGGGACCTCATCGCCATCTCCGTTGTTGATGAATAGGTCGACCGAAAGTGTTTCGAATTCCTCTCGAATTGGCTGCAGCGCGGCAACGTTGGTGTCCCAGGTATCTCGCCAGTCGTAGGATGCTTCTGCGCCATCAAGATAGAAACGCAGTTCGGCTTCTGTAATTAGCCGAATTTTTTCCCGCATCGCATCCAGCAATTGCTTATGCCGCTGGATCTTCTGCGGGAGGGTAAGCGTTTGTTCATCGGTGGCGGCCGCGTCGGATGAGGAAGCTTGGCCGACGGTAGTTTGGCCGAGGCAACGCGCCGTTGGGTTGTAAGATTGGATGCTTACCCAAACCAGCGCTGCAAAAAAAGCAACTTTGAGAATCAAGCTGGGGGTTTGCTTTAGTAAAATCACGATTAGCATATCCTGTTGGCGGGTTGGGCCGAGCGCGGATGTGTATTTTTCGACGCACACCAGCAACCCTTAATATATCGACCGCCGGTCTAATTTGAATCCGAACGTTGCCTAAAGTGAGACAATGGCCAAAATCCGTCGCGGGAAAAATCTGAAACATTGGAAAAGTCATCGCCCTTTATCCGATCAAGGCAAACTGCGCATTGTGGGCGGAAAGTTCCGCGGGCGACAGATATCCTATTCAGGTGATCCCGTCACGCGCCCTATGAAGGATAACATTCGGGAAGCTGTTTTCAATTTGATCGGCGGCTACGTCCAAAACAAGGTTGCTTTGGACCTCTTTGGAGGTACAGGCGCGATGGGTTTAGAGGCGATCAGTCGCGGGGCCAGCCGAGCGCTGATCATCGAAAGGCACATCCCAACGGTACGAATCATTAAGGAGAACATTGAGCACTTGGGGCTTGAAGAAAGTGCGGAAGTCTTGTCCGGCGACTCCTTTTATTGGGGGCGGAAATTCATCAAGCAAAAGGACACTTGGCCCGCCGAGCCCTGGGTGGTGCTGTGTTGCCCGCCATACGATTTTTACGTTGACCGCTGGGAAGAATTGCAAACCTTGATCGAATCCCTGTTCGAGGCCGCGCCGCAGCAGAGTATTTTCGTTGTGGAATCAGACGATCGTTTTGATACGGGGCAATTACCCGATGCCGATGATTGGGAGGTCCGTCAGTACGCCCCGGCGCGGGTGGCGATCTATAAAAAGGGCGCAATGTAAAGAAAATGAAAACCAGTTTTACATTCAATCGCCAAACCTTCAGCGTTGACCTCGCTTCGGGCGTCAGCATCGCCCGCGTTGCCCCTATTTCCGATGTCGCCAGTGTTCAGGATTTTGACGTAGGCAGTCTGGCAATCCAACGAACGCCATTTAAAGATGCGGATTTTGTGGGTGATGTTTCCGAAGGTGGTTCTTGCAACGTGGACGTTTTGAAAATCAACTCGCATTGCTGTAGCACGCACACCGAAACCCTGCTGCACATTGTTGATCGTCAAACGTGGCCGATAGAAAACCATAGCGTCGCCGATGTGGCGTATCCGATTCTTATTCCATGCGTGTTATTGTCGGTGGAGGCGACCGCCGGTAGCGATGCGCTCAATGCTGGCCAAACTTATTGGCCGGAGATTGATTCAGACGATTCGGTTGTGACCGAAGCTTCGATTGCTGCAGCGCTGAAGAAGGTGAAAGTGGAACTTGGGACCAGCACCGATCCATGGGCGTTGCTGATTCGCACGCCTGAATCGGGGTGTTGGAACTTTAATAGTCCCGGCGCGGTGCCGTATCTTACGCGCGAAGCGATGGCGCTGATCAGTGATTCTGCCTGCCGGCACTTGATTGTGGATTTGCCTTCGGTCGACCGACGTAATGATGATGGTTTGTTGGTGAATCATCATCAATTCTGGAATGTCGATGTTGATGGCGGTGCCCAGCAAAACGTGCGCGGCGACCGGACGATCACCGAACTGGTGGAGGTTCCTGATCGTTTGAGCGATGGGATTTATTTGCTGGACTTACAGTTGATCCCTATGGCCACCGACGCGATGCTCAGTAACCCCGTGCTCTTTGCTGCCGATTGAGCGATTCTGTAACAAAATCCGGTCGGCTTTCGATCTGAAATCCCACACTTGGGGATCCTCTTTTGACGCTCCGTCGGTCGCTTTGGTGTGGCGATGCACGCTGATATTAGCCAACTTGCGAAGTCGATTAACTGGAAAAGTCGAGGCATTTTGGCATGTCGTTTCGGCTGATAATTGGAAGGATCCGCAAATTTTAACAGCACGATAAGGTTGCTAGCGGATTTGCTATTTTGAATATGAACTCTTGATAGATTCAGTGAAACACCGGTTCCGATAATCTTAATAATTGGACGGGTGCGCGGCGATGCTTTCTTCGATTGAGCATTTCTTTAAGCGCCGCTCTTCACACGCGCGGGCCACACAGGTTTTAGATGCAACTCACTTCAAGATGGCTTTCAGCGACCGGCGCGGCAATGGTCTGTGTCGTGATGTTTTCGGCCTTGGAGAACGCTGCTGCCCAAAGCCATCAAGCCACTGCAACAATGCTGCCGCCTGCCCCGCCCGTGGTGCTGAATCGCGCTGACGGAGATGCTCCGCCGTCTGGTTTTCAAGCCATCACGTCCGATTCGGTGCCGCGGCCTACCGCACATAGCGCGACAGAAAATCCGGCCAAAAAATTGCCTGCGACCGAACCGCCAGCGAATAAGGCAAAGAGCGGCGTTGCTGCGAAGTTAGCAAAGTCTTCTACCCATTCGAAACGACGAAAAAAGAAACAGGGTTGGGTGGCTCCCCTTTCGGTTCTGGATCAACTGGAGACGCTTGCAAAAATACCTGCCACCAAGCAATGGGCCGAGGAAGTTCAGCGTTTGATCGACTTGCTGTTGGAGGAACCATTGGTGTCTTCCACCGGCAGCGCGGCGATCTTGATGCAGTTGGAATTGAAGGTCCAAGAGTTAGATCAAATCGTGGCCAATATCCATCAGCAATTCGTGGGCCTCCCGGTCGCCGATACGCTCTCAAGCCAACTTAGCCGATTACGGTATGACTTGGCAAAGCGCACCACCATTTGGAGAACGATCCAAAAGCTGCCCGCTTCCGGTGGTCAATCCAATGTTATGCAGTTGGCTTCCAGGCAGCGACTGTCGTTGGATTACCTGAATCCAGACTGGCAAAAGTATCTTCAAGTTGAGCAACTGCAAGATGAGTTTTCTGCGCTTAACCCTGATGCCGCCGCGCGAAAGAAGGCGTCACGGTTTACGCTGGCGCGGATGGCGTCGCCCGCTTTATCCGGTGCTCAGCGGCGTTATCTGAACGAGACAATTCCGGCTTCGGTTGTGACGATGCTGAAGGAGTATGCCGCGGGAGAGGTGAACCAGTACAAATTGCTCAAGGCGATTGAATGGAACGAGCAAAACCCGTCGGGGGTCGCGGCCCATTACATCAATGACCAGTTTCAGAATCTGATGTGGTCACCCGACTCCGATCGCCAGACCGCTGCCGCGCAGTTACAGGCACATTATCGCAACGCCAACGTGCGTTTGGCGGTGTCGCAGAAAATGCTGAACCGTTTGATCCCCGATTCACCAGCAGTCAATGCACCGGTGCACGAACAGGTGATGGGCGCCGACGTGCGAGGGTATTCGCAAATTCGTAATCGTTTGAGCGTGAAACTGGTTGATGATCCTTCGCGGATTGCGTTGCAGTTGCAAACGCTGGGAGAGGTCGATTCGGATACCGTCGCAAAACGCAGCGGATTCGAAATTCGCAACGAAGGCATGGCGAAATTCCAAGCCTTCAAAAAATTGACGCTTGACCGGATGGGCCGGTTCTCCTCCGACAAACCCGTCGCTTCGGCCCAAGCGAAACAGCGCCTGATCGGCATGCGGTCGAAGCTCGATCCGTTCCCGGTTGTGAACTGGGTGGCCCGTCGTTTGGCAGAAAAGAAAGTGGCCGAACAATCGCCCGAAACGACGATGTTGCTGGAGCAAAAGATCCGACAATCAGCCATGGACCAGCTGCAGGATGGTGTCGAATCCCAGGTCGCTCAGATGAAGGCGTATCTCAAAGTCAATTTGCTTGAGCCGCTGATCTCGATGGATCTCAATCCCGAGGCGCTTGAATTGGCCACCACCAATGAACGCATCGTGATGCGGTATCGGCTTGCGGGAATGGATCAGATGGCGTCCGATACTCCGCGTCCGGCTGACAGCAATTATGACTATCTCAGCTTACAACTGCACCAGTCGCTGCTGAACAACGCGATCGAGAGAATTGAAATCGAATCGGAAACCTTTACGCCCGAAAGCTTGCTGCAACATCTGGCTGAGGTCATCGGATTCAATCCCGAGAAAACCAAAAGCGATACCAAACACGAAGCAAAATTTGTGTTCGCGAACTACGATGCGATCCGCGTTGACTTTGTGGAGGGCAAAATTCGGATCGAGCTGAATCTAAAATCGCTGCGTGTTGGCAAAGGCAAGACGTGGCGAAACATTACCATCTCTTCGACGTATCTTCCAAAGATTGTTGGTTCACAGGTTCAGTTGACTCAGGAAGGTATGATCGGCGTCAAAGGCAAGAAGTTCCGCATCGGTGACCAGATTGCCGTGCGAGCGATTTTTAAACTGGTCCTGCCCGACAGTTATCAGTTTGAAACGATTCCACCGCAACTGGCGTCACGGCTAAATGGGTATGCGTTGGTGATTTCGAAACTCAATGTGGCCGATGGTTGGGTGGGCGTCACATACGATGAGGTCCCGATTGAGTATCCTCAAGGCTATCCTCAGGGCTATCCTCAGGGGTACCCAGAGGAAACGCCGGTTTATGATTCCAGTGGTGAGGTATATCAAACCCGCCAAGCCAACCAATCCCAAGGGCATCACGTGATTCTGTCGGATGGTCTCTATCAAGATGTGCGATGAGTTGTATAGATAGGTAGTGGACGAGTCCAGCGAGTAATTCGATCCCACAAGATTACTGGCGACTTTGAATGCAGCTGCAGGATTCGTGGCCTCATCCCCTACCAAGCACCCAGCTGCGGGATTCGTGGCCTCATCCACTACCGTTTGACGGACCGCCAAGCTATCCCCGCGTTTTTCAACCGCAAATTTCCGCGCGAACCGACATTTCGGCTTCTTGTCCAGTTCCTTATACTGTGCCTCCGGACCGCGATTTGTAGACGCGGGCAAACAGCTTTTCACATTAAAGAACCCCTGATTATGACCAGCGTTCAGCTCCCCGACGGAAGTGTTAAAGAATTTGAATCAAGCGTAACGGTAAAAGAGGTTGCCGCCAGCATCGGCCGAGGGCTGGCCAAAGCCGCCATGTGGGGCGAGGTCGACAACCAACCGGTGCCACTGGATTACACCATCCAAGACGGCCAAAAGGTTGACTTGAAAATAGTCACCAACAACGACAACGCGGCCCTTGCGACGATGCGGCATAGCTGTGCTCATGTGATGGCCCGCGCGGTGATGCGGATCAAAAAGGGAGTTCAATTAGCCTTTGGCCCGACCACTGACAGTGGGTTCTACTACGACTTTATGTTGGAACAGCCGCTGACCGAAGACGACTTCAAAAAGATCGAAGCCGAAATGGCCAAGATCATCGAACTCGACGAACCCTTCGAACGCATCGAAGAGCCGCGCGAAAGAGCGTTGCAAATCTGCGCTGACATGAAACAAGACTTCAAAGTCGAACACATCAACGAAGGATTGGCCAATGATGAA
>CAKZVF010000084.1 GCA_937921995.1 uncultured Pirellulaceae bacterium
TTACCCATGTCCAAGTAACCCGAACCATTGTAGTTTTTGCCGACGGTTGATTTTTTCGCGACGGAAAATTCCGCATCTTCGGCTTGCTCACCGCCAAACTCGGTATCAAGGCCGCCGCCCTCCCACAACAGGCCAACATCATTGGCAAACTCATCATCGCTGTTTTTGATCGCCTGATTGAATTGTGCTTCTTGCTCACGCGTCTTGGCCGAATCTTTTTGAAAGCGGGTTAACTCAACGGAGTCCGGGGAGAAGATTGTCTTCGTCGGGTGTTCGCCGTGAGGATAGTAGCTGCTGGCCATGACACAGAAGGGCCGCCTGTTCGGCTGGCTGCTGCCAGCAAAGTACGCATCAAGTTTATCAACAGGCATTGCCGGTCGCGTGTACATGTTGGGGTCGCCGGAGGGGGATTCGGCTTGCATCGTGGCGGTCCATGGAAACGCACTTGCCGGTTTTACATGTGATTTGCCACACAGAATCACGTCGTAGTCGGCGGCTTGCAGATAGTGACACACGCTGCGTGTTCCGTGATACACGCCCGTGTGATTCATGAACGATCCGTTTCTTAGCGGATACTTGCCGGTGTACAGCATGCTGCGCGACGTCGCGCAGATCGCTTGGCCGGTAAACGCGTTTTCAAAGACAATCCCTTCTTTTGACAGTCGCGAAACAGTTGGCGACGCCGTATTTTCATTGCCATAGCAGCCGTAATATTCCTTATTCAGGTCGTCAGCGATGAAGATCAGAAAGTTGGGCGGACTGGTGCTTTCTTCCGCCGCGCCGCACGTTGGAATTGCAAAGTGCAAAGCAGCCAGTGCCAATGCCAACGCAAATGACTTGAGTGAAAAAACATTCATGGATGAACCTATATTCCTTATCAATCGAGCTGAGTAAGGTTGAAGCGATCTCATTTGGATTCAAGTTGCTGGCGTACTTCGAAATTATAACTTCCAGATCCCACCACGCGCTGAAACCACTTCCGTCCGCTAGGCTCTTCGTGCAAAGATTCGGCCTTAAGTTGGCGGCCACTTTCCCAAAGCTGTGCTCCCTTAGAATACGGGATGAACACGGTTGCCGTCGTGTTGACCGGGATCTCGACCTTCCAACGAAAAACGTCAGCGTCGGTTTTCCACTGGCTACTTATGGTGCCATAGGGTGAATCAACGCTTGCCTGCGCCCAATCGAGTTGATTCGTCAGATGGGGCTTCAATTGAAAATGTTTGTAGCCAGGTGTCGAAGCCTGTGGATTGATGCCGCCGATTGATTCGTGCATGAATGCTGTGAAACCACCGTTCATCGGATGGTTGAACGAGTTACGGTAGAATCGTTCCTTCTTCCATTCCCAACGACGTTCTGGCCACGTGGACAGGCCGCAACTCAAAACATAACCGGGACTGGGAAAGGTTGTGTCAGTCAACATCTTGTACACCAGTTCATCCTGACCGTGATCGGCCAGCACCGTATATAAATGGCGTAGTCCATGAATCCCGCAGGCATGATGCCCTTCGTGCAACGTGTTGATGTCAAACAAAAGAGCCGTCATGAGATCGTCGGTGTCATCCTCTGAGACCAAGCCCAATTTCAGTGCCATGACGGTTGCAGTCTGGCTGCCATAGTGTTTGAGCGCGCTGTCTTTGATAGGTTTGAGATAAACCTTCTCGAACGAAACCTTGATTTCGTCAGCTTCAGCGAGGCACTGGTGACTGTATTCTTCATCGTCAAGAATCAGCGCCATTTGACTGGCGATGTGCAAAGCCTGATAGTAAAACGCCGTTCCTGAAACATAAGGATGGCATTCCATGAACTCGGGAGCGTTCTTGCGATCCCAACGGGGCGGACACCAGTCGCCCAATCCGTTGTCGATGACTCCCTGTTTGTTTTTGAACGTGCGATAGTAAGCCAAGAAATCTTTCACATGGCTGAACCGCGACCGAAAGGCCTCGACATCGCCCGTGTGAACATAGAGTTGCCAAGGCACAATCAAATACGCGACGCCCCAGTCGATGTTGGCGATCCGGTTGGCGCGTCTGCCGGGAGCCACCATGGTCGGAACGCCCGCACTTTTGGGCCGAACCCTACGCATACGGTCGTCCTTTCGGCGACTGTCTTCGATGTCGCGAATGTACTTCATATAGAAAGTGCTCATGTCGTAGTTGAACAGGCTCAGATCCGCGGTCGCGTGAGCATCTCCAAGCCAACCGCACTTTTCGCGATGCGGGCAATCTTCGGGCAACGAGTGCCAGTTGCCTTCAAGGCTTAGCAGGCTGGCGGCGTATTGCCGGTTCAGCATGTCGTTGGAACATTCAAAGGAACCCGTGCGCTTGACGGCGCTTCGAACGAACACGGCGGTGATGTTTTCTTGGGTTGGTGGATCGTCGAGCCCGCTGATTTCAACATATTGAAAGCCTGCGTACGTGAATCGTGGTGACCAAGTTTCCTTCTTTGCCCCTTTGCAGACGTAGAACAGTTCGTAGGGGCGGCCGGGAGCACCGCCATAAGTGCGCTGGTCTGCACGCCCGGATACTTTGTCCAGCACTTCTGCGGGCAGAACCTTGATGACGTCGCCTGCTTGCTGGCTCATCTCCATCTCGACCCAGCCGGCAATGTTCTTGCCAAAGTCAATCAGCCAAGTCTTTGGGGCCACTTGCTTGATGGAAACAGGGGCGATACGTTCGACCTCTTTAATCGGTGGCAACAACTGGGGGCGCAGCCGGTCATCCGAGCAAGGCGAATCGACTTCAATCGCGGACTGCCAATCTGAAACGTTAAGTCCAGGCTGTGCCCAGTCGTCAATCTCCCGACGCGCGTCATAGGTTTCGCCCCAATAGACGTTGTCAAAAACGGTGGGACTGACCGTGGCTTTCCACGTTTCGTCAGTCACGATTTGGTCGCCCGTGCCATCGGTGTACTCGATGAACAGTTTGGCTCGCACGCTTGGTTGGCCGTAAACGAATTTCTTGTTGAAGGCCATATTTTGGCCGTAGAATCCGTTGCCGAGCCAAAACCCCAAAGCGTTGTTGCCTTTCTTTAGTGACTCAGTCACATCGTGAACAACGTACAGCGTATGTTTGCCGTAGTTGGTTTGGCCGGGGTCGAGAACCGCATCGCCGACTTTTGCCCCGTTGATGAAAAAATCGGCGTAGCCAACACCACTGACGTAGGCCATCGCACTACGAATTTCTTTTTCCAAACGCACATCCTTTCGCAGCAGCGACGACGGGTGCGAGCGTGAGTCTTCTTTTGACTTTAAGTGTTGACGGCTTGCGAGTTCCGATTCGCGCGTGTCCTCTTTCAATCCAATCCATTTCGAGCACGACCAGTCATGCGGATCCAGCAGGCTCATCCGCCAAGTCGCTGTTTCTGACCATGGACTTTGGCGAGCATGGTTATCGGTGACGCGCACCCTCCAATAGCAAGCTTGGCGGCTTTCAAGTGGCTTACCTGCATACCGAATCAGCACCGATTGTTCGGACTGCACAACGCCACTATTCCAAAGATCGGCTTTGTCTTCAGTCAGCAGTTCAGGCGTGCTGGCAACGAGTATTTGATACGACTGCTGCACAACGCCTCGCATCCCAGCGTCGTCCGACTGCAGCTTCCAGCTAAAACGCGGCTTTGGCCGGTCCAGCTGATTCGGATTTCGCAGGTGCTCGACCGTCAATTGCCGCAGCGACAATCCGGACGGTTGCTCCGCCAACAGCGTGGCTTGGCAAGCAAAAAGAAATGAAAATACTAAAAGAAATTGTTTCATGATGTGCGTGCTGATCTTAAAACGTTTTCGGTCGAACGCTCCAAACCGTCCCAGCACAAGCCAGCGCAAACCAACTGTGGTCAGGTTGCATCGGGGTGCCGGACCGGAGTCTCTTTAATGAATCACTTGGCCCCGTCGCCGGTTTGATCTGCCATCACGATCTTGTTGATTGACAGCGGCGGAAGCATGATACGGTTGTTGGTGAGCTCAATTGATTTCAGCGGATTGGCTTCGAGGTCTAACAAGATGGTTTCGCCCATGCTATTGAAGGCCAAGGTTTCGTGGGTGAGGACATCGGGTGCATTGTTTTTATCGACTGTGATCGCCAGTGGGCTGGGCTGATCGGAAAGATTGATCGCACAAATGATCAGTCGACCATCTTTTTTCACGGCCCCAGCGGTGACGGTGTCAACGGTGCCGGTTCCGGTATCAAGGCTCGGGGTTTCGACGGTCGTTGAGAGCAGATCAGCGTCTTCAAAAATACCGCGCATGATCTCGTGGACGCAGCCGAAGGCGGTCTTTTGCATCGGTTCGACGGGCCGGCGGTTCTTGCCGATGACGACGAAACTGCGGGCGACGCCGTTGACCGAAAACCAGTTCGCGCGGTGGAAGGTTTCCTGGTTTTCAAACAGATACAGGTAGCAATCGGCCATCGTGAGGGCCGAGGCTGCTTTCGCGTCGGTGCCGGCATTAAGGCCCCATTCGGTTAACCAGATTGGTTTTTGGGTAAAGCTCCGGACGTACGCGGCGGACTCAGCCAGGTGCTTTCGCCCTGCCAGCACTGCCTTTAGCTTGGCGTCGTCTTCGGGTTCGGCCTCGCCCGAGCCGCTGTACTTATGCAGCGAGATCGCGTCGAAGTATTGACCATCATCGGCAACGATCTTGTTCCAACTGTCGTGCTGGTCCCGCCACGAAAGGGGGACCGAGACGCGGACGTCGGGGTTGGCTTGCTTGAGGGCTTTCGAGATACCGCGGGCAGCGTCTCGGTAGCCTTCAGGCGTCAAAGTTCGGTTTGAGACCTGGGTCAGCCAGAACTGTTCGTTCCCTAGTTCGATATCGCGGACAACGAAGCCTTTTGCGATGCTGTCCTGCATGCGGGCGACGTTCTTTTCGGGGTCGTCGAAGGCGGCGTTGTAAAGCCAGACGATGTTGTAGCCTGCCCCGTCACGTTCTCTTTTTTGGTCGTTAAGTTTGGTGAGTCCGGCATAGCCTCCCTTGATGCCGCGTTCCTTCCATTTTGCAAGGACCGGGGCGTAGACGTGAGAGCGATGGTGCTCGTCGCCGTGATTTGTGAAGCTATCGGTTTCCCAATCATAAAAATTGCCCCAGACACCGTCCGGAAAGCGCATCGCCACGGGATTCATGCGGTCGACGAAATCTTGTTCGGGCTTGCTTTTGAAGTGAAGAATATTGTAGCCAAGCAACGCGTTATTCACCGGCTCGGACGCCGCGGTCTTTACCACCAGCATGTTTGGCTCTTCAGCAAACGACTCCGCCCATGACAAAAAAATGCCCAGTGCCAAAACCGTCGTAATAAGTATTCTTGAAGAAATCATTTTGCTTCTCTCTTCTTCTTCCAGCCTATTGTTTTATCCAAACACCCAAGTCGATTTCGCCCGCGGGACAGAGCTTGGCATCTTTCATCATTCCTATCGCCTTACTTGAGTTGAATGCGAATACTCGCACCATCGCCAGTCAGCTTTAATTCCTCAGTCACCGTCTGACCGTCGTGTTCAACGCTAACCGTGTAATCGCCATGGAAACCGCGGACTTGGCAACTGCCAGCATTGTTCGTAGTTGTTGACTCGTCGGTCCACCATTGTTTCTTCACCAAATCGACGAAAACTTTTCCGGCGGGTTTGAGCGTCCAGTCTTTCCGCCAAAGTGCGGCCGCGGGTTTCCAGTGAGCGTTCTCCCAGAAACCCCACTGGACGATCGAGACGAAATTCGGATGGCTGAAACTGGCGATCATCACGTCGCGATAGTAGTCCGCTTGAAGCTGATCATCATCACCGGCTTCGACATCGAATTCGCTCAGCTGCAACCGAGGTGCGATCGCCGCGAAGTCGTCATAAACTTCCAGCAGCTCCTCCGGTGGTGTCAACGTCATCAGTTCAAAGTGCGCCATAAACCCAACCGTATCGGGAGCTTGGCCTTGTTCGTTCAGAAATCGAATCACACGTTTGTAGGGCTCACGCTTGTAGCCATCGGGTAGTACCTTGCCTTCGTTGATCGCGTGGCCGGCGTCCGGAGCCAGACGGCGAGCCTCTTTCATGATGTCGGCGTAGATTTGCATCGAGCCGTATTCGGCTTCATATGTGTGCTTGCCCCACGCGATGATGTGGTTGATCGTGTCCCATTCGGTAACGTATCCTGACGTTTTAGGAATCACGTCGGCCATGTGATCCCACAGCCACCTGCGATGAGCTTCCGGATCGCCGACGAATTGTTTTTCCATGTCGTTGAAGTCCATCGCGCCCCATGAAAGATAGTGGCCTCGGATTCCAATTTGATTGGCTTGCAAAAACGGGACGGCACCCTCTGAGAAGACTTTGTGCAGCTCTTTGCCGTCGGCCGAACCGCCCATTTGCATCTTCCAAATGTGGGGGCGCAGTTCGCTCTCGAAGGTTACGCAGTTGAAATTCTCCTTGATCGTTTGGCGGTATTGCTGAGCTTCCTCCCAGGTCGTGACGATTTCGCGCCCGCTGCGCGTTTTCGTGTAAGGGAATAGGCTTTCGTCAGCGCCCAACAGATAGGCGTTGACCACATTGCCGAATCCAAACGCATGACGCTGCATCTGGATATCGACTTGGGCGCCCGCCACGGGTTTGCCATCGGCATCGACGACTTCGATGGTCATGTCGCCTTTGCGAATCTTCTCGATCCGAGCCAACGCATCTTTGCGCCACTGGGCGTCAGGTTCTCGTCCTTTGTAATTGACGGTAGAACGCGGCAGCGATTTGATATCGTAGTCGGGCCCGTAGTTGATCAGCTGAAGTTCTGCGATCTCGGCCTGTCTCCCCGCTTCGCCCAGAAGGATGCTCATTTTCCTGTCTGCTGGATTGCAATCGGATGGAGCAACGAAAGAACGAACGTGTTGTTTCCACGCTCGGTAGGCGCCCAGCTTGTACTGGTACAGCGGCGATTGGTCTCCGGATTGAACATTGAGGTAGACGTTGTTGGGTTGACCACCGGCGTTGGGGCGTCGCATCCAAAACGATAGCAATACGACGTCACCTTTTTTGATCGCTCCGGTTAAGGGAATGATCAGCTGCATGTTCGTCGGTGCGCTAAATCGAGTGTCCGAATCAATGCTGTAGGACGATGAAAAGGGCATGCCCTCCGTGGCTACCCACTTCGACGTTGCCGAAACATTCGAGTGGATAAACTCGATGTCGGCGTCTTTATTGAACGCCAGTAAATCACGACCGCCAGAGGGAGGCACGATTGGGTCTTCGGCGTGAGTAAGTCCGGTGAACAATAGGAATACGCAAAGCAGCGTTAACGCGCGCAAGCGATTGGTTTTTTGCATGCCTTTTTTCGTTCTCAATCTGGCCAGAATTCCGATTTTACTGTCCGCTTAAGATTCCAATAAACGGTGCGATATCGAGGAAGTTGACGGTTCCATTCTCATCACAATCCGCTTCGGCCTGAAACGTGCTGCTGGTTAGAAGCCCGATGAAGGGTGAGATGTCCAAAAAGTCAACGACTCCGTCACGATTAACATCGCCAAGCAAAAACGGAGTTTGCGCAAAGGAACCGGTGACCGCAACATTGTCGACCCAAAGATCGTGGCCGCCAGAACCGTCGCCAACTCCGCTGGAGAACGATAGTAAAAAGCTGACTGATTCGCCTGCTTCCAAGGTGCGGTCCGCCAGTCCAGCTAAGGAATGGGTTATATCGTCATGAGCGCTGTTGTCCCAGGAACCACCAACGGACGTAATTTCATCATCGCCTGATGTGTAAATGATGCCATTGGTAATATCTCCTGACGCCACGCTCAATTCGTACGCGCGGGCCGCTTTGGGGCGGAATGCGTAAGCGTCGAAATGGAAGCCGTCTAGGTCGATGTCACTCGCGCCGTTGTTGGTGATGGTGAATGTGATCGTACCACCGGCCGTCGCATTGGATAGCTCAAGGTTTTCATTTTGAACACCATCTCCGCCGACGGTACTTGCGGTTGGAGCTCCGGCAAAGGTTCCCCAATCACCGTCGCTACTTGCGCCCCGGCCATCGATCACATGCCAAGCCGCACCTTCGGAGGTTGTGACGGCTGAACCGGTGACACCTGCCGCGGCTACCGATGCATCGGGAGTAGCGCCGTTGATCCAAGTGTCCCAGCCGGCAATCAGTGTATCGTAGGACGGTGGCAAGACAGGATCGCTGAGGGAAAGGACGCTGATGGACAAGGGCGGGAGCGTAATTGATCCCGGCGTTGAAGTG
>CAKZVF010000085.1 GCA_937921995.1 uncultured Pirellulaceae bacterium
ATCGAGCATTGGGGCCACATTCACCAACGCACCAACCAATACGATGCTCAGTTCGACGTGCAGATCGTCGACGGGGATTGGAAGTTAACGTCGATGGAGATTCTTGATCAGCCGCAAGGGATCGTGAAGACGCGCCTGAGAAAGTTTTGATGCTTGAGATCGTAAAGCAGGTTTCTCTGCAGCCACACCGGTGTTTAAGGCACTGATTTTGGAGCCACACTGTAAGTTCCGTTGCGTCGTTTAATTTCTTCGATCGACGACACAGACAGCCGTCGGCAGTTTGCGACGTCCAGCAAGATTCGTGTGTTGCTCGGATTCAACTTGATCGTTTCCAGCTTAGGGCAGGAGTTAATGTATAGGCCCAAAGGTTGTAAACGTGACTCAAACTTCAATTTTGATAAATTTTCACAGTCTTCAATGAAAAGATATCCGCAATTGGGGCCGAAACGTAAATCTCTAATCTGATCATGGTGAAGTTTCTTTAGCGTGAGAATCTCAAGCGTTTCGAGTAAGCGGATTGAATCAAGATCTTGGATCGCGGGACAGTTTGCCAGGGTTAGCCGGTTGGCAATTGCAGAATCGCAGAATTCTTTGATAGATATAAGTTGTCCGCAATCGATCAACGAAATTTCTTCGGCTGTGCACTCAAGGAGTTGCTGTCCATTGACAAGCTGCCGGCAATTTGAAATTACAAGTTTTCTTAAGTTGGGAAAACTGTGAAGGTGTGGGAGTGTCGCAGCAGCAACCTCTCCACTGAGGCTTAAGTATTCAATGCTCTTCGCGTGTTCCAGTAACTGACGCCCTGTTTCTGTTGGTGCAAGATTATTGCAGCCGATCAGGTTAATGTTGGTTATAGGCGCTGGCCCGAGTGTGATCGAATCGAGTTCGATGGCATCGTTGATCGTTAAAAATCTAAGTTCTGGAAAATGCTTCGCGGTGAATTGTTTTAACTGCGATGCCTTACCCAAATGAAGAGCGTGTGGATCTGGAATGTTATTCAGCCAGTCCAAATTGGTCATTCTTGAGCAGTCGCGGATCGTCAAAGCGATGGTAGAAGGCGTGTAGCGCGACTTGGAAACGCCTGAACTGTCACGTTTTTGTAATTTCTCACTTGCGAATTTTTCGGATGACGCAACTGTTGAACGTGAAAAGAAGTTAATGTCGTCCACTGAAAGAAATCGCAAAATGGGGGATTTCAGCTTCTCTAGCGGCTGGATTTTGCCACAGTCTTTTAGCTCAAACGAATTAAGGTGTGAAAGGTCATCAAGGCCGGGCACGGTTGTCAGCTTCGGGCATTGGAACACCCTCAACTGCGAGAGCATCGGCATTCGTTGGAGATCAAGTGTTTCCAGTTCAGGGTTGGACCAAATAGTTGCGGTTGAGAGACAGGGCAATGGTTGACGAAGCGACAACTCGGTGAGGCTGTCACAGTGCTTGATAAAAATTTTATCTAGTGTTTGCGACTTAGACAGGGCCTGCAAATTGGTAAGGTCATCGCAGTTAAACAAATTCAGTACCTCAAGCCCTTCCAGTTTGGTGATAGAGTTGATGTCTTTCATCCCGTCGGCATCTCTGATCGTCAACGTTTTGACTTGGAAATCGTCTGGAAGCGAGTCCAATAAATCGGTCGCCCGATCGCCGACGACGGCTAGGAATCCGAGGCGCCCTTGAGGCGATTGAGGGACTGTCAAACGATTCAGTTGGTCGCAATCTGAAATGCTGACACTGTTGTAAGGACGCGCGTTCTTAATCGGCGGGGTTCTAGGTAGGCCCACCGTGAAGAGGTTAGCGCAACTGCTGATATCTAACCGGTCGATGCTGCTCTGCGACAGAACGCTCAGCGATTCGATGGCGGGACAATTTCGAACGTTCAGAGCAGGTAGGTCACAGCCGGCTAATGCGCTTACATCCGAAAGCAGCTCGCAGTCATTGAACTTAATGTCCCACAGAAGAGCGGCGGTTTTGAGACCTTCGAGGCTGGTGATGTTGGAACACCCTGAAATATCTAGCGTGTGAATGGCCGGAAGCCCCGCGAGCGGTTTTAAGTCCTCAATTTTGTCGCAATTTGGGATTAAAAGTACCTCGAGCGTTACCAGTGACTCCAGCCCTTCCAAGCTATCTACATGTGAACAGGATCTAAGGCGGATGTCCTTGCATACCTTTAACGTCCCCAGCGGAGTAATGTCACGCAGTTGTTGGCACTCGCTGAAATCGCACTCTTCAAGCGACCGATGGTGCGAAATGCCGTCAAGGTTTGTCAGGTTCTTGGACTGCGAGAACTGAATCATTTTCAGTTTTCTCAAGCGGCTTAGCGGAGTGAGGTCTTGTACTGCTGATCTTGGTAGCAGCAACAGTTTTAAATTGTTCAAGCCGGCGATGGCATTAAGGTTGTCAACGGAAGTTGCTCCTGCCAAGGAAAGCCATTCCAGTTGCTTCAAGTCCGCCAGAGCATTGAGCGATTCAACTTTCGGAGAGATGTGCAGCCTGAGCGTTTTCAGTTGCGTCAAGTTCCGAAGCGGTTGGAGAGAATCGACACCCGGCAAGTTCTCCTTCCTGGCGTGAGACAGGTCCAGTTTTTCCAGCTGTTTCAATTCCTCGATGCCTGAGAGTGAGACCAACGTTTCGGACTGGGTGAATTGAATTGACTTGAGTTGCCGGCAATGGCGAAGAGGTGCGAGGGAGTCAATGTTGCGTGACCCTTCAAAATAAAGGTCGGTCAAATCCGAGCATTTTTCCAAACCTTGAAGTGAATCCAGCCTTAAGGCATTTCGAATGCGGAGCACTCGAAGCTTTACCAAGTTCTTCGCCCAATCCAAATTACGTATCGCATTTGCAGAGTTAACCTCAAGTTCTTCCAGTGCGCGGAGTGTTCCGATGATTTCAGTGTCCGCAGCTGACAGTGCATCTTGATCGAGAACCAATTTCTTGAGTCGTTGCAATGAGGCGATAGGTTCTAGATTGTCGAGACTGAACTCCGAGACACGCAGATTGCGGAGGTTGGTCAATTTGTTGAGGTCGCGGCAGTTGTCGTAGTTGTTGAGGTGGAGTCGTTTTAGGTGTTTTAATTTGGAGAGTTCTTCATAGTGCGCTTTGTTGAGTGGGTAGTCATAGTTAGATGAGACCGAGGCAACGCGCGAGAAGATGGGCTCCCCCAAAATGCGTCGCAGGAGCCAGGGGCCTGAAGGCTCAGGTGGATTGTTTTTGTTGAAAGATATTGGCTCCCCCAACTCATCGCATTGGTAATCGAAAAGGACGTTCGCTGAGCCGCCGAATTCTCTATTGAGATAGGCAATAGCCTCGGCCTCGGTCGCCTGCTGTTTCGCGCAGTGCGTGAACCACGCGCAGGTCAATGCCACCAGAAGGGTGAACGCGAGCAGAGTTCGAATCCCGAACCGCCAGCGAAAGGATCGCCTTGGTTTGTGTGGTTTTTCGTCTTGGAGGAATCTGCTCATGCGATTGTGCGCGGAGGGGTGGTCGCGTCGTCAAACGAGGTATTGTAGGCGATACATCATTTACGTTCGGAGAATCGCGTTTTGACTATTTGAAGTTAGACAAATCTTCTATTTGGGATTCTGTAAGCGGGATGGGCTGGTTGGAAGGTGGGAGCTTAGGGAACAGCGTCTGAGAAGTGACCAAAAGCAGCTCCGCGATACCCGTGCCTTGGGTGGCCGAAACGGAAACGACAGGGGCTTCGGTGGCTTGAAGATTCACCGGCGTTTTCGCCAAGTCCGATTTGTTGACGACGATGATGTCCGGTTGGATGTCGTCGTGATCCCAAGGCTGAGGGTCGGCGGCGTCGATCACGCTGATGATGAGGTCGGCGGTTTCCAATTTTTGACGCGCCTTGGCGACACCAATCTGTTCGATCTGATTGTCGGCATCCCTCAGCCCGGCGGTATCGCTTAGTTCCACAGGCCAACCGTCGATGACGGTGTGATGGGTGAGTACGTCGCGCGTGGTGCCGGCGATGGGCGTGACGATAGCGCGTTCGAAGCCGAGTATCGCGTTGGTCAGACTGCTTTTGCCGGCGTTGGGGCGGCCGCAGAAGACGATCGACTGGCGCTGGTGAAATCGCATACCAAAAGATCCCCACCCAAGAAACGAATCCAGCTGCGCCGGATCCTGTTTCAATCGATCAACCGCCGGCGGCAGAATGTGCCACTGACGCAGCAGAAGTTCAGCGGTCCGCGCAGTGGTAGATTCGCACAACAATCGCTCAACGTCGGCGCGGAAGCGCTGTGGCGAAAGGGTTGCAAAGGTTGCCGGTTTGGGCGGTCGGGCGCCGTGGCGAGAAAGATCGGCTTTGATGGCGGAAACGGCCGCTTGAGAACCGTGGCTTTGAATTTCGTAGTTCAGCCCGCCGTTATGGACGACTAACAGGTCTTCGCCGGTCGAATTCCAGTGGCCGTAGGTCAATTGCTTTTGCAGGTCTTTGAAAGGCCGTTTGCCAACGGGAGTAAAGCAAGCACCGATGATTTGCAGCGCATCTTTGCCACTAACAGCGATGACGGCGATCGCGCCTCGACCGGCAGGAGTCAGTTGTTGGAAATGCGTCATGACTGAAAAAGTTGCCGGCAGCCATCGTGAATGAGATTGGGAATGTGCTGCCAGTAAACAGGCATTATATTTTTGATCAGACCAGCATCGCCTCCGGTGACCAGCACCCGCGCGTCGTGTTGTTTGGCCAGTTTCTCCGCGATGCCGACGATCGCCCACGCTTGCGATTGAGCTACACCGTTGAGGATGGCGGACTGGGTGTCATCGCCGATTCGGATATCGTGAGTGACGGCTTTGATGCTTTTACTTTCCAGTTCAGGAAGCGCAGCGGTGTTGGTTGCCAAGGACTTAAGGCTGGTGGAGACGCCCGGAAAGATCATACCCCCACAAAAGGTGCCTTGGCTGTTGACATAGTCGATCGTCACAGCGGTGCCGGCGTCAATGATGACGGACGCTTGATCTTGGATCAACTGCGTCGCGGCATAAGCGGCCATCAAGCGATCGGTACCCACGCCAGCGCGATCCTTTACGCTTGACTGGGTGGGAATGTCTTTGTTGGTAACGACGGTCGTTTCATCGTCGGGGCGATTTTTGGCCAACCACTGGATGAGTGCTTTTGTTTTGGAAGGTGCAACGCTGACGACCACCCAGTGGTGCGGCGCGGAAGTAAGGGGCAAAGAATCCAAGTCGCTCAGATCAATACGCGCCGGCGGCGTTTGGGAACCGATCGAGATTTTGGTCGCGCTGTTGCCGATGTCGACGGTGATAATGTTCATGGTGCGGTGGGCGCGTCGGAATCGGCTGCGGAGCTTGCGTCTGTTTCGATTACATCTGGTTCCGCTGCTGCAGGTTCGGCTGCATCGGATTCAGCCGATTTTGCCAGTTCCATTTCCTTGCGGTGGGCGGTCAACATTTTGTCGATCGCGTTGAGCAGCGGGGGCAGGCCGCTGCCGGTGGCGGCGGAGATCAGATGAACCTCTTGGCCGGTATCGGTGCGCAACTGAGCGGCGATGTCTTCAGCGCCCGGTAGTTCGGATTTAGACACAACAATCATTTCCGGCCGCTGTCCCAAGGCGGGATTGAATTGAATCAATTCTTTGCGGATGGAATGGTAGTTTGCCACCGGATCGCTCTGATCCATCGGCATGGGTTCCACCAAGTGGACCAAGACCCCAGCGCGTTCGATATGTTTGAGAAAATCATGCCCCAGCCCAACACCGTCGGCGGCGCCTTCGATCAGACCAGGGATATCGGCCATGATGAAAGAGCGGTCCAAGTCGAGCCTGACTTGGCCGAGGTTGGGGTATTTTGTGGTGAAGGGATAGTTAGCGATCTCCGGTCGCGCCGCTGAGAGGCGACTTAACAGCGTGCTCTTGCCGGCATTTGGCAACCCAATTAAACCCACGTCGGCGATGACCTTGAGTTCAAAAATCAGCGTCCGCTTTTCTCCTTCGCCACCCTGTTGTGCTTGGCGGGGCGCTTGGTTGGTCGACGACTTGAATCGCGTGTTGCCTTTTCCGCCTCTTCCACCGCGCGCCGCGATGACCATGTCACCAACTTCTGCGAGGTCTTTAAGGACGAAGTCGTTAGCCGCGTCGATCACGATCGTGCCGGCGGGGACTTTGATAATCGTATCGTCGGCACAAGCGCCGTGGCATCCGTAGCCTTGCCCGTTGTTTCCGTTTTTGCCGCGAATGTGATGCTGATGCGCGTATTCGACCAGACTATTGATGCCGTTTTCAGCAACGATGATGATGCTGCCGCCATTGCCGCCATCGCCGCCATTGGGGCCACCGCGCGGCACGTATTTTTCGCGCCGGAAGCTCATGCAGCCGTGGCCGCCGCGACCGGCGATTGCTTCAATTTTTACTTGGTCAACGAACATTGGCGAACATGGGGGTGAACTGGAGATGAGAAAAAAGAAGCGCGGGATTTTGCATTCAACCCATCCAGATTGAATGCCAGAATAAAAAAGCCGCCATGCTAAAAGGGACATGGCGGCTGGCTGTTTTGATTTTCGCGGTGCAGTGACAAACGCTTCAGCACGGCGCGGAATCTATAATCAAGATCCGCTAAGGCCCGAAGCTACGCTGCAGGGACGACGTTGATACGACGACCATCGCGATCGAACATGACTTTTCCGTCGACCAATGCGAACAGCGTGTAGTCTTTGCCCTGGCCGACGCCTTTGCCGGGATGCCAGCGGTTGCCGACTTGGCGGATCAAAATATTACCTGCGATGACGGCTTCGCCGCCGAATTTTTTGACGCCACGACGTTGAGCATTTGAGTCGCGACCGTTGCGGCTGGAGCCTTGACCTTTCTTATGGGCCATGTTTCACCTCTGTATGTTAAGTTGTGCTTGGATTAGCGCAAAATGGTTGTTGTTTAGAAGATCAAGAGTCTAGCGATAGATCCAGAATGAATCAAGGCTTTTTATGAAGCGAATCCCTTCTCCAGCCGGCTCCCAAAATTGGTATTCCAGGTCGATGAAGTAGGTTTTTCCGTCTACTTGGAAGGTCCATTTTCGACCCTCAATCAGGGTCTCGATGGCCGTGTTTTCATTGACAGCAAGGCCTGATTGGCTGATCTTTTCGGCCCCCAAGGACGGCAAACGGCCTTTATTGAGGATCGGGATCAGGGGCGACGTAAAGTCCTTCAAGTTGAATTTGGCGTCGAATTCGCTGACGAGGACGTCGCGGTTGATCTCCCGATTCTGCTCGTAGACCCGAAGCATTGGGCCCGGCAGATTGTACCGGCTTGTGATCAGGACCTGTTGCTGGGGATCGTCTACCAGTGGGATGCCGAAATCGATGCGGTCTTCGGATTGCTTGACGGCGTCACCAGGTCGCCAGAAATTCAGCTGCAAGGTTTTGTGGACGGTGTCGATGGAATCGCCGTTGCGATTGAGCCGGAAGGCGTTGGTGAATCCAGAGACGAAAACGCTAACGAAGTCGATTTTAGGATTAACGTTGCTCCAGATCGCGACGCCCCAGACGCCGGTGTTGTCCTTGGCGGGAATAGGCCGGAGGGTTGCGGTAGAGAGTTGGACGGCATCCATAAGAGGTACGTTAGGGTCTTCGATGCTTTGGATTTCAGCCGCGGCGGCGGGGTCAATCTCATCGCGATACTTGACCGGCGTGTATTTTTTGGCGACGTCATCAAAGACCCAGCCTTCCAATGAAAGACGCGGCAGAAAATTTCTTTCGGCAACGGTCGCGTTCCGCCGAAGGTCTTTGGTGAGGTAAGCGAAGTTTGGATCTTTCTTGACCTCTTCGAAGCTAAGGCTGCTACCTAAGTTACGGACCCGATAGACTAGGTACCAAACGTGTTGTCGGGCGTTGCCGTTGACCGTTGGGATGTCCAGGGTTGCTTGGCGGAGGCCGGTGAAGGCAAATTCATACTCCCACACATCGCGAAAGAAAACGACACGCTGAGACAGCCCGTAAAGCGTGTCTTTGGGCGAACGTAATTTCGGGGTGTACTCGGTCGCGGTCAAACCCGGCATGGGTCCCGGTAGGGAGACCGTGTCACGCGCGTTGAGCGCCGGCGGAATCACTTTCAACACCCCCGGTGCCAAAGTGCGGCCGCCATATCCGGGATCGGTTTGTGCGTTAGCGGCAGTGATCATGAGGATCACAATCGCAGGCAGGGTCAACGCCAGAACAAAGAAGTTGCGGGCGTCTTCGATTTTGAGTGACTTGATTCGAGGCATAATGTTGGACCGGTCGGTGAGCAATCGACTACCGACGTGAGAAGCCGAAAAACGGAAAGCTGGATTATAGTTACCTAACTCTTTTATCGTAACATTTTCGCTCTCAGACAAAGAATTACGCTCAATTCCCATCGTTAAATACGAAATTTGGCGGGTTGTGTTGTAGCGATTGCGCGGGCCGTCGTTATTCTTTGCCTCGGCACATGGCTGCAGAGACACCCTTACACGGCCATGTGCCGGTTTTGATGGATCACTTCAGTGGCCTGAGTCCGGCGGCCGAACGGGTGCGTTGCACTTGATCCAGCGCTTGCGGATTCGCCTTGAAGAACTTGATCAACTGCGAAGTCGAAAGTCCTAAAAAATCAGCGGCCGCGACGATATCGTTTTCGTGGCGGGCCAGTGCGTCAAAAGCCTCCGCCAGGATCAGGGCGTAATCTGCGTGGTTGATGCTGACGGCAATGCGACGATTCTTGACTCGGGATTTCCAAAGGGCGCTCGGCGCGGTGGGAAGAGGGTGGCTACGAACACCAATCGCCAAATTGACTTTCAGCCGCGCGATCGCCGTTGTCAGGTTGGCATGTTGGCTGCGTTGTTCGCCGGCTTGGGCGGAGATGCCCGAGTCCTTGTGCGTGATGACAATCGCCGTTTCGACTTTGTTGCGATGCTGTCCTCCTGGACCGCCTCGCCGCGTCCGAGTGATCGAACAAGCTTTTTTGAGCTGTTCGTCTTCCTGTTGAAGTGGGTGGGAGAGGCGTGAAGTCATGTTCAATCGCGGCGAAAAATGTTGGATCAGGCTAAGTTCTGATCGCGGAGTTACTTGCGTTTGAAGGGGTGATACTGAGTAAAGGCGGCCAAAGGGTTTCCAATCCTGTTTGGGCAAGTCTACAATAATCAAACGCGACCTGCTAAATATTCTGAATTGAAACTTTCTCGCTCCAACCGCCCCTAAACGACATGCTTGAAAAAATCGGTCCCTATGAATTTCTCGGTGTGCTTGGCCGTGGTGGAATGGGGACGGTCTTCAAAGGCAAACATGAAGAGACCGGTGAACTTCACGCGGTGAAAGTTCTCGCGCCCAACTATTCTCAAGAACCCCACTTCCGGGCTCGGTTTGAATCCGAGATCAAAGCGCTGATCAAGCTGGACCATCCCAACATTGTACGTTTGATCAGTTTCGGGCAAGAGGACGGGAATATGTTCTTTGCGATGGAGATGGTAGATGGGAAAAGTTTGTTTGAAGTCTTACGCAGCGGACACAAATTCACGCCACCTCAAATCCTTTCGATTGCCAAGGACGTTTGTAAGGGACTCAAGCACGCTCATGATCGCGGCATCATCCATCGAGACCTCAAGCCGGGTAACTTGATGATGACCAAAGACCGAGTCGTGAAAATCACCGACTTCGGCATCGCCAAAAGTTACGGCACATCTCAAAACACCGGCAACAACATTTTGGGGACGCTCGACTATATGAGCCCCGAACAGGCCAAAGGTGAACAGGTGACGGCCAGGAGCGATATTTACAGTCTGGGTACGGTGCTGTTCACGTTGCTCTCAGGCAAGCCTCCCTTTACGGCGAATTCGATCGAAGAGTCGTTTCGGAATCTTACGCGTATTCCGCCGCCGTACGTTAGTTCCGTCGTGCCCGATGTGCCGCATGAGGTCGATCGTCTGATCCGGCGGATGATGGAGAAGAAGCCAGAGAAACGTTTGGCAACCGCTCAAGCAGCCTTGCATCAAATCAACGAAGCCGAGCAAGTGTTGAAGAACTACAGCGAAGCCAAAACGGCTCAGAATGCACCGGTGCAGCCGACGGGTCAGGAGACTTCGGTTTTTGGACGCAAGCCGCAGGACGATTCCCAGACGCGGTCTTATGAAAATTCAGAGGAGCATGCGGGGCAAAAATCAAAGAGTGGGAAAAGTGCATCACGCTCGATGCCAAAGACGTCAGTCCAAGAGCACACGCAAAAGCGGCCCTTTTCCGCGGATAGAACTTCGATTAACAACCCCGATCACCCTTCGTACATCCCGCCCGGTGGTAGTGCGGCCGAATCTGACGCCGACAAAATTGGGCTAGCTCCAGAGCAAGCCGAAGCCGAACCGATCGAACTGGATTATTACAATACCGTTACGGACGAAGATCGCGAGATTATCACCGAGGAGGTTGAGCTTCATCAGTCAAAAGGGGTGATTCCGCTGCTGTTGGGGTTGCTGGTGGTGATCGCGGTGGCGGCTGTTGGTAGTTGGTACGCGCTGCGGAATCCGACCGCCGATGAACTGTATGCGCAGATTGAATCCTTCCGTGCGCAACCACAGCGCGTGTTGCAGCAGACCGATCAATTTGTCGCGCTGTATCCCGATGACGAACGTTTTGAAGAAGTCAAAACCATGAACGGGGTTGGCAAGGCGATTGACTTTTACCACGGGCTGGCGAACAGGTTGTCTGTGCAATCGCGCATTCCAGGCGAATCTCGCATGACCGAGATTGAAGATCAGTTTTACGATATTGTTCGACTGGCCGATGATGACATGAAAGCCGCCGATGCGAAGATGGCTGCCTTCATTATCGTGCATGAGGGCAATGAAGAGTTGGAACAACGGGATAAGGACTGTGTTGCAGCGGCGAAGGGATTCCGATTAACACAAAAATCAAACGATCCCCAACGCATCAAGCAGCGCATTGAGAAATTTCATGCGACCGTACAAAGAGCAGAAAAAATGAATAGCATCGACGAGGCGGTCAAGCTATATCGGTCGTTGGTCAAGTTGCATCGCGATGAAAATTGGGCCGATCAAGAATCGCTGCGGGAGGATTTGCTGGCTGATATTGAGAGACGAATTAAGCGATTGGAAAGTGCGAGCAACTAAAAGCGCTGGGCAGGACGGCGATGAACAAGGAAGTGTGTGCGATTTTCAAATCTTACACCTTAGCCTTAGCAGCGCACCGCCGAGAGCCGCAGGCGGAAAACGAACACAATACGGCTTGGCACCGCTTAAGAGCGCACAAAAAAAGAGCGCACAAAAAAAGGTCGCACCGTAGTGGGTGCGACCTTTGTTGATTTCACGTTTATTGAAACGTGCGATGTGCTAATTCCTAATTGGAATTAACGGCAGCAGCATGCACCGCCACGAGAAGCAAGACGCTGGCGAAGTTTGCCAGTGAACAACTTCTTGCGACCGCCGCAGCACTTAGGTGCTGGTGGTGGGCAGCAAGGCTTTGGGCAGCAAACAGGTGCTGGAGCTGGCGCTGGGCAGCAAACAGGCGCTGGTGCTGGTTCCGGGCAGCAAACAGGTGCAGGTGCTGGAGCGGGCTCTGGGCAGCAAACAGGTGCAGGTGCTGGCTCTGGGCAGCAAACTGGTTCTGGGGCAGGTGCGGGAGCTGGGCAGCAAACGGGTTCTGGAGCAGGAGCTGGGCAGCAAACCGGTGCTGGTGGTGGGCAGCAAGGCTTTACAGGCTTGCAGCATCGTACTTTACGCTTGCAGCAGCCGTCAAAAAGCCCTGCTTGTGCTTGAGCTGTTGAAAATATAAAGCAAGCGATCATCGCCAATGGCAAGAAAAATTTGTTCATCAAGGTCTCCAAAATGTCTAGGTTTGAAAAAGGGATTTGCATCCGCCGTATTCACGGAAATCTATTAGGCAAAATAGGTGGTGTCAACTGATTGGGTTGACTTTAGTAGGGTGATTTGTCCGTTTTCCCTTTCCCAGTTGTCTCATTTTACTTGTGCGATCGCGAATGCGACACTATGGCACTACTAGCGTTGCCATAGTGTCCATTAAGCATTCGTTAACGTCGCTTCAACGGATGCCTTAAAAGGTGAACTTTTTTCGGCTTTTTTATTCCGGAGAAGGCTGTGAATAGGCAATTTGGGCGACGAGGAAGGTCGCTTCGCGATATTCAGGGGGGCAGCGGTGTGTGATTGTTCGGCAAGTACACTCCGCGACCGCTGCTATCGACGCAAGGAAACAGCCTGCGTCAAAACATGACGCAAGCTGATTGATGAGTTTCAAAATGTCTCGAAGACTAATTTTCCGCCGTCGCTAAATCGTGGCCGTGACTAATTCGCGGCTGCATTGGGCATCTGCGCGGTGCGATCGGGCTGCGTCTTCTGATCAAGTTTGACTGGACTTTCTTTCGATTGCCCCCACGCCTCAGACAGTTGCTGCGCGCCAAGTTGGCTAAGGAAGGAATCTGGGTCGACGAAAACGCCATCGAAATGAATGGGCTCTTCCCCGGGTTGGAACAGACCGTAGTACGGAATCGCACCTGCCGTATTTCCCAGCTCGCTTAGAAGAGCGTCGACTTCAGGGGCCTCGTTCGATTTATCGGCCTTCAAGATCACCACGTCATGGGATTCAAAAAAGCGTTTTGTTGGTTTTGTGTTCAGAGCGAACCGCTCTGTTGTTTTACACGTCGCTCACCAATCGGCGGTGAAGTCAACAAACACCGTGCGACCTTCCTCCAAATGTTCTTCCAGCGCGATGCGGCTGTAACGTTGGTAGTCCAGTTCATGTTGAGGTAGCAAAAAGAAGAAGCTGAACCAAACCGCGAACGCGGCAATCGCGGCACTGATGCCCCACGACCTCATGCGTTCTGATAACGGCGCGGCCATGGAAGTGCGTCCCATCCACCAACAGGCAAACGCCAAAATCAACAGCATCGTCAACACTGACACGACGTATTTGTGTTCGACCGCTCCGATCAGGAAAACGGCGGTGCCCAACATGACAAATCCCATGACCTTTTTGAATGTCTCCATCCAAGGTCCTGGCTTGGGAAGTTTGCTGACAAGCTTAGGAAAGATGCCAATGACCAAAAAAGGAAACCCCATCCCCAGACCCAACGCAAAGAACACCAAATAGGTCACTTGCGCCGGTTGAGCGATCGCCCAGACGACGACAGGAATTAACAACGGTCCACTGCATGGAGTGGCCAAAACGGTTGTCAGGACTCCTTTTAAAAACGCCCCCGTTAGTCCTTCTTTTTGAGCCAGTCCGCCACCGCCGCTGCCAAATCCCGGTAAAGGGATTTCCCACACGCCGAAGAAGCTCAGCCCGAAAACGACCACGACCGCAATCATAATGATCTTGAACGTCAGCCCTTCGAACTGCTGCCCCCATCCTAATCCCGACTGCACCGCGAAAAACGCCAGCACCATAAATACCGCGATCATGCCTAAACAGAACGTCGCGTTAAGCATGAAAATTCGGCCAGGGTTCTGCCCGGCTTGATGGACGAAAGACATCACTTTCAATCCAATCACCGGCAGCACACAGGGCATGAAATTCAGAATAAAACCGGCCACAAAAGCCAGCGGCAATACCGAAGCCAGCGATGATCCTTCCCATTTGCCACCGCCACCATTGGACGCTCCTGAGGCGTCGCTGGTTTCGAGAGAACTGCCACGCAGTTTTTCTTCTGCCTGGACCGCATCCTTGGCGGCGCTGATGCTCCCGGCATCATTGAAGTTGACCGGAGTGCCGCCGAGCGTTTTGCCGATGGGAATTTCGACTTTCCATCCCACCGATACCGGACGGTCACAGTTTTCGTGGGTGCACGTTTGCACGCCCATGATTCCCGAGATCGTGTTGGATTGACCCTCAAAGCCGCGCGGAATCACGGTTTCATATTTCCAAGTCACCGGAGTCTCATAGTACTTCAAAATGGAACCTGTCGAACTATCGACTTTGGGAAGCTCCGTTGTGGTTGGGCCCGAAAAACTCCAACCGCCGGTCTTGGTGATCGCAAGGAAGGTTGCCGAACCCGTCTTTTCCAGATCCGCGCTGTGAGCGTAAACGTGAAAATCGTTTTGCGGTTCGGCCGTCAATTCAATTCTGATCTTGTCGCCCGGCTGCACCGGCGTATCGGAGATCGCGCCGTCAACGACTTTGACCACCACACCCCAAAGCAGCAAATGCTGAGAATCGGGTTTGAATTTTGCGCCCGCAGGAATGACCGGCAGGAAGCCTTCTGGTTGGGCGACCAATTTTTCCTGGATTTGCATGCAGCTTCCGGCGTCAGTACAGACTTGCCCGTTCAGTTGCACGTTGATGGTCAAGGCGTCGGTGTCGACCGCGTCAGCAAATTTCAGCGGCGCAGAAAACACAACGGTGCCTTCGTGTTCTTCTGATTTCACTGTTTGGCCGGGGATCGCTTTTAAATGCGGATCCTTGTCGGGCTGGAACTTTCCCGTCAACTCAAAGTCATTGGAATCATCAACGCGAATGCGAGTCTTCAGCGGACCGGGCACGGCTTTCTTTTGCGTGACTGAAAACAGATGAGACCCTGCGGGAATGTTGCAGCGGACCTCAAGGACACCGGTCTTCCGATCGGCGCTGGTTTTGAATCCCGCAGTCGCCGAAAAGGCAGCCGGCGCGGCGGTGCCCGAAAGTGACTTGCTACCAAATTTTGGCGCTTTGCCGAAATTGGGTTTCTTAAATTTAGGCGGTTGAGCCTGACAAGCAAACGGTTGCAGCGCGCTGATAATCAAAGTGATCATCAACGGTGCAAAGAGGGATTTTATGAACGACATAGAACGCATTTGAAATTCACTTTAGCGTAAATTTGCGGAGGAATTTTGGCGGCACTGATCGCCGCATTTGAACGATAACTCTTGATGGCAATTTAGGGAAGTTCATTCAACTCGTTTGACTGCCAATCGAAGACGGCTCCCATCCCGACCGACAACAACGGCCGGTCATCAGCCGGCTGGGATTATAAGCGTTTACAGTTGGTAAAATCGACAAAAGTCACCGCCAAGGCCCAGTTGAGCCGACATTTCCGGCGACCCTGCCAAACGCCCGTTGAATTTGACCAACGACTTGTGGCTTTATCGTTGCGATAACGACAGCACTTCTCAAAAAAACAATCTGTCGCCTCGACAAAGAACGACCGCAATAGCGTTCGAATGCCAATCCCGTTTGGATTTTTCTTGGCCGAAAGATTAGACGAATCGTACTGGCAGAATCTTACGCGGATAAGTTATCGCGTCGGGTTCAGCGGAATCTCTTGCGCGTTGGCTTGCGATCCAACGGTAGATTGCGGCTCTGTGACGGCCGACGTCTGGTCTCCAGTTTCTTGTTCAAAGTAACCTGCAAAATTGACTTTGATTTTTTTCTTGCGAATCGGAATACAAACACCGTCCTTGGAACAGACTTGGCCGTTGAATTCAATAACGGGCATGCCCGTCAATTTATAGTCGGCGTTGGGGTCGAGCTGACAAGGCACAAAGAATTGGACCCGGCCGGTGTGCTTTTCAATGCGTCGTTGAAAGACTGGATCCTTTTCAACCACTGCCGGCGGTTGGTCCGGTGAAAAAGTGTTGGGTGTTTTCACATTGGCCGAAGGAACGATTTCGATTTTCGTCGGTGCAGGCGACCCATCGGGCGAAACCGAGTAGATGTAGTGTTCCGGTGCCAAGTCAATTTGCAGCACGATGTAGCCTTCGGTGCTGCCCTGGCGGAGATGCAGTCGGCCTTCGAATTTCCAAGGCTGTTGGGGCGCTGCGGCGGCAGGTTTACCGAACAAGGGTTGGGTGGTTGGTTGACTGCGGTAAGCATTTTCAGATTGAGCAAACAGCGTTGAACCGAACGAGACTGAAACCACCAAAGCCAATACCATTGCACTGGCAAGTTTTTCCGCTTGCGCGATTCGCGTGTTCTGCATCAGATCATCCTTGATTATGCGACTCGATTTTTCGGTTCAATCATTGAACCAAGTGTCCCCATCCGCGGGGACATTAGCAGTATGCGGCACTCTGTGGCAACCGCATTCTCTGGACGCTTTTCTGAGCGTCAAACTTAGGGATTTTGAAAATTTTACAATACATAACTGTTGATCATCTTTAAGTTGATCCTCAATAGTCAAGGAAAATGGTCGGGAGGCAGCAATTGCTATTGGTATTATCGTTTTGTTGGTCGATCTGTTGATTTGGAGTAATCGATTTTGTTGATTCGCAAGTGCAGCAAGATTAAACTGCGAGCTTTCCAATTCCTGTACTCGTTAGTTTGAAAACTTGTGTGCCCAATGAATCGACGTACACTCCCCAGCCGAAGACGCACTTCTGTCAGCGCGGCTTTTACCTACCAGCAATTTGAACCACGGACAATGCTGGCCTCCTCCTTGACGAATCCGGCCGCCAATAACCCATTCGAATGGAGTGGGACAACTGGTGACGACGTCTTTCGTCTAGTGCAAGATGGAGCCAATTATGTACTTGCATTCAACGGCTTCACTTTCAATCTTCCCGGGCTAACGATAGACAGACCGATTCTAATTGATGGGATGGGAGGCAAAGATGTCCTTGAAATTGTTGTGCAAGATCAAGAAAACATCTTGGACGCAACGCTCTGTTCGCTTTCGGGTGGCACGGATGATTTGATTAACATTGTTTGGGAAGAAGTTGAGACCATTGAAGTTTCCAGCGAGCAAAGCCGACGCGCGGTACGAATTATCAGTGACAACGAGCAAGACATATTCAGCGTTACTTCCGAGGGTGCGTCGATCTCTGGTGGAGGAGTTACTCTTTCGGCTCCGTTTCAGTCAAACTTGATTCTACTCGAAAGCTCCGCCCGCAACGCTAATCAGGTGAATGTGACAGGATCAGAGGGGGAAGATTCTTTCGGTATTGAATCGATCAACCTCTCAGATATTGCAATTGCAATCAATGGTGAGAGCCAACTGCGAGTTTCTAGTGTTTTCCCAATTGATGTAGATGGTGGAGGAGGCGATGACGAAATTGCCTTCCGCACAAGTTCGCTTGATCTCTTTGGCCCCAGCAGACGATCCATCGAATTGCACCCGGCCGAAGCGGTTATCAATGGTAACGGCAGGATCACTTGGCAAAACATTGAAACTCAGATCGCCGAGAGAATAAATGACATCGATGTTTATGACACTGGAGGTGACGAGCAACTAAGAATTACCGAAGATACAAGCATTTTCACTGGTGACCAATACGAGTGGACGCTGAACGAATTCACGAACCTGACAGTTCACGCAACGGAGGGGACCGACGTCGTTCTTGCGGATACCAGTCCCTATTCCTTCGACGTTCCTTATGTGGGTGTTGAGGGAGGCATGGGCTATGGGCGGGGACATCGAAACGGGTTCCTTTCTGGACGCATCGACGTGCTGAATTTTGATTCAGTCTCCGTGGTGTCCTCAACTCCTCAAGCAGTTGCGACACTTTCGAGCTTCAATGAAGGTGCACTAATAACAGTGCAACCCGACGAAGATGACTTATTGGTAACATTGGAGGGAGCCACGCCGATTCGATATGTCGGAGACATACGCGTGGGTTTTTCGGATCGTTTAGCGGACAACCCTCTTTTGTTTATTGCTGAACAAGGTGCCAATGACATTGAGGTGCGTCAACAGGAAGTATTAATCAATGACCGAATCATTGAACTAGAAGATGTTCTAGAACTCCGGTTTTCGGCTGATAGCGAGGATGACTCAATCACGTTTTTCGACGCCGAAGATGGTGACGCTGTATTTACGACTCGTGCCATAGAACAAGAATCTGAAGAGCGTGAATACTCGCTTGAAGGTCGAGGTTATAAATTCACGGCAAATAGTTTTGACAACGTCAAAGTAGAATTTTCTGATGGTAGCGACTCCTACGGATTGTTTTATGGCATTGAGGGGATCTCAGAAACATTAAAAATTGGAGTCGACGCCCCCATCATTTTTGAGACACCCTCGACGGAAGTTGTTATCGAGGGGTTACCAAGTAACAGATTTAATGCCTTTGGAAATGGTGCTGAAGATCGAGTTCAGTTTTCTGGGAGTGAAGACGTTGACCAATTCAGTTACCGAAGTTCTTTGTTCGACGAAAGGCAGGATATTTCCAACCGCTATTTTTCCAACGACAACCCTTTCCAGACGAAGACATTTCGCGCCAGTTTTTTCGGATTCGATACAATTGATTTCGATTTATTGGGAGGACAATTTGAGAGCTTCGAAGGAGAAACGTATTCGGATAGCGCCGAGCTAAGTATTACCCCCGACCAACACGCTGAGATCAGGTTCGGTAGCCTGATTGATGGCGAAGAGACTCTCAATTGGGCCAACGTAGAAACCGTAACGATTACCGGAAACGGCTCAGCCACGCTGTTTGATACTTCGGCAGTAGAATTCTTGCAGTTAACGGAGCATGGGTTTTCCAGCGATGGCCAATTGTTTCTAGGCACTGTCGCTCAATTTTCGGGTGATAACGGCACGATCCAAGCTGACGTCGCAAGCTTGAATATCGTTTCCAGCGGAAACGATACAGCCTTCATCTCTAATGAGTATGGGCCGTTGGAAAGTTTGATTGTCGGAGAAAATGCGGCCAGCCTCGCGCTTGCTGAGTTTAAGCTAAGCTTCACAGATTTTGAAACGATTGACCTTACAGACTTTCCAAGCTATTCAACGATCCCGATCACCGAATCCGATGACGTGATCAATCTGGATTTCTCCGCCGATCAATTCGGTTTCTATATTGGCCAAAGCGGAAACAAGGTCCTAGTGAATGCGGATTTGGATTTATCGATTGACGGACTTGGCGGAGACGACCTATTAGTCGTGAAAACTCCAGTTAATGAAAACGTATCTTTGTCCACTGAAAAAGTCAGCTTTGGCGACCAAACGGTGCGTTGGGAGAACGTTGACTCTATCGTCACACAAGGTCATAAAGACGAAGCGGTTGCTACGATTTTTGATTCGGCCGGCGATGACACATTCTTTTTTCGGTCCGGCAAAGCAGCTTTGGCATCCAGCGACGGGATCCAGATTTCGGCTGAGGGATTTTCAAACGTCAACACTCGGGCGACTTCAGGATACGATGTAGCTCGAATCGTTGGGGCCCCAACAACAACCGACAAGTTTTTTGGTACGCCTACCAGCGGGGTGCTGGAAATGCCAGAGCAGCGAGTCTCCGCGTTTGGATTCGATCTGGTCGCGGCAACCTCCAATGGCGGACGAGACTTAGCCTACTTTACAGGCTCAGAGGGAGACGATCGTTTCTATGGTAGCCCGACGAGCGGGCGCTTGGCTGGCGACGGTTTTGCTCTCAACGCGACAGGATTCGAGAGTGTTGTGGGTAGGTCAGGGGGCGGGATAGACCTCGCCAGCTTCACCGGATCAGACGGAGACGATAAGCTGTTTGCACAGCCTGGTTTTGGGCGTTTGGAACTGCCCGAGGAACACTCAATCACAGCTGTTGACTTCGCTACCGTTCGATCGGCAAGTGGATCTGGAGGAAACGACGAAGCTCAATTACTGGGTTCCCAAGGCAGTGATGTCTTTATCGCCGGAGACGGTTTCGCTCAGCTGCAAGGGGAGGGATACAAATCAGTTGCCAATGGATTTTCTGTGGTCAACGCAAGTGGTAGTGACGGAGGCGATACCGCGTACATCTCTGATTCGCCGGAAGATGATTATTTCTTCGCAACGCCATCCTTTAGCTACCTCCAGGGAACGAGTTCTCGAAACATTGCCCGAGACTTTGAGACAGTTGTTGCATTCGCTTCTCAAGGTAATGACGCTGCGGTGTTGAGAGACTCCGATGGCGATGATCGCTTCGACGCCAATCCAAGATTGTCTCTGATGCACGGTAGTGGGTTCCAAAATTACGCTATCGGGTTTGGGTATGTTCGTGGGGAAAGTTCTCTCGGCAGCGATATTGCAGCTCTAAGAGATTCATCTGGCGACGACGTTTTCACAGCTTCACCTACGACGGCGTTTCTAAGAGGTGGGGGCTTTTTCAATGAGGCCATTGGATTTGGTGTCGTCCGAGCGTTTTCGAGTGCCGGGAAGGATCGAGCGAATCTAAGCGGATCTGAAGGAAACGACGTCTACTCCGGGTATCGAGACTTAAGTAGCATGAGCGGCAACGGGTTCTCCATTGAAGCTTTCGCCTTCGGTAGTGTCATTTCCAGTGGTTTGGACGGGGAAGATACCGCCCATTTCTACGACTCTCAAGGCGAAGAAAATGTCGGTTTGCGAGGTAACGTCGGCTGGTTGGTGGGAGACCAATACTCTTTCCAAGTAGAAGGCTTTGAAACGATCTACGCCTACGGTAAAGAAGGTGGAACGAACCAATTTTTTGTCGACGAACCTACGTTCGATTGGAATAGATTCGGTAGTTGGGAGGACCTGCAGAACTAACCTAAACGATCACCAAATTGCCCGGCGCTGAAAGCTCCGAAGTGTTGCCGTCACCATCGGTTGCAGCTGCTACCAAAGATCCGAGCGGCAGTCCAGCGACCGAAACGCCGGTAAGCGTTATGGTTTTGGTGCCGGCGATGAAGTCAGCCGTCGCGAACGTGTCACTGCCGATGAAAAATGCATCCAGGCCAGTGGCATCGCTTAAAAAGAACTCGATCGTAATTGGGTAGTCGCTATTGCCAGGATCGGAATCGACGTTGTAGGTGATGGTTACGTCGGCCGTCGAAGACGCTGGAAACAGTTGCACCCCAACATCCGGACTGATCATGGGCGAATTCTGCAATCGGTTGGGGCCAGTATCCGCATCAGCGCTATCGTTGGCGGTTACACCATTAGCTCCCAAATCGATACCGAAACCATTGGCCGAAAGCTGGTTGGCGGAGAACGTGTTTCCTTCACCGCCGGTGGGCGTACGAATTGCGTCGCCGCTGCTGAAAGCGATCACGTTTTCAGTAATTGCATTGTCACGTGCCCCTTGCAGCAGCTGAACACCACTTACCATTCCAAAGTCGTTGCCGACTCCATCGGTTCCGATTGTGTTGTGTTGGATCAAGTTGTCGCGGCTGGATGTGCCGTTGAAACTGATGCCGGCGAAGCCTCCGGTAATGAAGTTGCCCTCAGCTTCTGTCGTTCCGCCAATTGTATTGCCGTTGGCACTCAACAAGATCCCCGCCACACCGCCATTAATGCGCGACATGTCTGACCCAAACCCAATATGGTTGGCAGAAATCGTATTATCGGTTGTCCCAAGGGCGACCACCGAAATTTGACTCAACGTATTTCCCGTAACATAGTTGCCGGTGACCAGCGATTGATTGGCTCCCGCGCGAAGGAAAACTCCGGTGCCGCCGTTAGGGATCGCTGTGGTACCGGCAACGTCCAAGCCGACGAAGTTGTTTTGGAAGACAGTTCCACTACTGGCTCCGGCAACGAAAACGCCAGCCCCATTGTTGCCCGAGATGTAATTGCGCTGTCCTGAGCCAGTGCCGCCGATGATATTGTTGTCAGCGCGGGTGACCAGCACTCCCAAATTGTTGCCAACCGAAACGGTGCCGGTCGAGTCGAGACCAATTCGATTTCCGTAGACCTCATTGTCGGTTGCTTGGGGGCCGCTGATCACGAGTCCCGATCTGTTATTACCGGAAATGACGTTGTCAGTGATGTCGTTGCCCGCGGATAGAACTTGCACTCCAAATTTAAGATTCCCATCGGCAACATCATCCAGCCCAAGTCCAACTCGATTATTGGAAACCAAATTGCCCTGAGCAGCGGTGGGACCAACCAGTTGCACACCCGCTGCACCGTTGCCGACAAGCACCGAGTTAATCACTTGGCTTTGCGTCGAGTCGTTCAATCGAACGCCAGCGCCCGTGTTGTCCGAACTGACTACCGAATCGATTACAACATTGTCCGCTTTGAAAATTTCGATTCCATCACTGGAGAAGTTAGTAAACTCCAAATCGCTGACTTGCACGCCATCTGAATAAATTCGCAAACCGTCGACGGTGCTGCCGGTGATCGCCGATCCGTCCACAACCAGATCCGCACCCGTTTGAGTTGATCCGTCGATTTGGACCAGTGAAGTCACCCAAGGGAGCGCTGCGACCAACTGAATCGCGTAGGACGAACCGCTGCCACCGGCGATGTCAAAATCCAGTTGGTTCAGCGTGCCGGGGCTAGAGGCATTGGCTTGTTCGATTGCTGCTCGCAGTGACGTGTTGCCGTCAACATCTTTGGCGACTCCATCAGACAGATCGCTGTCTGCTTTGTCACCAAGGGTGTCGATGACAAAATTGTTGACGGCGTCCCCATTAATCGTGATAACAACGTCGACGGTCACGCTGCCGGATTGGTTGTCAGCGATCGTCAGCAAAAATGTTTCGGTTACGCTTTGACCACTCCCGAGAAACTGAATCAACGAATTGTCGACCGAGTAATTCCAAGTAGCTTGTTGGTTCGTTGAATCGGCGGTCGCTATCAAGTTGCCCAGTTGTGCAGTATGGGTGGTTGAGGCGAGTGCCACGGTTGCCGTGTGCGTGTCGGCTACATCGAGATCTTCAAAGGCAAACGTTCCGCTGTCAGAGACCACGCCGTTCTTTTGAACTGAAATGTTGACAGCAGCAGTCGTTGTCGTGGGAGCATTGTTGGTCGCCGGATCAAACAGGAAGTCCAACCGATTGACGTCAGCTGATGTTAGTCCGTTGAGATAAACAGAACTGCCTTCAAACGATAGCAATACGCCGTTTGCGGTGTCGGCAATTACAAAGTCCTCAACTTCGTGTAGCCCAGAAATGCCTCGGAAGTCCATCTTTTCGAGATTGTCGTTGGCGAAATCAGTGATGATGTCGTTACCCCAGTTCGAGGCAAAGACAAAACGGTCGTTGGTTGCGCCACCAGTAAGCGTGTCATCTCCAGCTCCGCCAGTGAGGATGTCAAACCCAGCGTCACCGATCAGCGTATCATCGCCGTCGCCGCCTTCGAGCTTGTCGTTGCCATCACCACCGGTGATTGAATTGTTTCCCGCGTCACCAACCAGCGTGTCACCGAATGCGGAGCCAATCAGATTCTCGATGCTGCTGTAGGTGTCGCCGATTGCGATACCTGCGTTGGATGCCGGGTCAGCCAAACGGGCATGAACCGTACCCGGCGCGTCGGCGTAAGTTGCGGTGTCAGTTCCAGAGCCGCCGATCAGGATGTCACCTGCCCTTCCGCCTTGTAAAGTGTCGTCGCCCGCACCACCGTCGAGCGTATCCGCTCCGCCTTCGCCAATCAGTAAGTCGTCGCCTGCGCCGCCGATAAAGTCATTGACGCCACCGTTGCCGATGAATGAATCGGCATGGCCGCTCCCGAGATATTGTTCGATACTTAGGAAAGAATCCCCTTGAGCATCACCTGTGTTGGACGCCAAATCATCTAAAAAGACGTCGACGCCGGCCCCAGCGTTCTCATAGCTTGCGACATCATTACCATCACCGCCGTTGATTACATCCGCTCCCGCGCCGCCGATGAGAATGTCGTTTCCATTGCCACCGTTAAGTGAATCATCTCCGCTTCGGCCGTTGATCAAATCATTGCCGTCTTCGCCCCAAAGCACATTGTTGGCGGCATCACCGTAGATCGCATCGATAAGATTTGTGCCGTAAACATCTTCGACATTGACATGTGTGTCACCAAGAGCACTCGCTCCGCTGTTGTTTGCAGAATCGCTTAGGTCAACCGTCACGCCCTCTAGAGCGTCGCGGTAGTCCGCGTAGTCGGTGCCTTCACCGCCATCAAACGCATCGCTTCCCAATCCACCGATCAGCCGATCATTACCGTCACCGCCAATGAGTTGATCGTCGCCGTCGCCGCCATCGAGCGTATCATTTCCTGCGCCCCCATCGAGCGTATCGTTTCCGTCTTCGCCGCGCAGCGTATCGGCCGCAGCCTCACCATTGAGTGCGTCGTCCCCGGTTCCACCAAAAAGCAAATCCAAACCAATGCCGCCATTGAGCGTGTCGTTGCCATCTTCGCCGTTGAGCTGGTCATTGCCTTGATCACCATTGAGATTATCTATTCCTGTGCCCCCGAAGATCATGTCATCGCCCAAGCCTCCGTAAATGGTGTCATCTCCAGCTTCGCCATTGAGTTGGTCATTCCCGTCACCGCCGGAGACAGTGTCGTTGCCAGCCCTTGCCAAGATGAGGTCGTTATCGTCGCCACCTGAAATAGTATTGTTTCCCGACCCGCCATAAAGGCTGTCCAGTCCAGCGCCACCTTCAATAACATCGTTGCCGGTGCCACTTTGAATCGTGTCATCACCAGCGCCACCTTCGATGTGATCATCTCCGTCCTGCCCAAAGAGTTGGTCATCACCATCACCACCGATCAGCGTGTCGTCGTGGTTTCCGCCGTACAGCGTATCGTTGCCCAGCCCGCCGTTGAGCGTGTCTTCGCCGTTGGAACCATACAGCGTGTCATTGCCGTCGCCACCGGTGATGTCATCGTCACCGCCACGCCCGTGCAAAACATCGTTACCTTGTTCACCTTCGATCGTATCGGCAAAGTCTGTCCCGACGAAGTCATCAACGCCTGATGTTCCATCAATGAAGTTTGTGTCAGGCGTGCCCACCGTTTGAGTCGAGTTCGCGTTTTTCACGACTGGCGTTTGGTTGTTGCCATAGTCGACAAAAGTGTTGCCCGAAAGCGCGAAGTCGCCCACGTTCGCATTGATGCCATAGTGTTCGGCAACGCCACCTTCTGGATTAGCGCGACCGATCGAGTTGAACGTGTTGTTGTTGATTTGGATGTTGTCTGCTTGCTGGATGAACACATCGGAGTAAGCAACCAGTTCGCCGGTGGCGCTGCTAATGTCAAGATTCGTGTTTCGTCCGACACCTGAAGTATTGGAGTTCTCAAGCGTGATGTTGTCGGTGCGGTAGACCTCAGTGATTTGAGTGGAAACGGTAGGGTTAGCGACAACTTCTAGGGTTTCACCGATCTGGAATCGGTTGATCGTCGCGTTGATGGTCCAGATTCGACCTGAAAAGACACTGAACACATCCGCAACGGCACCCGATGTAACCCCACGGATTTGTTGGCCTTGAACGAAACCAGATTCGTCGGAAACGTCAAGCGCTTGCCCGCTGCCACCGATATTGAATGCATGCGCATCAGGGTCTTCAATCGTCACATTGGAAACGGTGACATTTCGGGAGCCTGAATTTACGTCCAGACCGTTTTCACCACCGTTACGTGAAGTGATGTTTGTCAGCGTCCCTCCATGTACGCCTTGCAGCACAACTTGGTCCGCCGTGAAACCATTTTCTGCACTATGAGCCCCGACGACACCGCCGGGTTGGCTGCCATCTACTAACAAGTTATTGATGGTGACGTTTTCCACCCACTGCCCGTTTGCCGATGGACGCACCGAAATGAAAACGGGAATCTCAACGAAGCTGGTGTGGGGTTGAGATACCTCAACGTTTTCGATCGTAATGTCGCGCGTTGCAGTGCTGGCGTCGGAAACAACAAAGACCCCATAACGCCAACCTTCGATTTTAAGCTTGGACGCATTGGAACTAGCATCACCAACGTTCCCGATATTCAAACCTTGGGCTGCCACACTGTAAATGCCGTGTCTTGCCTTCCCGTCGAGGTCCAGCGTGCCTGTTCCAATCACTCCCGAATTCGTGGTGAAACTGGTAACAATCCCAGGGTCAAAATCGTCAAGCAGCGTATCAAGGGTTAACGTGACGCCCGCTTCAATGTTCAAAACAATGTCGTCCGCCAGCGTCACCGTATCTGAGAAGGTGGTGCTTTGCGTGAGGTTGATGATTCCTGAAACGGCGGTTGCGTTTGCCGCCAGATAGTCCGTCAGCGCGGTAACAGCCGCGTTGATTTCATTGCCAATGGTAACATCGATACTCGCCACGCCGTTGTTTTCGGTGACGCCGCTGGAGCCCGTTGCCAGTGTGATCGGTAACTGCGGTTGAGCCAGAGGTGCCGCGATCTCGATCGTCACGGGCTCAAAAGATGTTGCGTTATCCGGAGGCGTCGCCGGAACCGCTGACAGCATCATGCGATTCTCGAGCGAGTCAAATCTAAGACCAGACCTATTTGGCTTGCAACGCTGAGGGCGCAGCGTCTGTTGAGAATTGCGAAGTTGCTCGTAAAGCCAATGGCGAAGACTCAAAGTGGTTGTTCCTTTTTTCGGTGGATCTGAGGTATTCATCGCTGAACGATGCGAGAATCGGCTTGATTTGCCATTTGAAAATTCTATGTCCTGGGGTTCGAATATTTACAAGCTTTTTTCTACGTCTCGATACCTCCGCCACCTCCATCTCTAATATCAATTATGTTTGTTGATAGCGACAACTCCGAGGTGTTGCCGTCACCATCGGTCGCGGTGGCTGTCAGGAATTCGATGGGTAAACCAGCAGTTGAACCGCCGGAGATCGTTAGCGATTTATCGCCCAACGCAAAATCGCTTGCTGTATAGGTGTCGCTACCAAAGAAGAACGTATCCCCGGTCGCATTGCTGAGAAAGAATTCGATGGTCACCGGGTATGCGGTGTTGATCGGGTCGGAGCCGAGGCTGTAAGTGACTGAGATATCCGTGTTCGTCCCGAAAGACGCGTCCAGCAAAGCATCAGAGCTTAGAAAAGGCGAATTTTGCAGTCGATTAGGTCCAGTGTCCGGATCACCGCTGTCGTTTGTGTTAAGACCGTTGGCCCCTAGATCGATGGCAAAACTATTTGCCGAAAGTTGGTTGGCGGAGAACGTATTTCCCTCTCCTCCCGATGGCGAACGAATCGCGTCAGCACTGCTGAACGCAACTACATTTTCAATGATCGTGTTGTCACGTGCGCCTTGCAGCAACTGAAGGCCGGATACCATTCCGAAATCGTTGCCGACGCCATCGGTTCCGATCGTGTTGTTTTGAACCAAGTTGTCACGGCTGGACAAGCCATTGAAGCTGATGCCGGTGAAGCCACCGGTGATGAAGTTACCGTCGGTCGCGTTGGATCCACCAATGGTATTCCCGTTGGCGCTCAACAAGACTCCCGCGACTCCGCCATCAATGCGCGACATGTCGGCTGTAAAACCAATGTAGTTACCTGAAACTGTATTGCCGGTCGTTCCAAGCCCAACGACTGAAATTTGACTTAGCGTATTCCCTGTCACGTAGTTGCCGGTGACAAGCGATTGAGCTGCTCCTGCGCGAAGGAAGACGCCAGTGCCGCCGTTGGGGATGGCTGTGGTACCAGCAACGTCGAGACCTACGTAGTTGTTCTCAAAAACAGTTCCGCTACTGGCTCCGGCAACGAAGATGCCAGCCCCGTTATTCCCCGAGATGTAGTTGCGCTGCCCTGCCCCATTGCCACCGACGATGTTGTTGTCGGCGCGGGTGACAAGCACGCCCAAATTGTTACCAACAGAAATGGTGCCAGTCGAATCGGTGCCGATGCGATTTCCATAGACCTCGTTACCCGTTGCGTTGGTGCCGGCGATGACAAGGCCGGATTTATCATTGCCTGAAATCACGTTGTCCAGGATGTCATTGCCCGCGGATAGAACTTGGACCCCAAAACTCAGATTACCATGAGCAACGTCATCGGTTCCAATGCCAACCAAATTGTCAGAAACGAGATTTCCCTGTGCGGCCGTAGGGCCCACCAGTTGAACACCCGCAGTGCCGTTGCCGACAAGCACCGAGTTGATCACTTGGCTTTGCGTTGAGTCGTTGAATCGAACGCCTGCCCCGCCGTTGTCAGACATGACCACCGAATCGATGATGACATTGTCCGCTTTGAAGATCTCAATTCCATCGCTGGAGAAGTTTGAGAAGTTAAGGTCGCTGACTTCCACGTCATCCGCAAAAATTCGCAACCCGTCGGCGACGCCAGTGATCGCAGATCCGTCCACAACCAGATCAATACCAACTTGAGTCGCACCGTTGATTTGGATTTGTGATGTGACAAACGGGAGCGCCGAGTTCGGCGTGATGATGTAGGTTGAACCGCTGCCATCGGTAATGTCAAAGTCCAGCTGGTTCATTGTGCCAGGGCTGGAGGCATTCGCCTGTTCGATTGCCGCGCGCAGCGACGTGTTGCCGTCTTCGTCTTCGGCGACGCCGTCTGTCAAATCAACGTCTGGTTTATCGCCAATGGTATTGATGACGAAAAGATTGCTCATTCCGTTTCCAAAGAGAACATCAGCCGCCGCTGCATCGACTGGATTGGAAACGTTGGATTCAACCGATGGCTGGACAAGCTCGACAGCGTGGCCAGCGACTGGTGTTGCCAGACCCGGAGCCGATGGCGGAACTGAGGACAACATCATTCTTGGCTCTAAAGATGCAAAGTCGATCTTCGTTTTGCTGGCCTTGGATCGTCGGGAGTTTTTTGGTCGCAGAGAAGACTGAGAGTTGCGAAGTTGCTTGCTAAGCCAAAGACGAAGGTTCATTATGGTTATTCCCGTGCGTGAAAGATCTTTCGCCGCTCAGGCTATAGGCCCCAAACCAGATTCATTCGAAAAGAAAGTCCAGGCGGACCGGGACATAACTTCCCAATTCTCGTGCGGCGATACACATCAGGTATATACGTCATTCCATCCGGCAATGAAGCTGATTTTTTTTGAAAAGTCAAAGAGAGCGGCAGCGCCAAACGCAAATTAGCAGATCCTCCGATTGCGCGGATCTGCCTGCGGTCAGTTGGGTTTTCCGACGGTGACTGCCGTAACAAAAGGGCAAACTACGTTCGGAGTTGAGATGCTGCCGATCGTGCGGGCTGGCGAAAAAGACCGGCGTGGCGAGAGGGTTTTGCGCTTAGCATCGGCCCTGGAGTGATGAGGCCGATCTTAGATGGGGCGGACGGCGTCTGTTTACCGAACCCTTGGGTGATTTCTTCGGCGTTGCTTGGCTCAATGAGAGTTTGTTATCCGGACTGAGCGGGAATTCCGGATGTCGGCCAACTGAAGAAAGCCCGCTTAACACAAAAATGGAATCTATTGATTAATAGGTAATGCGACAGGGGCTGATAGTTCGGAAGTATTGCCGTCATTATCGGTGGCTGTGGCAACCACAAATGTACCGACGGGGAAGTCAAGTATAGAAACGTCAGTGAGGAACGCCGTTTTTGTTCCGGCGGCAAAGTCACTGGCGGTGAATGTGTCGCTGCCAAGGAAACGCACATCGTCACCGCTGGAATTGGTCACAAAGAATTCCACCGTGATCGGATAGGAGCCGCTGAGTGGGGCGGTGTCAATGTTGTAGGTAAATGAAAAGTTCGCTTTTGTGGTATCCTGCGTGAGCGCTCCCGAAGCGGTCGTGATCACCGGGGAGTTTTGCAAACGATTGGGCCCCGCGTCAGAGTCGCCGCTGTCATTGGCGGTGGACCCGCCAAATCCTAAGTCGATTCCAAATCCATTGGATAGCAAACGATTCTGTGAAAATGTGTTTCCTTCTCCGGCGCTGTTAGTCGACCAGATCGCGTCGCCGCTATTGAAGGCGATCAGGTTTTGGTTGATCGCGTTGTTTTGGGCCCCCTGCAGGATTTGGATGCCGGTGGTCATACCAAAATCTCCCCCCATGGCGTCGGTGCCAATGCGATTGTTTTGAATCACGTTTTCGCGGCCGGCCAATTCGCTGAGGCTGATGCCGATGTTGCTGCCGGTGATGAAGTTTGCATCGGCCTCGGTGGCACCACCGATCGTGTTACCGTTGGCACTTAATAAAATCGCGGCGATGCCTCCCTGGATTCGTGAACCATCGGTGCCAAAACCAATGTGGTTGGCCGAGATTGTATTGTCGGTCGTGCCCAATGCGAGCAACGAAATTTGGCTTCTGGCATTGCCTGCCACGAAGTTGCCGGTGATCAATGATTCCGTTGCACCCGAACGTAGGAAAATGCCGCTGCCGCCGTTGGCCAGGGCTGCAGTGCCGTCAAGATTCAAACCGACGAAGTTGTTTTCAAACACTGTTCCCGTGCTGCCGCCGGCAATGAATACACCAGCGCCAACATTGCCCGAAACGATGTTCCGTTGTCCTGTACCCGTTCCGCCGATGATATTATCGTCAGCGCGTGTCACCAGAATGCCGGCTTGATTGGATACCGAAACCGTACCTGCGGAATTGGTGCCGATGCGGTTGCCATAGACGACGTTGTTGATCGCTCGGTCGCCGCTGATAACCAATCCCGATTTGTCATTACCGGAAATCACGTTGTCGATGATCGCGTTTCCACCGGCAAGCACCTGAACACCGAAACCAAAGTTGCCATCGGCAACATCATCCAACCCCAGACCGACGCGGTTGCCGGAAATCAAGTTGCCTTGATTGGCGGTTGCGCCGATGATCTGAACTCCGGAGGTACCGTTGTCTACCAATACTGAATTATGCAGCTGACTTGTCGTCGAATCATTGAACCGCACACCCGCACCGGTGTTGGCCGAGCTGGTCACAGAATCAATGACGACATCTTCAGCGCGGAAGATCTCGATGCCATCGCTGGAGAACCCTGTGAGTTCCAAATTGCTGATTTGAACACTGTCGGCAAGGATGCGAAAACCATCGATGCCTGCCGCTGCGATCGCGGAACCATCGATCACTAAATCTGCACCGGGCTGTGTGCTGCCGTCAATTTGAACCAAGGAAGTGATCCAAGGAAGTGCTTCGCCAAGTTGAATAACGTATTGAGATCCGTTGCCATCGGTAATGTCAAACTCGAACACATTGACAGTCCCGGTGGCCGAGGCGTTGGCCTGTGCGATCGCGGCGCGGAGAGAAGTGTTCCCGTCTTCATCGAGCGCATTGCCATCAGAAAGATTGGCGTCCGCTTTATCACCAACGGTGTTAATGACAAACGTGTTGACGGCGTCTCCCGCAACGGTGACCACAACGTCCACTGCCGCGGTGCCCGATAGATTGTCGCTGACGGTAATCTGGAAAGTCTCGGTCACTGTTTGCCCTTGCCCGAGGAACTGAAGGACCGAGTTGTCGACCGCGTAGTTCCAGCTGACTTCCCCGTTGGTTTGATCCAACGTCGCAGTAAGCGTTCCTAGTTGAGCGGTGTGGGTGGTGGAAGCAAGCGCTGTGGCAACGGAGTGCGTGTCCCCGGTGTCAGCATCATTGAAGGTGAATGTCCCGCTATCGGAAAGGTTTCCATTCTTTTGCACCGAAACATTTATGGTCGAAACGCTGGTCGTGGGATCATTGTTGATCGAAGGGTCAAACAAAAAGTCCAACCGATTAACGTCGGATGATGTCAGGCCCTCTAAAAACAATGAATCTCCTCCAAAGATTAACAAAACCCCGTTGGCGCTGTCGGTGATCGTCAGATCGGTAACTTCATGCAGCCCGGCGATGCCTCGGAAGTCGATCTTTTCTAGGTTATTGTTGGCAAAATCGGTGATGGTGTCGTTGCCCCAACCCGCGGCAAAAACAAAGCGGTCATTGTCAGCGCCACCGGTGAGGCTATCGTCACCTGCGCCGCCGGTAAGGAAGTCAATTCCGGCGTCGGCAATCAATGTGTCGTTGCCGGCGTCGCCTTCAAGGCGATCATTTCCGCCACCTCCGGTGATGACGTTATTCCCACCGTTTCCGACCAAGCGATCACCAAAATTTGATCCAATGAGGTTTTCGATACTGTCATAGGTGTCACCAATCGCGATTCCCGCGTTGGCCGATGGGTCCGAAAGAATGGCGTGAACGGCGCTCGGCCCGTCCGCGTAAGTGGCCGTGTCGATTCCCGCTCCGCCGATCAGTGTGTCGGGGCTTCGTCCACCTTGCAACGTGTCGTTGCCGTCGCCGCCGTCGAGGATGTCGGCTCCGCTTTCGCCGCTGAGGAAGTCATCGCCATCACCCCCGATGAAGTGATTCAGAGCTCCATTGCCAAAAAAGGAATCGGCGTGATCACTTCCCACAAACAATTCGATGCCAAAGTAAGTGTCGCCTTGAGCATCGCCCGCGTTGTCGGTCAAAACATCCAAATTGACGACGACCCCTGATGCGGCGTCGTCGTACGTGACGACGTCAATTCCAAGGCCTCCGTTGAGCACGTCCGCTCCCGCGCCGCCGTTGAGTGTGTCGTCTCCATCGGCACCGTTGAGCGTATCGTCGCCGGCGCGTCCGTGGAGTGCGTCGTTGCCTGCTTCTCCCAGCAGTGTGTTATTTTCAGCGTCCCCAAAGAGGGAATCAAAATAAGGCGTCCCATAGACATCTTCGACATCGGTGTGCGTGTCACCAACGGCATCGCTGCCGCTGTTGATCGCTGAATTTACCAGGTCAACCGTTACGCCTGTGGAAGCCAAGCGATAGTCGGCAAAGTCAATGCCCGCGCCACCATCAAACGCGTCAGCGCCCAAACCTCCGGTCAACCGGTCGTTGCCATCGCCTCCGAAAAGTTGGTCGTCGCCGGTACCACCATCGAGAACGTCGTTACCGCTGTCGCCCCAAATAATATCGCTACCTTGGTCTCCACGCAGGGTGTCTAACGCATCACCACCGGAAATCGTATCGTTGCCTGAACCGCCAAAGATCATGTCCATGCCGATGCCACCGTTGATGGTGTCATTGCCATCCTGGCCGTTGATGGTGTCGTCACCTTGGTCGCCGTCTATTTGATCAATTCCACTACCGCCAAAGATGGTGTCGTTGCCGATGCCGCCTTCGATCGTGTCATCACCGTCCTGGCCGTTGATCGTATCGTTACCTTGATCGCCTTGCAGTTGATCGTTGCCGGTTCCACCGAAGAGCTCGTCGTCACCATCGCCACCGCTGATTTCGTCGTTACCATCTTCACCATTGATATTGTCGACTCCCCCGTCGCCGGTGATGTCGTCGTCGCCAGCGCGGCCCCGGATGGTGTCGTTGTCGTCACCGCCCGAGATAATGTTGTTGCCTGCTCCGCCAAAGATATCGTCTTCACCGGCGCCGCCTAAAAGAACGTCGTTGCCGGCACCACTGTTAAGGGTGTCGTCGCCATCACCGCCGTCGAGGTAATCCAAGCCGTTTTGCCCAAATAGTTGGTCGTTCCCTGAGCCTCCGATCAGCGCGTCATTATCGTTTCCGCCGAACAGCGTGTCGTTGCCATCGTCGCCGCGCAGCGTATCCTCGCCCGCGGTGCCATACAGCGTATCATTGCCGCCGTTGCCGTTGATGATATCGTTGCCGCCAAGTCCGCTGATCGTGTCGTTACCGGCTTCGCCAGTGAGAGTATCGACAAAGTTGGTGCCCGTGAAATCATCATCGCCGGCGGTGCCATCGACGAAATTGGTGTCCGGTGTGCCGGGGGTCTGGGATGAATTTGCATTTAGCACGATCGGTCTTTGGTTGTTGCCGTAGTCAACAAATGTGTTGCCTGAGATTGAGATGCTGCCCACATTGACGTTGATGCCAAAGTGGTCTGCGCGCTGCCCGGTGGCAGGGTCGATCCGGCCAATTGAGTTGAACGTGTTGTTGTTGATCTGAATGTTGTCGCCCTGCTGGACGAAGACATCTGAAAACGCCACCAAGGCGTTAGTGTCGCTGTTGATGTCTAAGTTTTCGTTGCGGCCAACGCCTGAGGTGATTGAATTCTCTAGCGTAATGTTTTCGGTGCGGTAAACCTGTTGGATCACGGTAGAGACCGATGGGTTGCTGATGACTTCAAGCGTTTCGCCCTCAATAAACCGGTTGAGGGTGGCGTTGAGTGTCCAGATACGTCCGTCGAATGGGCGGAACACATCAGCGACGGCGCCCGAGGTGACGCCTCGGATTTGGTCGCCGATTGCGAAGCCCGTACTATCGACCACATCCAATGCTTGACCGCTGCCGCCAAGATTAAACGCATGAGCGTCAGGATTTTCGACCGTTACATTAGACACCGTCACATTGCGCGAACCAGAATTGACATCCAATCCGTTTTCGCCACCGTTGCGGGAAATGATATTTGTCAACGTTCCGCCATGAACGCCCTGCAAAACGACCTGGTCGGCGGTGAAGCCATTGGTTGAACTGTGAGCGCCGACCACTCCTCCGGCTTGCGCTCCATCGACCAGCAGGTTATTGATGATGACGTTTTCTACCCACTGGCCGTTGCCCGCTGGCCGGACGGAAATGAAAACGGGGATTTCGACGTTGCTGGTGTGAGGCTGAGTCAGTTCAAGGTTTTCGATCGTGATGTTTCGGGCGGCGGTGCTTTCGGTAGAAACAATGAACAGACCAAAACGCCAACCGGTAATGCTCAGCTTGGGCGCGTTGCTGCTTGCGTCTCCAACGTTGCCCACCTTCAAACCATCGGAGGCGGAACTGACGACGCCCTGTCTGGCCAAACCGTTGATGTCGAGTGTGCCCGATCCAACGAGGCCCGAGTTCGTCGTGAAGTTAGTATTGATGGTCGGTTCAAAATCTCCTAACTGCGTGTCCAGCGTTAACGTAACACCCGATTGAATGTTCAACGTGATATTGTCTGCCAGAGTGATCGTGTCGGAGAAGGTGGTGCTCTGGGTGAGATTGACCACGCCCGATGTCGCGGTCGCGCTGCTGTCCAAGTAATTCTCAACCGCCTCCACCGCAGCGTTGATCTCACTACCAATTGTCACATCAAGGGAGGCCACACCATTAGTTTCGGTGATACCGCTGGCGAGGTTTGATTCAGCTACCGCAGACGCAGTTGCAGGCAAAAATTGAGCCGTCTCAACCGTTACGGGGTTCGGAGCGGCCTGCCTTAGAGGGGTGGCTGGAACCGTAGACAGCATCATCCGTGGTTCTAATGTTTCGATTTGAAATTGTTTTGCGCCACTTGAGTTACGCTGAGTTTGACTGGAGCGTTTGTTTAACCAGATACGAAAATTCAAGGAAGGCTCCTTTTAAGCAACTAAATTTACAATGACGAAGTTGCTGGAAACGAATAAGACTAGCTCAGAAATTCCGCCGCTGATGCCGGTCTAAGTTGCCTTGCTTTCTGTTTTGCCAAACAGCCGCACCTCCTCCGACAAAAAGCACACCAACACAGATACTTCTAAGCGATAAGGTTACGTTATGAATTGTTCGTCAGTCAACCTTAAGAGACCGATGTGTCATCGGTTGATTGAAGCGCGCGAGAGCGGAGATGAAGATCGGATCGTTGCAGTTTTACGGTGTGTGCGAAACAATGACAAGATTCGAGTCGGCCCAAGGCAAGAAAGTTGAGCCAGTTTCGTTCAGGCTGCGTACAGGTTTTTTGGTTGCCGCTAAACCAAAATGCGGCGATGCACCGGAGGTGATCCTGTTTCATTTTCGGATTGAGAGTGGACCTAATTTGATGGGCCGACCATTGCCATCACATGCTCTTTGGTCACCGGTTTGATCACGCCACGTTCGGTGATGATCGCTTCAATGTACTCCGCTGGCGTCACATCGAACGCGGGGTTGTAAACTTCAACACCGGTCGGCGCCGTCTGCTTACCGAATCCATTTGTGATCTCTTCGGAGTTTCTCAACTCGATCGGAATTTCATCTCCGGATTCAATCGAAAGATCGAACGTGCTGCTGGGGGCGGCAATATAAAACGGAATCCCGTGCGCCTTCGCCAGCACGGCCACCGAATAAGTGCCGATCTTGTTCGCCGAATCACCGTTGGCCGCGATGCGATCAGCACCGGTAACAACTGCTTGCACCTTTCCTTCCCGCATTACTTGGGCCGCCATCGAATCGCAAATCAGCGTCGATTTGATTTTCCGCTGCATCAGTTCCCAAGCCGTCAATCGAGCACCCTGAAGTAGTGGACGCGTTTCGTCAACGAAGACGTGTAGGTTTTTGCCTTGGTCTTGCGCCGTGAAGAAGACCGAAAGCGCTGTTCCGTATTCGGCCGTTGCCAACCCGCCGGCGTTGCAATGCGTCAGCACGCCTTGCCCGTCGCTCAATAACGCCGCACCGTGTTTTCCGATCGCATGGCACATGTCGCGATCTTCGGTGTGGATTTTTTGCGCTTCTTCCAATAGCGCTGTTCGTGCTGCGGCGACGCTGCCGGATTTTAGTTCGGCGGCCAAGGCCCGTAAACGATCCAAGGCCCAGAACAAGTTCACTGCCGTGGGCCGGCTGGTGGCAAGGTAGTCCGCTGATTTGTCGAAGCATTGCCAGAACTTTTCCGAATCATCATCGCCAGATTTTTGAAGCCCAACGGTCACACCATACGCCGCGGCAATTCCGATCGCTGGAGCACCTCGCACCCGCAACATCTTGATGGCTTCCCAAACGGTTTCAATGTCCCGGCAGGCGATGCGCGATAGTTCGTTGGGAAGAAGCGTTTGGTCGATGAGGTCAAGGTGCCCATCGGTGCCGCCGGTCCAAATAATGGTCTCGTTGTCCGCCATTTTTATTTCTGTTCTTTTGAGTTTCTCTCAGGGAGGTCGAGGCTCCGCCCCGAGACCTAAATTGGTTTTGTCAGGTTTTGTCAGGAATAGGTTTCCACAGGAGCACGGGCCTCCCGTTTGGCTCTTACCTACGTTTACTTTAGCGAATCAGCGAAGGCTTCCTTCAATTTTTCCAAACCCGATTTGCCGTCGTCGCCGGCGACGACAACATTGACCTGCACTTCGGACGTGTTGACCATTTCAACGTTGATGCCGGCCTCCGATAGCGATTTAAACAAAGCGATCGCGACGCCGGTGTGGCTGCGAAGCCCGATTCCGATCACCGAAAGCTTGGCAATTTCTTCTTTATGATCAACACCTGCACAGCCTGCTTCATCACAAATCGCTTGCGCGACCTCCAAAGCGGCGGCCAGCTGTTCGCGTTTGACGGTGAAAGTAATATCTGCGTTTTGGTCACTGCCGTAACTTTGCACAATCATGTCCACAAAGACGCCGACCTTGGCAATCCTTTCAAACAAGTTCGCTGCCACGCCGGGTTGGTTGGGGATCTTTTGCAGCGTGATGCGCGATTGCGTTTGATCCAAAGAGATCGAATCAATCATCAGCGCTTCCATGCCCGACAGCTGCATCCGGTTGATCATGTCGACGACGTTTTGGGCATCTTCGGCGGAGCGCTTGCCTGCGGTTACGCTGGTGTTAGGCGTGTACTCGATTTGATCTAATTCAAATTCGGCGTGAATCGTTTTCAAAGCTTCGACCGCAATGTCGCGTTTGACCAGCGCAGAAATTTTGATTTCGCTGGTCGTGATGATTTGCAGGTTGACGCCCGCATCGGCCAGCGATCGAAACATACGATTGGCGACGCCGGTTTGCTGAGCCATTCCCAGACCGACGGCGGAAACTTTGGAAACATTTTCGTCTTTGCGACCTACGCGACCGCCGAGGGTCTTAAGAACGCCCTCGATTGCCTCGATCGCCTCAGGTAGTTCTTCGGTCGGCAGCGTGAAACTGATGTCCGTTTTGCCATCGGCCGAAACGTTTTGCACAATCATGTCGACGGTGATTTTTCGGTCGGCGATAGGCGCGAACAATTGGTAGATTGTTCCCGCCACATCAGGCACATCCATGATCGTCACTAAAGCTTCATCGCGCGTCAGCGCTACGCCGCTGACGGGGCGATCAGAAGCATCGGTTGCGTCAACGATCAGCGAACCGGGTTCGTCGCTCATGCTGCTGCGGACATGAATCGGGACGTTGAATTTTTTGCCGAATTCGATTGAACGGCTGTGCATGACCCCGGCACCCAACGACGCCAGTTCCAGCATCTCGTCATAGCAGACTTGACTGATCCGTTTAGCGGCAGGCAGTTTGCGCGGGTCGGTCGTGTAAATGCCGTCGACGTCGGTGTAGATCTCGCACTGGTCGGCTCCTAAAACCGCCGCCAGCGAAACCGCGGTCGTGTCGCTGCCGCCGCGGCCGAGCGTCGTAATGTTCAGATCTTCGTCGATGCCTTGGAATCCGGCAGCGATGACAATCTTCCCATCGTCCAATAAACCCTTCATTCGATCGGTGGCGATCGAATGGATCCGCGCTTTGGTATGTGAACTGTCGGTTTTGATTCCAATCTGCCCGCCAGTCAGACTGACGGCTTCGTAGCCCATGGAATTGACGGCCATCGCCATCAACGCGATGGTGACCTGTTCGCCGGTGGACAGCAGCATGTCCATCTCGCGCGCCGAGGGTTTGTCGGTGATCTGTTTGGCCAAATCGATCAGGCCGTCGGTGTTCTTTCCCATCGCGCTAACGACGACAACGACTTGGCTGCCGTCTTGATGAGCACGAACGGCTTTGCGGGCCGCGGCAAGTATCTTTTGGGGGTCGGCAACGCTGGTGCCGCCAAACTTCTGAACAATAAGTGGCATAGTGAGGGCTAGGTATTGGATTTAAACATCGGTAACAGAATCGCTAGAATCTAATCGGTTTTCCCTTTTTTCGGAACATCCCGCGCGGGGCACGTTGCCGAATTTCGCGTATTAAATTCACTTGGCGTGCGTGGAGATCGCCGGCCATCTTGTGCGGCGAAAAAGGCGGCCTCGTTCAGCCCTTCACACCCGTGGTGGCGATCCCTTGGATAAACGTTTTCTGAGCCAGAAAGAACATCAACACGATCGGCAGCGTGAACAGCACCGACGCCGCCAGCAGCAAATGCGTCTGATCGGCATAGGAACTGACAAACCGTTCCAGCCCGTAGGCCAACGGAAACTGGTCGGGATCGCTGAGGTACAGCAGCGGCCCGCCGAAGTCGTTCCAAGTCTGCACGAACTGGAAAAGGGCCACCGTCGCGATCGCCGGCCAAGACAACGGCAGCACGATCCGCCAGAACAATCCCCAATGTCCCAGCCCGTCCACGCGCCCCGCTTCAAGCAATTGGTGAGGAATAGAAACGAAGAATTGACGCAGCAAAAAAATGAAAAACGCATCGCCCAAAAAAGTTGGACCGATGATCGCCCACAGCGAATTATAAAGTCCCAGTTGGCTGATCAAAACGAAACGCGGAACCATCATGATCTGCCATGGCAAAAGCATCGTTGCCAAGACACTGATCATCAGCAGTCTTCGGCCTCGAAAATCAATCTTGCACAGCCCGTACGCGACCAGGCTGCAAGAAAGCGTCGTGCCGATCACGCTTCCCACACACAGCAGCAACGTGTTGCTCAGGTACGTCAGTATCGGCATGCTGTTGATCGCGTCGGTGTAGTTATTCCATCGCGGCGGGGTAGGAATCGAGTATGGATCACGAGCCAACTGTTCCGGCGATTGCAGTGAACCGCTGATCATCATCAGAATCGGCAACGCGAAAATGCCACTGCAAAGAATCAGTGCGGCGTAGGTCAGGATTTTGCTACGCAGGTTCACTTGGATTGACCCTCGATGTCGCCGAGTTGAGTTTGGATTTCGGCGCTTCGTTCTTTCAATAGTGTTTTGATCGCATCGGGTTGGTAGTCGTTCATCATGGCTTCGTAGGTCAAGTTTTCGACTGCGCGTTTGAGTATCGCTGCGCCCGGGACTGCTGGGATTGGGTATTGGTGAGAGCTGCCGGCCAAACGCACGAAGGTCTTCATCAAAGGGTGTTCCGACTGATGGTCTTGATAGGTTTGGGATTTAATCAGGTCCTCAGTGACCGGAATCCAACCGCCCTTGGCGTACCAAGCCGCCGCCGAATCGGCATCGTTGTATTGGCTTTGTCCGATCCAGAATTTTGCGAACTCCCACCCACCAGCGGAACACTTGGCACCGGCGGGAACGACGAAAAAGTTTCCGTTGACCCAACCCGCGTCTTTGCGTGAAGGCAGATCGGGTTGGCCGTCACGATCTCGGTCGACAAACGGCAACGGGCAGACACCGAATTTGATCTTTGGCAGATTCAGATCGGCCCGCCGTTGCTGAAAGGACGTAAGGTCTCGGATTCGCCATTGGCCATCCATCATCACAACATATCGCCCGGTCACCGCGTCGTCGTCGACCGGTAGCAGCGGAAACGTCTTACCCGGTAGTGATTGATCGCCTTGTCGAAACGCGGCCAAATTATCCGCGCCGTAGCGCTGCCCATACCCGGCCATCCATTGCAGGGCGTTAGCGGTGGAAGGTGAATCGAGTGATATTTGCCGCGCTGATGGATCGAAAAAATTGGCTCCAAAGACGGGCCCCCAAGCCCATAACCTACGGCTGTCGGGAAGGTAGCCGACGGGGCTTTGCAGGCGCTTCGATCTTGTGTCGTTTGTAGTTGGAGCAAAGTATGAGGCGATGGCGTCCAGTTGTTGGATCGTTTTGGGAGGATCGAGTCCGGCTTGTTCGAGCGCTGTTTGGTTGTAGATCAAGGCGCGGATGTCGAGCCCATTACAGACCGCGTAAAGTTCGTCGTCGACCAGCGATAGTTTCCGCGCCGGCGCGAGCAACGATTGCGTGACGGAGTCGACATCTGCGGTGTCCGCCACATTTTTCAGAGGTTGGATGACGCCACGCTTGGCCCAGTCCGCCAGCACAGGGTCGTCTTGGTTGATGATGTCGGGAGGATCACCGCCGGCGACGGCCAGGAAGAGTTTGGCTTGAAGATTATTTCCCGGCATGGCGATGGCGCGGACGTGATAGCGCTGCTGATGATCGTTGAACTGACGAACAATATCGTCCACGACCGCGCGGTCTGCGCCGCCCCAGAAGTGCCAGAAGACGACTTCCGAAGGCTGGGGAGAGGAAGCCGTAGTTGAGGGTTGGGATGGCTGGGGTTGGCAACCGGTCGCGCAGGCTAATGCCGCCACTGCGAGGCAGCAGAGGCGGATTGTTTTCGAGGTTAAGTTTTGCCAATCAATCTTCAAGGTTTAATGTCCTGAGATTTCCAATTTCCAATTTCCAATTTCCAATTTCCAATTTCTGATTTCTGATTTCTGATTTCTGATTTCTGATTTCAAAATTCAAAATTCAAAATTCAAAATTCAAAATCTGATTCCGCTTTCCGCATTTCGACTGCCACATCCCTTCCGCCTATTGCCGATAGTGAACCCATTGCTTCGACGTTCGAAACAGCAACACCGTACACAGCATCAATCCCACGAACATGACCCAAGCAATCGCGCTGGCGTATCCCATTTCAAAATCTGCGAAAGCGGACATAAACAAGTGCAGCGAAACGGTCATCAACGATTCTCCCGGCTGCCCGGTCCCTTCGCTCAGGACGTAGATAGATGTGAATGTCTGGACGCTGCGAATCAAACCCATCACCAGATTAAAAAAAATCACCGGCGACAGCATCGGGATCGTCACGTGCAACAGTTTGCGAAACTTCGACGCCCCGTCGACAGATGCCGCTTCGTAGAGCGCGTTGGGAATGTCACTGATTGCGGCCAAATAAATCACAACGAAATTGCCTACGCCCCATAGCGCCATCATCACCAGCGCGTCCTTGCTGCCCATCAGTAATAAGGGGCCTCCTGAGATCCAATTGCCAACCTGAGCTATCCCTTCTGTGCCGACGGCAGGGCGGGCTTGATTCAACCAATTTTGAGGAGGAACACCAACAACGCCCAACAGACTATTAATCAAACCACCCTCGGGTTCGAGCATCCAAACCCAAAGAATGCTGCTGGCGACGATCGGGATCACCGAAGGAAGAAAAATCAGCGTCCGAAAAAATGCTTGCCCGCGCACCCGCGCCGACAACAGCACCGCCAACAACACGCCCAGTATCACCGATAGTGGCACCGACAGCAGTGAGTAGTAAATCGTATTCCAAAGGGCTTTGCCGGCTCCGCGGCCGCTGGCAATTTCGGCCATCAGCCGTTGATAGTTCTCCAATCCGATAAACGTGGGCGGATTAATAATGTCGAATCTGCAGAAGCTCCAATAGAACGAAGCCACGAATGGCCACGCAAAAAGCAACGTGAATCCAATCAACCACGGCGAAGTGAAGGCAAGTCCGGCGATCCAAGCGGGCGAACCTGGGCGTGGCGAGGCGTGTCGAAAAGAAGCGTGGTCGGCCATAGCAGTGATCTTAAGCCATCGGCTGCCGATGGGTAGTACTGCCTTTAAAGCGGCACCGGTCGCGCGAGGAGCGTTTCGCAAATCCGGACGCCGCTTAAAAGCCGTACTTCGACCCTCAAATCAAGCCTCCAATTTCCAGCTTACGAAAAGTGGGTATATTAACGAACCGAGATTGAGTCGCCGAACGTTACAAAAACGTCCGCGGCCCGCATCGGATAAGCTGATGTAGGATTAGGCGCTTTGAAAAACGATTTTTCAAACCACAACTTTCAAACAACCAAATTTCAAACCATAACCTTCAAACAACCAACCATGCAAGATATTTTTGCCGACCTTCAATGGCGGGGCCTCATCCACCAAACGACCGCCGATGACAAACTACCTCAGTGGCTGGCCGGAGAAGCTCGGACGGTCTATGCGGGTTTTGATCCTACCGCCGACAGTTTGCACGTGGGAAGTCTTTTGCCCTTGATGATGCTGCGTCGGTTCCAAAAAGCCGGCCATCGACCGATCGCTCTGGTCGGCGGCGCGACGGGGATGATCGGAGACCCCAGTGGCAAAAGCGCCGAACGCAATTTGCTGTCTGAAGAACAACTGGCTACCAACATCGTCGGCATCGAAGGTCAAATGCGGAAGCTGCTGAATTTTGACGCCGGCAAAACGAGCGCCTTGCTGGTCAACAATAACGATTGGATGAAGGATTTTTCCTACACCGCATTTCTGCGCGACGTCGGTAAGAACTTTCCGGTCAATGTCATGCTGAACAAAGATAGCGTGAAGTCTCGGCTTGGTAGCGACGCGGGATTGAGCTACACCGAATTCAGCTACATGCTGTTGCAGGCGTACGATTTCGTGCACTTGAACCAACAGTACCAATGCGAACTGCAAATTGGCGGCAGTGATCAGTGGGGTAACGTGACCGCCGGGATCGACCTTGGTCGCCGCATGTTGGGGAAGCAGTTGTACGGAATCACGTGTCCGCTATTGACGAAATCTGACGGGGCGAAGATGGGCAAAACCGAATCCGGCGCGATTTACTTGTCACCCGACCGCACCAGCCCCTACGAGTTCTACCAATACTGGGTGCGCGTTGAAGACGACGATGTTGGGATGTGTTTGCGTTTCTTGACGGAGTTGACCGAAGAAGAAATCAAGTCGCTTGATCTGGCTCGCGCCGCCGAACCGGGGCAACGTGCCAGCCAGAAACGCTTGGCCGAAGAAGTTACCAAACTGATTCATGGCGAGGCGGGACTGAAGTCGGCAAAGCAAGCGACTGAGATTCTTTTCGGTGCTGAAATTGCAGATCTCTCTGACAAGGAACTGCAGCAGATCTTTGCTGACGTCCCCAGCGTTACTCTGCCGATGGACCGCCTGAATGGGGGGGTGTCGATCGTTGATGCGTTGGTCGAGTCAGGGCTTTCCAAAAGCAAAGGCGAAGCGCGACGTACCGTCAATCAAGGCGGAGCGTATCTTAATAATCAGCGGGTTGAATCAGTTGAGAAAACCCTTTCAACCAGCGATTTAGCAAGCGAGACGGTGATTGTGTTGAGAAGCGGAAAGAAGAAATATAGCTTGATGAAATTTAGCGACTAAGATTCGTCATTTCCTTCATTACTTCTTCATCATATTTATTAAAAAATGTTTGCTCGATTTTGCGTTAATGCTCCGATACTATGAGCGGTCACCTAAAAAAATCCTTCCACTCTCTCTACAAATCTACCCATGCCTGACACTCGCCTCGAGTTGTTAATCGCTGACGTCGTTGCCAAGTTTGCGGAAAAATATGCTTCTGATCCGGATATCGTTGTAGCCGCACCCGGTCGTGTTAACCTTATCGGTGAGCACATCGACTACAACGACGGATTTGTTCTGCCGATGGCGATCGAACGGTACACGGTTATCGCCGCCAAAGTTGATCCCCAAAACGAAGCAACGGCTACGCTGTATTCGGTTGACATGGACGAACAGGCAGACATCTCCTTGGTCGATCCGGTTAAGAAAGAAAATTCACACTGGTCGAACTATGTGACTGGTGTCGTTGACGGGATGGTCAAAGGCAAAGGCTTTTCGATTCCCGGTTTCCAAGCGGTGGCTAAATCTAATGTGCCTATCGGCGGAGGCCTTTCCAGCAGCGCGTCGCTGGAAGTTGCCACGGCCACGCTGATTGAAGCGATCACCGGTCAGACGATTGCCAAGGTGGACAAGGGATTGGTCTGTCAAAAAGCCGAACACGATTTCGCGGGAGTGCCTTGCGGAATAATGGATCAGTTTTCCAGCGTCTTGTGCGAATCGGATCATGTCTTGTTGCTTGATTGTCGTGATCAATCGTTCCAGCAGATCCCCTTCTCCAACCCCGACATCGTGGTGCTGATCATCAACAGCGAAGTCAAACACGAACTTTCCGGCGGCGAGTATGCCCAGCGGCGTGCTCAGTGCGAAGAAGCGCTTGAGATCCTCGGAGCCGAATCCTATCGCGACGTGACGCTGCAACAGCTGCAACAAAAGAAAGACGATTTCGACGAGGTCGTTTATCATCGGGCTCATCATGTTGTGACCGAAATCGCGCGGACGGTCAAAACCGCTGAAGCGATGAAGAAGAACGCCTGGCAGACCGTCGGCGAGCTGATGTATGCCAGTCACGCTTCGTTGCGGGATGACTTCGAGGTCAGTTGCAAGGAGTTGGACGTTCTGGTGGACATCGCCAGTAAAACCGATGGCGTGATTGGGGCTCGCATGACCGGCGGTGGTTTTGGCGGTTGCATCGTGGCGTTGGTGCAAGGGAACAAAGCCGATTCGATCAGCGATTCGATCTGCAGAGAGTACGAAGAACAGACCGGCGTGAAACCCTCCGCGTTCATGACGCGTCCAGGGCAAGGTGCTCATGTGATCCAGTCGTAAGGTTGGATCAGAGTCTGTAGCCAATGCTCAGTTTAACGACGAGCCGGCAGGCGACCGCGTTTAGTTCAACGACGAGCCTGCAGTGAACCGCGTTTGGTCGGGCGAAACGCTGCCGGCTAGTCGTTAAAAGGTCATCCAATTTTTGGATGAAGTAATTGCTTCTGGGCGGAAGTCGCTCTACGAAAGCTCCATTGCGTATCCGCTAAGAAGTCCCTTGATCTGCTCATCGACACGCGGCCGGGCCGTCGCTGCCCAAGGCAGAATTTTTTCGTCTAAAGGCTCCAGCCCGATTCTCTCCAACACGCGGCTCATCCGATACACGGCACCTTCGTCGGTCACATAATCGAAAATGAAGCGTTCGGAAATGAACCTGTCCATCGCCGGCACAAGCAGTTCCGTGGGCTTGGTGGCAAAACGATTGATGGCCTCCTGAACCTTCTGCGGATCTACTTCAGCGATCAGTTGGTAGTACCGTTCTAGTTGCCCGGGAAAATTTTGCTGCAACCACGAATCGATGAACATCTCTACCATCACATGAGCCACAAACCCGGGCCGCATACTGGTATCGCCGTCGTAGATGTCGCGGATTTCAATGGCAAACTTCATCTCAAAATCGCGAAACACGCCCGACGTATGAAACCAGTGGTCGTCTTTGAGGTGCTGTACCACGCCGCCGGCCACTTCGGCCACGATCGGATCTTCGTCGTCGACCCAATCCACCGCCCTTTTTCTTCGGACACGGCACTTACGATCCGCCGCCGCCAGCCAATCGGGCAGGCTTGCTCCGACAGCGTAGTAGGGTCTATCAAGAAACGGCAGCGCGTGGGCAAAACTGTTCATAGCGCGGTTGGGGAGAAAGGTAGAATAGTGGGTGCGGAGTTTTGAGTCATGCCGTTTCGTGTTGATATTCGATGGCCGATCCAAACGTGTTTGCGAACTGCTCGGTCCCGTCTTCTAATCGGAAAACTTCTTTCCCCATCACCCACGTTTTCACAGGCCATCCCTTGAGCGTCTCTCCTGCCCACGGCGACCAACCACATTTGGTTTGCTGATCCTCGTTGCGTATCGTGCGTTCGAGGTCCATGTCAACCAGTACCAAATCTGCATCGTAGCCGACTTCGATTTTTCCCTTGTTGCGGATGTCCCAGACGCGAGCGGGAGCTTCGCACATCCAAGCCACCACCTGTTCAATCGAACAGCGGCCTTGGTTGACTTGGTTCAGCATAAGAGCCAGATAATTTTCGACCGCGGGCAAACCTGACGGGCACTGTGGATAGGGCAAGTCTTTTTCTTCGATCGTGTGAGGCGCATGATCGGTGGCGATTACCTCGATCGTACCGTCCAGTAATCCCGCAAAGATCCCTTCATTATCCGCTTTGGTTTTGATGGACGGATTCATCTTGACCAACGAACCTAGGCGCTGGTAGTCCTCAATGGAGAAGAACAAGTGATGCGGGCAAGCCTCGGCGGTGACATAATTGTGTTTTGCTTTGGCGGCCCGGATCAAATCGACTTCCGCCGCGGTCGACACGTGCAGGACATGGAACCGATGCTGGTGACGTTCGGCGAGGTCAATCGCGCGTTTGGTTGCAATGAGCGCCGCTTCGTGGTCGCGGATCTTGGAATGCGTCGCGATGTCGGTGCTGTCGGCGTAAAGCTCGGCGTTGCGTTTCACGGTCGCTTCGTCTTCACAGTGAGCACAAATCGGCAAGGTCGTTTCGGCAAAGATTGTTTCCAGGGCATCCTGCGAATCCACCAACAGGTCACCGGTGCTGGAGCCAATGAAGATCTTGATGCCAGGCGTGCGAACGGCATGTTTGAGATCGTTGACGTTGCTGGGCGTGGCACCAATATAGAAACCATAGTTCACCAGACTCTTCTTGGCAGCGATCGCCAATTTATCGTCGATCAGTTTTTGGGTCGTTGCATTGGGGATGGTGTTAGGCATCTCCAAAAAACTGGTCACGCCACCCTTGGCACACGCGCGAGATGCATGGGCCAGATCTTCTTTCTGCGTCAGCCCCGGTTCCCGAAAATGGACTTGGTCGTCGATAACGCCCGGCATCAGCACCCGCCCACCGGCATCGACCGTTTCGTCGGCGGTGATGGTGATGGCAGGATCAATTTCGGCAATCTTTCCTTCGGCGACTAAAACGGAAGTCTCCACGGACTGTCCACCAATGATCGCTCGCGCGTTTTTGATCAGCGTACTAATAATAAATCTCCCTCTATCGCGATGTTGGTACGGTCACCCAAAGGGGCACCGTATCGTATGCCTGACACCATGGCTTTGGTATCGCGATTAAAAAAATGGTCAAAAAACCCGTGACTGCAGACCTGAATACTGACAGACGCTTGGCGAGTTGAACAGACGGGTTGGCGATTGAGTCGGCAATTGTGATAATGAAATCACAAACACACCTCCCGCCTCCAGCAAGGATCGCAACCGATGCAAGATTTCGAAAAACTTGGTGCCTTTTACCTCGGCAAAGAATACGACATGGACGCGAAATCGCGTTCGGAGAATTTGTTGCTATACGATTCCAAGGACCTTTGCACGCACGCGGTCGTCGTCGGAATGACCGGCAGCGGCAAAACAGGGCTCTGCGTCAGCATGCTCGAAGAGGCGGCAATCGATCGAATTCCCTCGATCGTCATCGACCCCAAGGGCGATATCTCCAATCTGCTGCTTTCCTTTCCCAATCTCAGCCCCGAAGAATTCCGCCCTTGGGTTGACGAAGGACAGGCCGACCGGGAAGGGATTTCGCCCGAGGTCTTTGCGACCAACGAAGCCGAAAAATGGAAGGCGGGGCTAAAAAGCTGGGGACAGGATGCCGCTCGAATCCGCATGATGCGCGACACCGTTGACATGCGCGTTTACACGCCCGGTGCCACGATTGGCCGGCCGCTGACGATTCTCAAATCGTTTAATTGTCCAAGCCCGGAAGTTATGGCCGATTCGGATATGTTCGCGGACATGATCAGTTCGGCTTCGTCGGGATTGTTGTCGTTGCTGGGCATTGATGCCGATCCGATTCGATCCAAAGAACACATCCTGATCTCCAACATTCTCAATACGACGTGGAGTAAAGGCCAGAATCTCGACTTGGGTGCGCTGATTTCAAAAATTCAAAACCCGCCCTTTGAGCGCGTCGGAATCATGGAGCTCGATTCGTTCTACCCTGCCAAGGAACGGACCGAATTGGCGATGACATTGAACAATTTATTGGCATCACCATCGTTCTCAAACTGGATGATGGGCGAACCGATCGACATCAAACGCATGCTGCACACGCCCGAGGGCAAGCCCTGCGTTTCGATCATCTCGATCGCTCATATGACCGATAAGGAACGGATGTTCTTCGTCACGATTTTGCTGAATGAAGTTTTATCATGGACGCGCACGCAAGCCGGAACTTCCAGCCTCCGCGCGATTCTGTACATGGACGAAGTCTACGGCTACTTTCCACCAACGGCCAATCCACCTTCCAAGCGGCCGATGTTGACGCTGCTGAAGCAAGCCCGTGCGTTTGGTTTGGGATGTGTGCTGGCGACTCAGAACCCCGTCGATCTGGATTACAAAGGCCTATCCAACGCCGGAACTTGGTTCTTGGGTCGATTGCAAACCGAACGAGACAAAGCGCGGGTGATTGAGGGGCTCGAGGGAGCTTCATCACAAGCAGGTACGGCGTTCGACCGAGCGGCGATGGAGCGGACGCTGGCAGGGTTAGGCAACCGCGTGTTCCTGATGAACAACGTCCACGAGGATCATCCGGTTGTTTTTGAAACGCGTTGGGCAATGTCTTATTTGCGTGGTCCGCTGACGCGTGATCAACTTCAGACGATTACCGAATCGGATCCCAACTACGATCCGGCTGTCATTGAATCGGCCAAAGTGCGACCTGGTGCCGCTGCGGCTGAGGCTGCGAAACCGGTGGTGGCTCAGGTCAGTCAGCAGGAACTGGTGCCTCAAGACATTGATCAGTTCTTTGTCGCCGCCAACACGCGTGTTGGCGAAGGCCAGCGGCTAGTTTATCGACCGATGTTGATTGGTGAAGGCCGTTTGCACTACGTGCGCGCCGGGTACAGGATTGACAAATGGATGGAACGCAGGTTTCTTGCATCGGTCGCCGGCGGCGAATTGCCGGACGAAATTTGGGATGATGCGGAACCGCTGGTGGAGGCGTTGGACATGGAACGACGGCCTGAAGAGGACGCTGAATTCGCCGAACTGCCGGTCGACCTGCAAAAGGCCAAAAACTATAAGACTTGGCAAAAAGAGTTGAAAGAGTTTTTGTATCGCAAGCAAACTCTGACGGTTTACAAATGCACGGAGCTGAAAAAGTACAGTGAACCGGGCGAAGAACTGGGTGACTTCAAGGTGCGGATGGAGCAGGCGGTCTCCGAAAAACGAGACGAAGCCAAAGAAAAGCTGAGCAAAAAGTACGCCTCGAAATTCAGCACGCTGCGTGATCGCATTCGCCGGGCCGAAGACAAAGTCGAAGTGCAAGAAGAACAGTACCAACAGGCGCGCGTGTCAGGCATGTTGTCCGTCGGCACGACTTTGATGGGGGCTCTCTTTGGCCGCAAAACGCTCAGCGTCACCAACGCGCGTCGCGCGGGTACGTCGATGCGTGCCTTTGGCAGAAGCGGCAAGGAAAAATCTGACATCGAACGCGCCAAAGAGGGCTTGGAAGATGTCATGATCAAATACGAGGAACTCGAAGAACAATTCGAACAAGACGTCGAAGATCTGACCGAAAAGCTCTCGGTTGACAACATGGAGTTTGAGGAACTGAGCCTGCCGCCGCGGAAAAGCGATATTTCAATCGAGGACTTCGGCGTGTGTTGGATGCCGTTTGTCGTGGATTCATCGGGCATCGCCGATCCTGCGTATTAGGTTCGGCCTGAATCCGTAGTACGTTTTGAACATGGCACTTAATGCGCACCGATTGAGCCGCTGGGCGCTAGCCGTGGGTTAGCGGAGCCAAGAGAAGGAAAAATCGGGAAAGCGTGGCTCAACGAACCAGCGGCTAGCCCGGATATTGCATATGTTTTTTCATCTGTCCGCCTAGCGCGAGAGCCTTGAATCGGTAAAGTGTTGGAGTATCTACTCAACCAGCACCCCAAAAACAAGGCTCTCGACAATGACACAGCGTAAACGAAATCAGCCCGAATTGAAACGGCTTCGCCGCCAATCGGTAGAAGTAGACTTCGATGGCGGAACGCTCACCTCTGACGGAGGTTTACTTCTTCTACGCGAAGTCGACAAACGACTCGATCTCATTGGCCGAATCGACCAAGCCATCCCCGATCCTCGTGCCCCACTCTACACCGCTCATCCTCAAACCGAACTTCTAACCAGCCGGATCTTTGGTATTGCCGCGGGGTACGAAGATGGCAACGATCAAGACCATCTGCGTCACGACGCCGCGTTTCAGGTCGCCGCCGGTCGGACGCCGGCCCAAGGCGACTACAGCGAAGCCAGCGAGAACTATCCGCTGGCCAGCCCCGCCACGCATTCTCGGTTCGAGAATCGAATCGAAAAAGAAACGATGTTCGCCCTACACGAAGTCCTCGTCGACACCTTCCTCGACAGCTACGACTGTCCCCCAGAAGAAATCATTCTGGATTACGACGCCACCGACGATCCGACTCACGGCAACCAAGACCGACGTTACTTTAACGGTTTCTATGATGGCTACTGTTTCTTGCCGCTGTACGTTTTCTGCGGTGACCATCTGTTGGTGTCCTATCTCCGTGCCAGCAGCGACGGGGCGGCCCACCATGCCGCCGCGGTGACCAAACTGCTGGTGCAAAAAATTCGTTCCCGGTGGCCCCTGACGAAGATCATCATCCGTGGAGACAGTGGTTTCTGCCTCCCGCGATTGATGCGTTGGTGCGACAAAAACAACGTTTATTACGTACTGGGCTTGGCCAAGAACAACGTGTTGATCCGCCATGTTGAAGCCGAAATGAAAAACGCTGAGATTTGGTACGGCATTCTGGGAGTCAAGCAAGCCTACTTTAATTGGTTTCGTTACCGCACGCTCAAATCGTGGAAGTGCCACCGCTGGGTGGTCGGCAAAGCAGAGTTCGGCGACAAGGGAGCTAACCCCCGTTTTGTCGTGACCAATCTTCCCAGCAATGAAGGCGTCGTCGATACGACTTACCATCGCCCGCGTGTCCAAGGAAAACAAACAAGGCAAGTCAAAGAGGTTTCCACGATTGCCAATTTGCCGCCAGACCCTGAAGCGTTTTACCGCTCGATGTACTGCTTGCGTGGCGAGATGGAGAATCGGATTAAGGAACAGCAACTGTGCATGTTTGCAGATCGAACCAGTTGCACCGACTTCGTGGCGAATCAGTTTCGGTTGTTGCTTTCATCGTTTGCTTATGTATTGGTAGACGGGATACGCCGGTTGGGCCTGCAAGGGACCGAGCGGGCTCGTTGGCGTGTGGACACGATTCGCTTGCGTCTGTTCAAGATCGCGGCGCGAGTGAAAGTGACCTGTCGGCGGGTGGTGTTTAGTTTAGCCAGTCATTGCCCGTCAGCCGATTTGTTTGATCGGGTGATGGGGCGTTTGTGTGGTATTGATTAGCGTTTGTAAAATCATGGTCGCCGACCGAGCCAACGATTCTTCCACCTTTACCGTCCGCTACATTTACCAATTCCACCACAGGTTTTATCGAGTGGGGTAAGGGGATCTCTGCACCGACAACGGTAAATTTGGCTGTGTCAAACATGAAAATTGTAAAACAATTTCACCGCCGGCATAAAATACGCGGATGCAATATCCGGGCTAGCGCCTCGCCGCTCACGAATTGAGTCCTCCGGACCCGAAGTAGGACCTTGGGTAACCAGTGCCGGTCGATTCCGATGGTTAAATCTCCGGCCAAAGGCAAGAGAAACCTATTTTGAGCTTCGGCTGGCCGGTGAGATCGGTAGAATACGAGTTGGCTCTTTTTTTTCTCCGAAATCCCTCTGCCTCCGAATGTTCAAACTTCAATCCGACTTCGAGCCCGCCGGTGACCAGCCCCGCGCCATCGAAACGCTCGTCAAGAATCTCAAGGCCAGTAACGACCCTCAAATGCTGATGGGGGTGACAGGGTCGGGCAAGACATTCACGATGGCGAACGTCATCCAGCAGATGAAAAAGCCGACGCTGGTGATCTCGCATAACAAGACGCTTGCGGCGCAGCTGTACAGCGAATTTAAGACTTTCTTCCCTCGCAATGCGGTCCACTATTTCGTCAGCTACTACGACTACTACCAGCCCGAAGCTTACATTCCCCAGCGCGATATCTACATCGAAAAAGACGCTTCGATTAACGAAGACATTGACCGCTTGAGACTGGCCACGACCAGTTCTCTGGTCAGCCGCAAAGACGTGATCATCATCGCGAGTGTCTCCAGCATCTACGGTCTGGGGTCGCCCGAAGACTATCGCTCGATGATGGTCTCCCTAAAGGTCGGCGAAACGATCGACCGCGATAAAATGCTGGGCAAGTTTATTGAGATTCAATATCAACGTAACGACATCGCCTTTGCCCGTTCCAAGTTTCGTGTGCGTGGGGACAGCGTCGAAATCTGGCCCTCCTACGAAGAGTACGCTTACAGAATCGAATTTTGGGGTGATGAGATCGAAAAAATCTCGATCATCAATCCGCTGACAGGCGAATCCATTTCTCCCGAAGAACAAATTTTCATCTATCCCGCCAAGCACTTTGTGTCCTCTGAAGAACGGATTCAGCAAGGCGTTCGCCGCATCAAAAGCGAATTGAAAGAGCAGTTGGAGGAGTTCCAAACCCAAGGCAAATTGCTGGAGGCTCAACGGCTCAACGCGCGGACACGGTTCGATATTGAGATGCTGGAGAATGTGGGCCATTGCCCGGGCATTGAAAACTACAGTCGGCATCTTGCCGGTCGCGCCGCGGGGGAAGAACCCGAAACGCTTTACAACTTCTTTCCTGATGATTTCTTATTGATGATCGACGAATCGCACGTCACCATTTCGCAGGTCGGAGCCATGTACTCGGGCGACCGCAGCCGAAAAGAAACGCTGGTTTCTCATGGATTTCGTCTGCCCAGTGCAATGGACAATCGCCCCTTGAAATTTGAAGAGTGGGAGAATCGAATCAATCAGGTCGTCTACGTTTCGGCGACGCCGGGCGATTACGAATTAGAAAAGACCAGCGGCGAAGTGGTCGAACAAATTATTCGCCCGACGGGGTTGCTGGATCCAGTGGTCGAGGTTGTTCCGGCCAGTGGACAAGTCGAACATTTACGAGGTCAAATCAACGAACGATTGAAGGCCGGCGATCGGGTGCTGGTGACAGCGCTGACGAAACGGCTGGCCGAAGATTTGTCAGCGTACCTCAATGAGAACGGTATTAAATGTAAGTGGATGCACAGTGAATTGGATGCGTTTGAGCGTGTCGAACATTTGCGTGACCTTCGTTTGGGAAAATTTGATGTGCTGGTGGGAGTGAACCTGTTGCGCGAAGGATTGGATCTTCCCGAGGTTTCGCTGGTCGCAATTCTGGACGCTGACAAACAGGGGTTTCTGCGTAGCGAGACCGCGCTGATTCAAACGATCGGTCGTTCGGCTCGCAACGTCGACGCGAAGGTGATCCTTTACGGTGATAAGGTCACCGAAGCGATGAAGAACGCTATCCAAGAAACCGAACGCCGCCGATCGTTGCAGATGGCTTACAACAAAGAACATGGGATCACACCGAAAACGATTATCAAACCGATCAAGGACGACATCGGTGCCGACCTACGCAATCATCGCGAAGCCAACGAAGCGCTGGTGAACGAAAATACGGTATTCATCACCGAAGAAATGATCGAGGAGCTTCAAACGGAAATGCTCCAAGCGGCGGAGTCGTTGGAGTTTGAGCGCGCGGGGTTGCTGCGGGATCGAATTGGCCAGTTGAAAGAAGCCGTTGGCAAGCCGCTCAACAGCGTTGAAGGATCAAACGCCAAAAGCAGTTCGGGCCGAAAGAAAAAGGGCCGACGCGCTTCCAAGCGACGCGGTGGTTCCAAAGTGCCCCGGCCCAAGCGGCAGGGGTAAATGAAGCGTAGCATTGGTCCATCGTTGTCTTTCGGTCCCCGAAAGAACACTCAAGCGCTATTGCGCGCGAGGCGCACTTTCGGAGACCGAAAGGCTACGAACCCAAACTTTGCCGTTGACCCATAAAAAATACCTGCACCGAAGCCACCTTTGAGGCAGCCTCACATGCAGGCAATGAACATAAACAGTTTGGTTGGACTTAGTACTCGCCCAGCACCTGTCCATCGTTTCGAGAAAACAGGCGTTGATAAGTCCCTCGGACCTCACCATTTTCCCATTGTGTTGCGGTCAGATTGTTGTGCTCAATGTCATCCGAAATAAAGTGAACCGATCCGTCGAGAAACGCAAACACTGCGCCGCCGGGGTGTTGGCTGGCGAATGAGTTTCTCAATATTGCGTTATTCAAACCATAATCGGGGTTGAGCTCGCCATGTCCAGTTCGAACTTGACTGAGCGTTCGTGATGCGTTTGTACCTTTTGACGCTGCGTACATAACAGGATCCCAAATGAATCTGGCTCCGCCCTTGGCAATCGAGTAGCTGATGGTTTCACCGCAGAAAAAGGTATTCGAGGTTCCGTCAGAGACCTCTGCGAGACTAATTCCTTGATACCTGTCATTGCTGCAACGCATCAAGACTCCATCTGAAAAGGGTAAATATGGGGCAAAAGCCCACTCGATGCTACCACCGTTGCCAAGATAACTGGACATAGCGCTATCGTATCCCCATGTGAACAGCGTTGAGCCGAGTTCCTGGTCAGCCGGACAGACAAAAGTATCCACAGATTCTACGATTACATTTGGGTTGTTCCCTGAAGTGATACTCACGTCCAAATCGAGTGAATCGAACAGATTGTTTTGCTCCATGAATGGGAGCAGCTTAGTCCTCCAGCCCCAACCAAAACTGTCTGGGTCATTTGGCGGGGCTCTGTCTTCGTTTGCGGGATCGTAAGTATTAATGTGTTCGGCACCTGCGGGGAGTCGCATGTGTGTGCTCTCATAATTCAATGCAGCCAACGGAAGTTGGCGCACTTGATTCATGCAAGCCGTCCGGCGTGCTGCTTCTCTAACCTGCTGAACAGCTGGCAGCAGCATGCCAATAAGGATGCCAATAATGGCAATCACCACCAGTAGTTCGACCAAAGTAAAGCCGCGGGAAGAGACTTTTTTTGCAGTGCTCATAACGCCCCTTTCATATATAAAACGGAAAAAATTATCGAGAAAGTTTGGTGAGTGTTTTTATCTCATTATGCATCTTCGAATTGACTTTAGATATTTGTGCGGAACTTGCTTGGCTTTCTAGCGCGCTTACCAAGCTGTCGTAGGCTGTCGTTAGCGATTGGATCGAAGTATTGGCTTTTTCAGTTTTAGTAGGAGTTAATCCCGCAGCAGCAACGGATCCGGGCAGCGCTTTGAGAACCTTTTGCAATCGATCGGCAGACTCTTGAAGAGACTCAAAACCAGCGTCTTCTGACAGGCAGAACTTCACTTCCTCTACCTCAGCCATCGCCAAGTCCACCAGTTCAGTTAACGAGCGAGATTCAAGGCCGTTATCTGAAGTTGTTGGAGTAGAAGTACCACAGCCGACGCTGAAAAGCAGCACTGCCATGAGAAATACTGAACCAGTAAACACTCGAATCGTTTGCAAAACTTCTGTTCGAGAAAACGGCTGTTGAGTCACGTGAAATAAAGTTCTGATATCTAGGGCCACAAAAGGCCAGTTGGTGGCTGAGAAAGTAAATTCACTTTTCAGCTAACCGATAATTGTTACACCGAGTGAATGACGTACGAGAACTTGTGGAGAAGAATTTTTTGGTTGCTCACCAGAAAAGAAAAGAAAAGACAATTTGTCTTAATAAATATGATTTTACCTCTTTTCGCCGTCGATGGCAAGCAAAATACCAGTTACAGGCCGACTGCTCGAGCCCGATTTCATCTTCGGGTACAAAACGTTCGGCTAAGGGAATATAGAGATGTAGGGATATAAGTTAGCCCAGAAAACGCCTGCAAATTATAAAATTGTCTGATCGGTCACTTCGCATCATTTGAAATGTTTGATGTCGAAGGAAGTGACAAATCAAAACGGGCCGAGAAGACTTGGTTTGCTGCGCGTTGAAGTTCGTTGGCGGCGCGAGGTTTCAATCAAACACTAAGGCGCCTGTTTTCTAAATCGTTGTTGGGCCTTCAAGTGGTTTGAAAACCGTCCTACTTCGTCTCAACCTTCAAGCAATCAATAACTGGTCGCAGTTGTTCGTAGGAAACCTCGTCGCCAACGATCTCTTTGATCGGGGCCAGTCTTTCCAATGAACCGACCTTTTCGGCTGCGGCGCGGATCTTGGGGATCACGTTTGCATCGACCCAAGGCGAAGGATCGGTGACGTTGTGTTCGGAAATGTAACTGGAAAGGTAACCCGACGTGGTCGATCGGGCACGATCTATTTGCGCGGCCACATCTTCGATCGAAGCGCCTTGTTCAAACAAAGAAAATGCTTTCTTCATCACGCCAACTTTGGATAAGCCCCTGGCCGATGAAACCGGCGGGTTCTTGATGCGCGTGACGGCCGGTTGGTCCATGGCAACATCATTTTCGTTGCAATATTCGGTGATCGCGGATACGAAACGCTCGCCAAAGGTCGCCAGTTTCTTTTCGCCGACACCCGAAATTTGCGACATCGCCTCCAACTTAGAGGGACGCTGGCGGGACAGATCGCGGAGGGTGGGGTCATGGAAAACGGTGTACGCAGGGACCGAATTTTCGTTGGCGATCGTCAGCCGAAGCGTTCGTAGAAGTTCGAATAGATCCCGGTCAACGCCTTCCCAATCATCGGTCTGGCCACTGGATTTTTGAGCTGCCGCGGGAGCCTCGAACAGCACCGGCGTGGTTTCGCCTCGCAACACTTGCCGGCCTTGATCGGTGATGTTCAGCGTCGGATACTGTCCGCCGGCGGTGGCAAGGAATCCTTGGCCCACCAATTGGTCGATATAGTTACGAACCGTTTTCTTAGACAGGTCCCCAAGCAGGTTATAGGTCGAGACTTGGTCGTGTTTGAATTTTGTGATCTGTTGGTTCTTGCTGCCGGTCAGAACGTCGGCCACATGGTTGGCACCAAACCGCTGGTCGACGCGGAAGACGCATGAAATGATTTTCTGACACAGGACCAATGGATCATCGACGGTGTTGAGTTCACCGTTGCAGACATCGCAGGCGCCGCAGTTCTCTTTTTCGAAGGCTTGGCCAAAATATTCGACCAGTGCTTTGTGTCGGCATTGGGGCTGGGAACAGTATTTCAGCATTGCCTCCAGCAGCGACGCTGCGGCGGGATTGTTCGGGGCGAGCATCCGTTTCCACGCCATAAAATCGCCACCGGAATACAGCATCAGACATTCCGATTGCAAACCGTCTCGGCCAGCGCGTCCGGATTCCTGCTGGTAGGCCTCAAGCGATTTGGGCATGCCGGCGTGGATGACGTAGCGCACGTTTGATTTGTCGATGCCCATCCCGAAGGCGACGGTGGCGACGACGATGTCCGTTTCTTCGTTGATGAACGCGTCTTGATTTTCGATGCGCTGTTCGGAACTCAGGCCGGCATGATAGGGACGCGTGCGGTAACCGATCGAATTGAGTGTCTCGCTGACGCTTTCGACTTCTTTGCGGCTGATGCAATAGATAATGCCGGCTTGTTTGGGATAGCGATCAATCACCGTGCGTAGCTGAGTCAATAAATTGGATCGTTGGGAAACTCGGTAGACCAAATTCTCGCGGTCAAACGAACCGACCAGCGTTTGGCAATCCTTCAGATTCAATTGGACCGCGATGTCCTCACGAACTTTAGGCGTCGCGGTAGCGGTGAACGCGTGAAGGGCTACGCCGGGAAATTGCTCTTTCAGTTTCCCAAGGGCGCGGTAGTCCGGTCGGAAGTCGTGCCCCCAAGAACTAATGCAATGGGCTTCGTCGATCGCGAAGAAGCTGACGTCGTTCTCTTTTAGCATCTGCAGCGTCGCCGCAGTGTTCAAGCGTTCGGGCGCGACGTATAGCAAACGCAGCTGCCCATTTTTGATTCGATGTTCGACGTCCCGTTTTTCGGACTCGGGCATGGAACTGTTCAGTGCCGCCGCAGAGATGCCCGCACCGACCAGCGCGTCAACCTGGTCTTTCATCAGCGAAATCAGAGGCGATACCACCACGCCGACGCCGCTGAACTGAAGCGCCGGAAGTTGAAAGCACAACGATTTTCCAGCACCGGTGGGCAGCACCGTGACGCTGTCGTGACGGTTGAGAACGCAGTCGATGGCCTCGGCCTGCAACGGACGAAAGCTGTCGTAGCCCCAGAACTTTTTGAGATCCGGCAACAGGTTCGTGGCTGATGCGGAGTTAGACGCCATTGCACTGGATGTGGTCATTTGTTCACCTTTTGGGTTTAGATGCCAAATAGCATAACAAATCCTGCGGTGATTCCAAATGTTTTTTTCGTGGATGAGGGGAAGATGAGGCGTTGGGGAAGGGAGCAGCCGGATTCGTGGCCTTATTCACTACGCGGATTCGTCAAAGGCGGCAGAAAAAGCTGGGGGAAAACCGGCGATTATTCTTTTGTTTCTTCTTGTGTTTCGGATTTATCGCCTGCTTCGACACCTTCTTTGGCGAGGAATTTCTTGCGGACTTGCCGATATCGCCACTCCACCGCAATGCACAGCGCCACAATTAAAACAGCGCCGGCGATCTTCAGCCACATGTCGTCTTTGCTGATGTAATTGTTCATTTGCGTCGAAAGTCCATACATCACGGCGTTGCCTAAAATGCTGCCGACCAGCACTCCGCCAACGGTCGCGAACCTGCTCAGCCCCAACAGCCGGCCGAAGATTGATCCGCCGATGCTGCCGGTGGTTGATGAGGGGAACATGACAAATGCCACCAGTCCGATAAACGCGAACCGTTTAATCCATGGTTGGGCGTCCATGACGAATTTTCCATCCCACACCAGCGTCGCGATTTTCGGTCCAAGCCAAGGGATGCGGAATAAGAACCCCATGTGAAAGGTAACAAACAGCGCGGTCATGAAATCGAGATACGTCACCAGCCCGAACAATTCCAACGGCGACATTAGGATCCGATAAGCACCCTCGGGGGCTTCGGCACCGGAAAGAATGATGAAACGACCAAATACAAAGAATGTCAAAAACGCATGAGAAACCAACCGCCCCGCAAATCCCCATCCTGAGGTAAAACCGAAGAACAACAGCAGCAACGCCGACACCACAATCGGGGCCAGCAACGTAGCCAGCCACATGACAGGAAAACGTTTGCGGAAAGAGCGTTCAAATTTCGTAAAGGAGCCGACTAATTCCTTCAGAAGCTGATCGGGATCGGTGGAACTAAAGACTTGTTCGTTCATTTAAGCTTGGGGCAGATATCTTGGCGTTGGTCGGCGATACGTTTTGCGTTTGTCTATGCTGGGGGATTGCTTGGCGATCGTGCGGCGATTGTGTTTAGGCTCGGCAAAAGAAGCGCAAAGGATACTGTAATTGGTTCGGCTGATCGAGCCTCTTGGTTTGAATCCAAAAGCGAAAACGTCTCTCAAACGTCTCTTTAAAGGCAACCTTGGCAAGCGTTGACAATTTTGCATCTTAATTCCACGCGGCATTCTAAGCTCTGATTGTGTTTTGTAGTAGAACTTCACCGTTATTGGGAGAAATATCTCACATTTAGAAGGTTCGTTCATATTCGCGGGGAAATACCCCTTCGTAGATTGCGACAGTTTGTGCTTGGATTGCTGCGATAGGTTGCTGGCAAATCGGTTGAGGGCGGACGAAATGCGGCTGACAGGATCGGTATATCTTTCTATTGTCGCCGGAGATTGGATTCATGAATTTTCTATTCGTGAACTTCACAAAAAGATCTAATTCTGGCGAGCGCATCTACGCATCGAAAGAGTCACCCATGCGAAAACACAACCAGCAAATCAATCGGCGGCAATGGATTATAAAAACGAGTGCTTGGTCGGCGGGCGCGGTTTCGTCATGCGCTTGTTTGGGAGGCTGCCGCAGCACGCCGGTGACGGGGCGGCGACAGTTGATCCTGGTGCCCGAAAGTCAAGAGATGGCGTTGGGCGTTCAGGCGTTTGAAGAAACGATCCAAAGCGAACCGCTGTCCCAGAACGCGCGGCTGGTCGCGATGGTCCGTCGCGTCGGGCAGCGCATTGCGGGCATCGCCGGACGCGATGATTTCCAATGGGATTTTCAATTAATCAGCAGCGCCGAACAAAATGCGTTTTGTTTGCCCGGTGGCAAGGTCGCGGTGTACGAAGGCATCTTGCCGGTGTGCGTCGACGAAGCGGGGTTGGCGGTGGTAATGTCTCACGAGATCGCCCATGCGCTCGCGCGGCACGGTGGGGAACGGATGAGCCAGACGATGGTCGTCGACGGGGCCAAGCGCGTGGCCAGTCAGTTGGCGGGGAAGTATATTCCCGACAAACAAGCGCTGCTGATGCAGGCCTATGGTGTGGGAACGAAGTACGGCGTGCTGCTGCCTTATAATCGCCGGCAGGAATCCGAGGCGGATGAGATCGGGCTGACGTTGATGGCTCAAGCGGGATATGACCCGACGGTGGCTCCCGCGTTTTGGAATCGCTTTGGGGAGTCAAAGGGAGCTGCGACGGCCGAGTTTCTTTCAACGCATCCTTCGGACCAACGCAGGTCTGCGGATCTGCTGGCGAAGATGGATGCGGCGATGGAGATTTATCAGGGAGTGCCGAATAAGGTAGGGCGAGGCGAAGGGATTTCGTGAGCGGATAGAGGATGTGGAATTTCCAATTTCTAATTTCCAAATCCCAAATCCCAAATCCCAAATTCAAAATCCCAAATCCCAAATTTAAAATTCAAAATTCAAAATTCAAAATTCAAAATTCGAGATTCGAGATTCGTGGCCCTGCCCGTGAAACATTCGCCAGATCTTCCGGTTAAGACAACAGATTCAATTGTCTAAAAATTTCTTCCCCCACGCCCATGATCGAATACCCCTTTGACTTCGCTACCAAAATCAAAGTTCACAAATTTGGGCGGATGAACTACACCGTGGCCTATCTGCCCAAGCCATTAATCGCCGCCCTGCCGCTGAAGGAGCATCCTCGGCTGCGGGTCGAAGGCGAGATCAACGGCGATCGTTTTGGGGGGGCTCTCCATCCCGCCCAAGGCAAATGGTATGTGTTGCTGCCCCGGCGGAGACTAAAAAAACTTCGGCTGAGCGTTGGCGATGAGGTTTACATCGCTTTTGAGATCGCTGATCAAGAAGCCGTCGATGTGCCTGAAGAGCTGCGGCATGCTTTGGCCGTCAACCCAAAGGCGGAATCCATTTGGAAAACGTTGACCGCCGGCAAACGTCGGTCATTTGCCTTCCGCGTCTCATCCGCCAAGCGCGTCGAAACACGCGAACGCCGCATCGACGAGGTGCTGGACGCGATCGTCAACGGCCGGGAAACTCGACGATTTCGGTAGGGTTTACCGGTTTGTTAGAGCAAACTCGGGTTGATTGATGTTTTTTGGCTTCACCAACGAGCGAAGGCTTTGAATCGATCTGTGTTTTATTTACACTTCTTGAAATCGTTTTCGACTGTAAACGAAAAGTTTTGCAACTTCCAACCACCATCCCCGGAACATTTATGGCCATCCTTGAAGTTACTCTGTTTGTGATCTTTGTGGTCGCAGTTATCGGTTACGGAATTTACCAAGGGAACAAGACCACCGGCGAGGCGGCAGAGGGGGAAGAAGCATCGGGCTACTTTCTGGCCGGCCGCGGGCTGACGTGGTGGTTGGTAGGATTCTCTTTGATCGCCGCCAATATTTCGACCGAGCAGTTCGTCGGGATGTCGGGGGAAGCAGCCGACTGGTTGGGGATGGCGATCGCGTCTTATGAGTGGATGGCGGCGGTGACATTGGTCATTGTGGCGTTCATCTTTCTGCCAAAATTTCTCAAGGCCGGGATTTACACGGCACCGGAATTTTTAGAATACCGGTACGGGAAACTTTCGCGTTTGGTGATGGCGGTTGCGACCTTGGTGATTTTGGTGGGTGTGCCTACCGCATCGGTGATTTACTCCGGTGCCAAAGTCGTTTCGGTTTATTACTCAGATATTCCTATCTTGAACGATTTGACGTATGCCTGTTGGTTGATCGCAGGCCTGGCAGCGCTGTACGTTTTGATCGGTGGACTGAAGGCTTGTGCTTGGACGGATTTGGTTTGGGGAGCCTCTTTGATCTTGGGTGGATTGATTGTCGCCTACTTTGCGTTTGATAAACTCGGTTCGATGGACGCGGCGGAACTGGCCAAAACAGCGACCTTGAAAACGATCTCTGTTGAAGAACTCGAGGCCGCCGACAGCGTGACGCGATTCCAAATGCTGAACGCGGGTACCGCCGCTGAAGGTGGAAAGCTCCACATGGTTCGGCCGATCAACGATTCAAAGATTCCTTGGAGTGCGTTGCTGTTGGGGCTGTGGATTCCTAACTTCTTTTATTGGGGATTGAATCAATTCATCATTCAACGGACGCTTGGTTCGAAATCTTTGGCCGAAGGGCAAAAGGGTATTATCTTTGCGGCGTTTCTGAAATTGATCGTGCCGTTTATCGTCGTCATTCCCGGCATCTTGGCTTTCAACATGTTCTCGGGGGACCTTCAATCAAGTGCCTCCGAAAAGAACAGTACCTTCTATTCAGAGGAAAATACGACACAGTGGTACGGAGTCAAAGAAGCCTTTGTTTCTCTCAAGCCTGAAGTTGCTGCCAAAGTGCTTCAGCACAATGCGACTTTGGCCGGTGAAGCCGCAACGACCACCGCTTCAAGTTCGGCTGCTGAGATCGCAGCCGAGATTAATCGACTGGGCGCCGTCGCAGGAACTGCCAAAGGCGAAGGCGTTGCTGGGGCACCGAAGGCGGGAACGTTGGCAGGATACGATTACGACGCTGCGTTCCCCGTGTTGTTGAAGAATCTGGTCAAGCCGTACCCTTATATATCTTGGTTTGTGTTGGCGGCGATTTTTGGAGCGGTTGTTTCTTCGCTGGCTTCGATGCTGAATTCTGCATCAACGGTAGCGACGATGGACTTCTATCGCCAGATACACAAATCGGCGAATCAGAAGACGCTGGTTAACGTTGGACGCGTGTTTGTCATTCTCTTTGTTTTGATCGCGGCTTACATCGCACCGATGTTGGCCAGCCCCGCCTTTGGTGGAATCTTTACCTTCATCCAAGAATTCCAAGGCTTCATCTCACCTGGCGTATTGGTCGTGTTCCTGTTGGGTGTGCTAGTCCCCCAAGCCCCAAAGTTCCTTGGTTGGTCAGGCATTTTACTGAACGTGTTCCTTTACGGAGCACTGAAGTTTGGTTTAGGCGACGTCATCGTCGACAGCGGCCTCTGGTTCACGACCGAGATTTCGTTCTTGGATCGCATGGGGATCTGTTTCGTGGTGGTGTTGGCTTACTGTTTGATCTCGACCATTGTCAAACCTTTGAAGGAACCTGTGGTCCTACCGGTCAATGAGAACATGGACTTGGTTTCCAGCAAACTAGCGATGTTCGGCGGCGTGATTGTAATTGCACTCACCGCTGGTCTGTACTACATCTTCTGGTAGGTCATCCGGTTAAGAGGCATTCAAAAAAATCCGCCCCAAACAGTTTTTGGAGGCGGATTTTTTATTTTGAAAGTGGCGAGAGCTGCTGCATCATCGACACTCTACAGATCGACAACGATGTCGCTGGCGAAGAGGGCTTCGCGGACGTTTTTAAATTTGATCACAAAATGGTTTTCGGTGCCTTTGTTGATCTCGATCGTGTCGCCGTGAAACAAAGCATCGTCCACGCTGTAGCCGCGCAGGTCGATGTAGTCGTGGCCGTGATTGCCGTCGATGACGACCACATCTCCGGCGTGGATCATCACCGGCAAGCGATCGTCGCTGCGCCGGTGGGCGTCGGTGGCAAATTGCTCTGCTGGTGTGTTGCCTTTTGAAGGGCGAACCGTTAACGGCTGCAGGTGAACGGCGGCTCTGACCGGATCCGAATGAGCGCTCTCAACGCCAGAAAACTTTGAAGAATAATTCATTTGATTAGAAACGTTAGGAAGGAGGGATATACGTCCGAATTGAGTGAGAACCTTGACGATTTTTAATCTTGGTCAGGTTCTTTTATCGGGAGGAGTTTGCCGCTACTTGACGTTAACGAGATTTATGTTCGCTTTGAGTGGCAATTAGTGGCAGTTGGTAGGAAACGCTTGATAACTTCAAGCGTGAGAATAATAGCTTGGGGATGAGGGATCGTCAAAGTAATAATCGCCGTTAATTCTAATACTTGCGGGATTTAATTTACCTCCGCTGGCACATCTGTGCCCTTGAGATTCCCTCCAAACCATCGGTATAATCGGAATCCGAATCGACCATAACAACCGCTCTAATCAAAGAAGCTGATGAAAATACACGAATATCAAGGAAAACAGCTATTCAGCCGTTTTGGCGTCAACGTGCTTGAAAACCGAGTGGCGACTTCGCCGGAGCTCGCCAAGCAGGCATTCACCGATTTGGGCGGCCCCGTTGCCGTTGTGAAAGC